>NZ_JBEZEZ010000008.1:0-347750 GCF_040649155.1 Streptosporangium sp. NPDC049046 | reverse complement strand
GTTACATTCCGAACCCGGAAGTTAAGCTCTTCAGCGCCGATGGTACTGCACCGGGGACGGTGTGGGAGAGTAGGTCACCGCCGGACAATCTTTCATGAAAGGGCTCCCACTGTTTGGTGGGGGCCCTTTCGTGCTTTCCAGGGCCTTTTCTTTTCAACAGATCCCGGTAACGGAGAAGCTCCGGCCCTCAAGGACCGGAGCTTCTCCGTCACACCGCTGTTTCCCGTCAGGGGGTGATGAAGAGACCGTCACCCACGGTTCGCTCCGCGCCGTCCGAAGGCCGGTTCACGGGCTTGTGGTTGACGACCATCACACTGGAGCCGCCACCGTCGAAGTTGATGGCCTGCTTGGCTCCCAGCCACCGCATCAGCTGAGCGGCCTCCACCATCGAGGCGCCCACGCTGACTCCGGGGTTGCGTCCGTCGACCGTGGCCAGGATGAGCCCGCCCGACTTGTCGACGCCGACCATCGTGCGTGGGTGACGCCGGAGCATCATGTTGATCGAGGCGTGCCCGTCGGCCGCCGCGGTGATGCGTACCCGGCCGTTCCTGACCAGCCCGACCCCGCCGCCCATGATGTGTGTCTCCGGGGTGAGCGGTATGGCCCGCTGCGTGCGCAGGTCGATGACCTTCCCGTCCACCTTCATCCAGGTTCCCTGCCCGTGCTCCTGGAGCCAGACGGCCGCCAGGCCGGTGCCGTGGAGCAGGTAGGTGCCCCGGGCGACGATGCCGCCGGCCTGACGGACCTTGATGACCCTGCCGTCGGCGGCGTTGACGACGACCTCGATGCCGCCGTCGGCTGCTGTCTTGCCGCCGAACTCCTCGGTGTAGAGGACGAGCTCTTCGGCCCCGGCGGCCCGGTTGATGCCGTTGATCTCGGCCTTCGTCCCGTCGGAGGAGATCGCGGTGACCGTGGTCTTCAGCTCGGTGATCCGCGCCTTGCGGCCCTGGGTGATGACGAGACCGCTGCGGCCCGGCACGGCCTCGCTGAGGAGCCTGCCGCCCACGACGGACACACCGACCGGGTCGCCCTGGAGCGCCTTGGCCGTGTGGATGTTGAAGAAGCCGCCGTTGACCCCGGCGATGGCGCCGGCCAGCTTCGACATCGAGCTGGTGCTCTCGCGCTTGGCCACGCTCTTGCCGACGCTCGTCTTGAAGGATCCCTTGAACAGCTTCGGGTTGACCATCAGCACGCGCATGTCCCAGGGACCGGTGGTGTCTGTGCCGTCGTCGCCGAGATAGTCGGTCTTGGCCCGGACACCGGCTGCCTTGAGCTCCTTCACGACCTTGTCGGCCTTGGCCCGCTGGCCGAACGACCACAGGCCGGTCCTCACCATGTAACGCTCCACGGCGGGAGCGTCCGAGGCGGCGGGTTGCACGATTCTCAGAATTTCAGGGGCGAATCCGGCGTCCTCCATCGCCTGGGCCACCGTCTGTGCGGTGACCAGGGAACCGGCGTCATGCCCGTTGGGCATAAGAGCGGAAACTGTCCACCCTTGGGTGGATTTGCCGTGTTTCACACTAAAAAGGGTAATTCCCGGTGCCACGCTCTGCTGCTGCTTCACCGGCGCCATGCTCACACCCAGCGGGAACGCGGAGGAGGGAAACCCGACACTCGCCTGTTTCGCCTCGGCGGGAACCGCCACGGCGGTGAGTGTCAGGGTCATCAATCCGGCGACAAGGTGTCGCGACATGTGCATCTCTCCCCGTTGGTCTCCGATTTCGTGAACCATCGTGCCGAGATCTACGGGTCAAGGGGAGGTAAACGGGTGAAACATCCCAAGAAAGTGTTGTTGCTCACGCTGGAGGTTCCGCGTACCTGATTCCGTCAGCCCACGCAGTGGTACACCTTGCGCAGCGTCTCGTGGACGATCCAGACGGTCTTGGCACCCTCGGCGAGCAGGCAGACCGATCCGGGCACGAGCTCCAGGGTGGCGCCGCCGTCGACTTCCAGTGTGGCGCGACCGGACAGGACCACGAACATCTCGTCACGTTCCACATCGACGACCGTGCCCGGTGTGATCTCCCAGATGCCCCGGCTCTGCCTGCCGTCCGGTGAGGACCACAACTCGATCGACGAGACGCGCGGAGAACCCGCCAGGATCTGGTGGGGCTCCAGCTCTTCCGGTGACAGCCGTACGTCGTCGGTGGGGACGGAGAACGCCCCGGCGGCGGCGACCATCCGGGTCAGATCGGCGGTCTCGGGAACGAAGATCTCGGGCATGGGGACCTTTCAGGAACGGGGACTGTCTCTCCGGAAGGACTCCAGAGCCAGGAGGGCGACGTGGAGGGAGAGACAGGATTCGACATCGTCCAGATCGGTGTCGAGGACGCGCTCCAACCTGCGGAGACGGTCGTAGAAGGCGGGTCTGGACAGATGGGCTCTCTGGGCGGCGACGGCCTTGTTGCGACCCGAGTCGAGATAGACCCGCAGGATCCCGGTGAGGTCGCCGCCGCGCTGGGCGTCGTGGGCGAGCAGCGGTCCGAGCTCGCGCTCCGCGAAGGTCTGCAGCCGGGCGTCGTCGCGCAGAAGATGGAGCAGTCCTCTCAGGCGAAGGTCGGGCAGCCGGTAGAAGGCGCGGCCGTCGGGGTGTCTGACGGCCACGTCGGAGACCTGCTCGGCCTCCAGGAAACTTCTCCGTACGTCGCGGATCGACTCGACCAGGGAGCCGGCGGCGAGGACGAAGGGGACGGTGAAGGCCGCGCGCAGGTGATCGGCGAGCGTGGTCAGCGCGGCCTCGGGGAGGACGCGCGGCGGAAGGGGGAGCAGGACGCCGACCCGATTCTGGTCCAGGGCGCCGACGAGGGCGGGAAGGCGGGCCTCGCGGCAGGCGGCGGCGGCCGCGTCCGCCAGCTCGCCGAGTTGGATGAGCTGCTCCTGGCCCTCGAGCGGCTTGTCCGCGGGCTCGGCCAGGCGGAGCACCACGCTGATGAGCTTGCGTCCGGTGAGCGACACACCGACCGCGCGGGCGCGTGCCGCGGCCTCCTCGGGGTCGGCGTACGCGTGGGTGAGGATTCCGGTGATGATCGTGCCGTGCGCCTGACGTTCCAGTGACTCCTGGTGGCGCTCCAGCAGGCGGCCCAGGGCGAGGGTGGTCGCGGCGCGCTCGGCGAGCACGATGTCGCGCGGCCCCGGCTCCGTGTCGCAGAGGATGATCAGGCGGCCCCAGTCCTGGCCGCGTGCGCCGACCATGGTGACCAGCCAGCCGGAGGCGGCATCGTAGGCGGTGCGCAGGTCGGGCGCGACCGCGCGGGAGCGGGTCTCCCAGCCCGCGAGCAGGGAGCCGGTGTCGCGGCCGGCGGTCTCGCAGGCCAGCACCTGGTGGGCGAGGTTCTCCAGCAACGCGGGGCGCCCGGACAGCCTCGTCACCTGGCCCAGGACATCCGCCGGAGAGGCGCCCTCGACCGACAGCTCGGTGAAGACCTCGTGCAGCTGCTCGGAGGCGCGGAGCTCCTCCAGCTGGATGTCGATGATCCGGGCGTGCACCGACTCGGTGATCTGCACGAACGGTGTCTCCCTGGCCAGGGTGACCAGAGGCAGGCCGTGCTCCTCGGCGGCGCGGACCACGGCGCCGGGCAGCTCCCCGATGAACTTGCGGCCCAGTTCCACGATCAGTCCCGAGGCGCCCACGGCGACGAGCTCGGCGATGTAGTCGGCGAGCTTGCGGGGATCGTCGGGCAGGGCGATGCCGGTGGTGAGCACGAGCTCGCCTCCGCGCAGCAGGTGCGCGATGTCGGTCACCTCGCCCACGTGCACCCAGCGCACCCGGCTGTCCAGCCGGTCGGCCCCCGCCACGACCCGTGGATTGCCCCGACGGACGGTGTCCAGGGCGAGGACGTCGGCGACGGTAGGGAGCACGTGTCGAGAATATCCGATCAGCATGTAAGCGCGAGGGGGTCACGCTTTACAGCCTGTTTGTCCCACCCTCCCCGCCACCTGCTTTCCCCCGCGAGCGCGGTCACCGCTCGGCTCCCGTGGGGGCGGTCCAAGGATCGAAGACCCGCGCTGCGGCGGCCCTTACTCCATCGCCACCCCTCACCCGCTCTTGCGTGCCTACCGGCGTGACTCCCCGGTTTCTTCGATGTCCGCGCCGGGTGCCGAGCGGCTCCGCGGCGCCAGAGGTGGGGTGGCGCGGTTCAGGCGGGCATCCAGTCCGTCGAGGAAGCAGGTCAGGCCGAACTCGAAGTTGAGCGCCCTGGCGGAGTCGACGTCCATGCACCGGTACTCGGCGTAGCGGGCGGCCAGCTCGGGGTAGTCGGCCGCAGCCTTCTCCACCACGGGCTGCAGGGCCTCGTTCAGTTCGTTGGAGTCGAGGCCCGCCTTGGCGGTCATCGCCCGCCAGGAGATTTCGGGCGCGGTGACCCCGAGCACGTACGCCAGAAGCGTCGAGGCGGCGTGGTCCTGGTCGAGGCCGCGGAACCCGGCGTGGTCGAAGGTGGCGACGAGTCGGCTCATCATCCGCATCGCGTTGGGGCCGATGGCGGGGGTCGTCCCGATGTAGCTGATGACCCAGGGGTGTGCGAAGAGCGCCTGGCGGATGGAGTACGCGAAGGAGGAGGCGACGTTGCGCCAGGTGGTCTCCCGGACGTCCGGAATGTCGAACTCGCCGTAGACCTCGTCGAGGACCAGCTCAAGCAACTCGTCCTTGTTCGCCACGTGCCAGTAGATGCTGGTCGTCCCCGAGCCGAGCTTGGCGCCCAGGCGGCGCATGCTCAGTGCGTCCAGCCCTTCGGCGTCGAGCAGCTCCATCGCCGTGCGCACGATCTGCGTGCGGCTGAGGGTGGGACTCTTCGCGGTGCGCCGCTCACGGGTCCAGACGGAGCTGAATTGCTGTTCCACTCCTCAAGCATAAATCTTGTAGCACACTGTTCGAGTTTATCGTACGGTGTGCGAGTGGAATCGAACACTGTACGAGTCGAACGTGATCCGAGGCGCTGGTGGATCCTCGGAGTGCTCTGTCTGAGCCTGCTTGTCCTCGTGGTGGACAACACCGTCCTGAACCTGGCGATCCCCGCCCTCATGGTCGATCTGGGGGCGAGCCCGGCAGACATCCAGTGGATCATCGATGCCTATGTCCTGGTCTTCGCGGGGCTGCTGCTCACCTCCGGCAGCCTGTCGGACCGTTACGGTCGCAAGCGCTTCCTGATCATCGGTCTGGTGCTGTTCGGCGGCGCCTCGCTGCTCGCCGTGCTGGTCACCGAGCCCTGGCACCTGATCGGCGCCCGCGCGCTCATGGGCGTCGGCGGCTCCATCCTCATGCCGAGCACCCTGTCGATCCTGATCACCGTCTTCGACGACGAGGAACGCCGCAAGGCGATCGCCGCGTGGAGCGCGGTGGCGATGGTCGGCGTGATCGCCGGTCCCACGCTGGGCGGCTTCCTGCTCGAACACTACTGGTGGGGATCGATCTTCCTGCTCAACGTGCCGGTCGCGATCGTCGCCGTGATCGCCGCGGCGCTGCTGATGCCCGAGTCGCGCGGTCCGGCGAGAAGGCTCGACCCGGTCGGCGTCGTGCTGTCCACGACCGGCATGAGTGCCCTCGTCTACGTGGTCATCTCCGCGCCGACCGCGGGCTGGACCTCGGCGGAGTCGCTGGTCGCCGCCGGGCTGGCGGTGGTGGCGCTGGGGGCGTTCGTGATCTGGGAGCTCAGGACGGAGCACCCGATGCTTCCGCTGGAGCTGTTCCGCGACCGGAACTTCAGCGGGGCGTCGTTCTCGATCGTGCTGATGTCGTTCGGCACGGGAGCGCTGCTGCTGATGCTCACCCAGTACCTGCAGTTCGTGCTGGGCTACAGTCCGATGCGCGCCGGTCTCGCGCTGCTGCCGTACGCCGTGGCCGCCGCGGTGTTCAACGGGGTCGGCGCCGCGCTGGGGCAGAAGGTCAGCAACCGGATGCTGGTCGCCGTCGGCCTCGCCGTGATGGCCGGCGGGTTCGGGGTGCTCGCCGTCATGACCGCCGACACCGGGTACGGCCTGCTGATCACCGGCCTCATGCTGATGGGGGTCGGCGGGGGTCTGGCGGGACCCGCGGCCTACGCGACGCTGATGGGGGCGGTACCGCCCGCGCACGCCGGTGTCGGGTCGGCGCTCAACGACACCGTCCAGCAGGTCGGCATGGCGCTGAGCGTCGCCGTGCTCGGCAGCGTGCTGGCCGGGGTCTACACCACGTCGATGCCCGACGACGCCCCGGCCGCCGCGCGCGAGTCGATCGGTGAGGCGCTGCGACTGGGGGACGGGGGAGTGATCGAGACCGCGCGTGAGGCGTTCGTCTCGGCCATGTCGTTCGGCTCCTGGGTGGGGGTCGGCTTCACCCTCGCCGCCGCCACGCTGGCGTTCCTGGTGCTGCGCCCCGCGCCCGTGTCCGGGGCCGGTACGGAGGAAGGGCTGGTGAAGGCGGGGAGCTGAGAGGCCGTCCAGGTCGTCGGCCCCGTGCGGCTCGCGCCACGCCGAGGACGGCGCGAGCCGCACGGGGGCCGGGACGGGGCTCAGGTCGCCCGCGCTCCGGCGTGGGACGCGAGCCGCACGGGCTCCGCCGCGGGATGCGAGGGCGCCGTGGGATGCGAGCCGCACGGGCTCCCAGTGCCCCACGGCTTAGGTTTCAGGGATCGTTGCAACACCTGATCAGTTCAGGGGTTGCAGCGTTCGAGATTCGTGGCGTTCGGTCGCCGCAGGGGCGAAAGAAGCTCCTGGCGCCAGCCAGTTGATCACCTGTGTTGCAACGCCCCCTTGAAACCGCCCGGCCGCGTCAGGGACCTTTCCCGGCGGAGCGGACGACCGCCTCCGGTGCCCCTCGGTGCCCTACCGCCCTCAGGGTGAGGGTGATCCTCACGGGCAGAACCTGACAGTGTGCAGGGTTTGGCGGCGATATGCCGACATATTGTAGGTATGAGCGATGGCCCCGAGAGGCGATACTCGATGTATGTCGGACCTCCTTGCGCGCCATCGCGCGGTAATGCCCAACTGGCTGGCCCTTTACTACGACGAGCCCATCGAGATCGTCTCGGGCAAGGGAAACCGCGTCGTCGACGCGTCGGGCAAGAGCTATCTCGACTTCTTCGCGGGCATCCTGACCAACATGATCGGGTACGACGTGCCCGAGGTGCGCGAGGCCGTCGAGCGGCAGATCGCCACCGGTGTGGTGCACACCTCCACGGTCTACCTGCTGCGCGGTCAGGTGGAGCTGGCCGAGAAGATCGCGAGGCTCTCCGGCATCCCGGACGCGAAGGTCTTCTTCACCAACTCCGGCACCGAGGCGAACGAGACCGCTCTGCTGCTGGCGACCTACGCGCGTAAGTCCGACCAGGTGTTCGCCATGCGGCAGAGCTACCACGGCCGCTCCTTCGGAGCGGTCAGCGTCACGAGCAACCGCGCGTGGAAGAACAACTCGCTGTCACCGCTGAACGTGCACTTCCTGCACGGCGCCGACCGGCATCTCACCCGGTTCCGCGGCCTGTCCGACGCCGACTACATCGCGGCGTGCGTCGACGACCTGCGCCACGTGCTCTCCACCGTCGTCGCCGGCGACGTGGCGGCGCTGATCGCCGAGCCGATCCAGGGGGTGGGCGGTTTCACCATGCCTCCCGACGGGCTGTTCGCCGCCTACCAGGAGGTCCTCGACGCCGAGGGCATCCTGTTCATCTCCGACGAGGTGCAGACCGGCTGGGGGCGCACCGGCTCGGCCTTCTTCGGCATCCAGAACCACGGCGTCACGCCCGACATGATGACCTTCGCCAAGGGGCTGGGCAACGGCTTCGCGGTCGGCGGCGTCGTCGCCCGCGGCGACCTGATGGACAACCTCCACGCCGTGGGACTGGCCACCTTCGGCGGCAACCCGATCTCCATGGCCGCCGCCAACGCCACCCTGGACTACGTCCTCGACCACGACCTGCAGGCGAACGCCGCGAGGACCGGCGCCCTGATCATCGACGGGCTCCGTGCGGCGGCGCCGAGGCTGCCGATCGTCGGCGACGTCCGCGGCAAGGGCCTGATGTTCGCCGTCGAGCTGGTCGACCCGGCGACCGGCGAACCCTCGCCGGCCCTCGCCACCCGGTTCATGGAGGAGACCAGGAAGTCCGGCCTGCTCGCGGGCAAGGGCGGCCTGAAGGGCAACGTGCTCCGGATGGCCCCGCCGCTCACCCTCTCCCTCGACGAGGCCGCGGACGGCCTCGGGATCATCGTCAGCGCGCTCGAAACCATCAACGCCGAGGTCGTCTCGTGAAGAACGTCACCCACTGGATCGGCGGAGGCCCCGTCGAAGGCTCCGACCGTACTTCGGAGATCTTCGACCCCGCGACAGGGGAGGTCGCGGGCCGCGTCCACCTCGCGTCCGTGGGCGAGGTGGACGCGGCCGTGGCCGCCGCCGTCGAGGCCTGGCCCGCCTGGCGGGACGCCTCGCTGGTCAAGCGCTCGCAGGTGCTGTTCCGCTTCAGGGAGCTGATGTACGCCAACCGCGACGAGCTGGCCCGTCTCATCTCCGAGGAGCACGGCAAGGTCCACTCCGACGCGCTGGGCGAGGTCGCGAGGGGCCTGGAGGTCGTGGAGTTCGCCTGTGGCATCCCGCACCTGCTCAAGGGCGGTTTCTCCGAGGGCGTCTCCACCCGGGTCGACTCCTACTCGATCCGGCAGCCGCTGGGCGTCGTGGCCGGGATCACCCCGTTCAACTTCCCGGCGATGGTGCCGATGTGGATGTTCCCGATCGCGATCGCCGCGGGCAACGCCTTCGTCCTCAAGCCGTCGGAGAAGGACCCCTCGGCGTCGCTGCTGATGGCCGCGCTGTGGAAGGAGGCCGGGCTGCCCGACGGCGTCTTCAACGTCGTCCAGGGCGACAAGGTGGCGGTGGACCGGCTGCTGGAGCACCCGGACGTGCGCGCGGTCTCGTTCGTCGGGTCCACGCCCATCGCGAGGTACGTCTACGAGACCGGCACCTCCCACGGCAAGCGGGTCCAGGCGCTCGGCGGCGCCAAGAACCACATGCTCGTCCTGCCCGACGCCGACCTCGACCTCGTCGCCGACGCGGCGGTGTCGGCCGGTTTCGGCTCGGCGGGGGAGCGCTGCATGGCGATCTCCGTCGTGCTCGCCGTGGATCCGGTCGGGGACGAGCTGGTCGACAAGATCGTCTCTCGGGTCTCCGCGCTCACCGTCGGTCCCGGCGATGACCCGTCCTCCCAGATGGGACCTCTCGTCACCGGGGTCCACCGCGACAAGGTCGTCTCCTACCTCGACCTGGGCGTTTCCGAAGGCGCCAAGCTCGTCGTGGACGGCCGCCTGACCCCCGTCCTCGGGGGCGGTGCCGCCCAGGACACGGCCGGATTCTGGCTCGGCCCCACGGTCCTCGACCACGTGGCCGCCGGCTCCCGGGTCCACCGGGAGGAGATCTTCGGCCCGGTCCTGTCGATCGTCCGCGTCTCCTCGTACGAGGAGGGCCTGGAGCTGATCAACGGTGGTGAGTTCGGCAACGGCACCGCGATCTTCACCAACGACGGCGGCGCGGCCCGGCGTTTCCAGAACGAGGTGGAGGTCGGCATGATCGGCATCAATGTGCCGATCCCGGTGCCGATGGCCTTCTACAGCTTCGGCGGCTGGAAGGCATCGCTCTTCGGGGACACCCACGTCCACGGGGCCGAGGGCGTGCACTTCTACACCCGGGGCAAGGTCGTCACCTCCCGATGGCTCGACCCGAGCCACGGTGGCGTCAACCTCGGCTTCCCGACCAACGGGTAGCCTCCGACCCGCGAGGCCCGCGCCCCTCCTGCCGGGGCGTGGGCCTCGCGTCTTTTTCCGCCCCTTTCTCGGTGCGACATGCGGACACCCGGGGTGGGCGCGGGCCGGTAGGCTCCCGGGCAGGTCGGTGGCGATGTCGGGAGGAAACCTCGTGGGCCTCGTGGGCAGGGACAGGCTTCGCCTGGCGCGGCTGGGAGCGCTGTTCGGAGTGGGCGTGCTCGCGCTCGCCGCCTGCGCCCAGGCGGGGGCCACGACCACGGCGAGGCCGATGCGCGGCCCCTCGTCCTCCGCGACACCCGTCACCCCCTCCGCGACGCCCACCGCCGCGACCCGTGCGGCCAGTCCGAGCCCGACGCCTTCGCCGTCCATCGGCGAGGGCGAGGGCACGCTGCGGGTGCTCACCTTCCAGGGGTACGTCGAGTACGGCGGGACCAGTTCGCAGGTCAACTGGCTCACGCCCTTCGAGCGGGAGAGCGGCTGCGTCGTCAAGCTCGACCGGGTCCGTACGAGCGAGGAGATGGCCGTCAGGTTCGCCACCGGCGCCTACGACGCCGTCTCACCCGCTCCCGACCTGGCGGGGCTGCTGGTGGCGCAGGGGAAGGTGGCGCCGCTGGAGACGGCGTTGGTCGACGACTACCGGCGGATCCCCAGGCGGCTGCGCGAGCTGCCCGGCCTGCGCGAGGACGGCAAGGTCTACGGCATCCCCTACCTGTGGGGGGTCAACCGGGTCCTCTACGAGGAGGGCAGGCCCGAAGGGCCGTCGGCGCTCTACGAAACGTCCTCCGCGGCGATCAGGAACAGCCCGCTGAGCATCGCCGACGCCGCGCTCGCCCTCGGCGGGAGGCGTCCCGGGTCGAAGACCGAGGATCCGTTCCAGCTCACTTCCGCGCAGCTCGACGCCGCCCTGAGGCTCCTCGCCGAGGGCGAGGGTCCCGACCGGGTTTACTGGGACGGCTCACTCGACCTGGTCAGGGCCCTGTCGGCGGGACCGGTGCGGATCGCCCAGGCCCTCCCGTACCACCTGGACCTCTTCCGGCGCGCGGGCCGGCCGATGAAGGCGCTGGAGGGGGTGCCGATGACCGGGTGGGTCGACTCGTGGATGCTCGCGGCGAAGCCCGCCAGCCCCAACTGCGGCTACCGGTGGCTGAACTGGGTGAGTTCGGCGTCGGCGCAGCGCCCCGCCGCGGCCTGGACCGGGCTGGCCCCGGCCAATCCGGAGGCGTGTGGCGGTCACGCCCGTCGGATGTGCGAGATCTACCACGTGCGAGACAGCCGGTGGCTGCGCGATGTCGTCTTCGCCACCCGCCCGACGCGCGATTGCGGGGGTCGTGGTGGGGAATGCACCGATTACACCGAGTGGGCGGAGCGCTGGAAGCAGCTCCTGAAGTGACCGGTTTCCCGCCGGTCCGAGCGTGAAGGGCCGCGGGCCCGTCCTTCCCTCCTCGTGACACTCGTCTCCAGCCATGCCCGCATATCTCGCGTTTTGCCGCGCTTTTCGTTGTCGTGATCGTGTTTGGCGATGGATTCGGTGGGAAAATCATGGTCTCAATATCGACTGGTTGACCAGTCAGTGGGTAGTCTGGTCGCCATGAGAATCCTTCTTGTTGGAGCGGGCGGCGTCGGTTCCGCCGTCGTGCCGATCGCCGCACGCCGAGATTTCTTCGAACACATCGTGGTCGCCGACTCCCAACAGGACCGGGCCACCGCCGTCGTGGCCAGGATCGCGGACCCGCGCTTCAGCGCCATCGGGCTGGACGCCTCCGACCGGGTGGCGGTCGAGGCCGCCCTCGCCGAGCATCGCTGCGACGTGCTCTTCAACGCCGTGGACCCCCGCTTCACCATGTCCCTGTTCGAGGCGGCGCTCAACGCCGGGGCGCACTACCTCGACATGGCGATGTCGTTGTCGCGACCGCACCCGCGCAGGCCGTACGAGCTGACCGGGGTGAAACTCGGCGACGAGCAGTTCGCCCTCGCCGAGGCCTGGCGGCGGAAGGGCGGCCTGGCGCTGGTGGGGATGGGGGTGGAGCCGGGGCTCGCCGACGTGTTCGCGCGCTACGCCGCCGAGCACCTGTTCCGGAGCATCGAGGAGATCGGCATCCGCGACGGCTCCAACCTGGTGGTCGACGGCTACGACTTCGCGCCGACGTTCTCCATCTGGACGACGATCGAGGAGTGCCTCAACCCGCCGGTGATCTGGGAGAACGGCGGCTGGCACACCACCGAGCCGTTCAGTGAGCCCGAGGTGTTCGACTTCCCCGAGGGGATCGGGCCGGTCGAGTGCGTCAACGTCGAGCACGAGGAGGTGCTCCTCGTGCCCCGCTACATCGACGCCAAGCGGGTGACGTTCAAGTACGGCCTGGGTGAGGAGTTCATCGGGGTCCTGAAGACCCTGCACAAGCTCGGCCTGGACAACGCGGACAAGATCAAGGTGGGGGGAGTCGAGGCCTCGCCGCGCGACGTGGTCGCGGCCAGCCTGCCCGACCCGGCCACCCTCGGCGACCGGATGCGCGGCAAGACCTGCGCCGGGACCTGGGTGAAGGGTGTGGGCAAGGACGGCCGGCCGCGCGAGGTGTATCTCTACCACGTGGTCGACAACGAGTGGTCGATGCGGGAGTACGGCTGCCAGGCCGTGGTCTGGCAGACGGCCGTGCACCCGGTGGTCGCCCTGGAACTGCTGGCCACCGGTGCCTGGTCGGGCAGTGGCGTGCTCGGCCCCGAGGCGTTCGACGCGGTGCCCTTCCTGGAGTTGCTCAACGCCTACGGCTCGCCGTGGGGCATGCGCGACGAGAGCACCGAGAGCGCTAAGACGCTCCTGTCCGCCTGAGGGCCCTCCCCGCCGTCTCCTCGGCTTACTTCGTAAAGGCGTTCCGGGGATTCCGGCCGCATCGGCTTCGCGAGGGTGATCGGGGTGCCGACGGAGGCCGCGGCCGTACCGGTGATCAACCGGTGCGGGGCCGCGGACTCGCACCGGTTGTCGAGAAGAGCTCAGAAGAAGGCCACGCGCCGGGGCCGGGAGCGGGCGTCGTCCTGCTGCGGTAGCAGCGCGTCGGCGCACTCCGGGCAGGCGAAGAGGGCCGTGCCGTCGGGGAGGCGGCCGATCCTGGTCCGCGGGCGAGGCCACTTCTTGTGGCAGGCCACGCAGGCGTCGCCCTCACGCTGGGTGCGGGTCAGTCCGTCGGGATCGAAGGTCATCGTGGCGTGTGCCGTGCTGGGTGGCCTCCAGTTCATCGTGTTCCTTTCAGCGCGGAGACCCCGCCTTGAGGCGTGGGAAGGAAACGCGGCAAGGCGCCGTACGGGTTGGTGGCGTGCGCGTGCGGTGGCGATGGCCGAGCCGCCTGCGCATCCCCGCACCACCCTCGCCGCCGGGCCGGCGGCGAGAGAAAACGCCTGTGGAGCCGGGGTGGGACCTCAGAGGGGAGAATTTCTCTCCTGGCGGGCAACTGGCGGTGAAGCGGGAGACCCACCCGTGAGGGGTGGAATCCCCTGGCTTCGGTCGTGGGGAGGAAGCCGATCACATTCCTCCAGCGTGGTGACTCCTTGTTCTCTCCCGTGGCTCGGCCGCGAGGAGGACGTCGGCACGTTTCCTGTCTTGATCGCGTACTTTCATATCGGAACCGTTATAACGCGGTCACGACCCGTGATCGCTGTGGCGGATGTCAAGCGGTGGTTAAATCACGGCCTACATGCGGGCCGTATAGCGGCAAAAGGGACACTCGGCATCAAGCCGGGTGCCCCTTTTGGTGTGTTCTAAACAGTCAGGCCTCGTTCACGGCCTTCTCCAGAATCGCGAGACCCTCCTCCAGGAGGTGATCGGGGATGACCAGTGGCGGCAGGAAACGCAGCACGTTGCCGTAGGTGCCCGCGGTCAGCACGAGCAGACCCTCCGCGTGACACCTTTTCGCGATCTCGCCCGCCGCGGTGGGGTGGGGCTCGCCGGTGCCGGGCACGACCAGCTCGATGGCGATCATGGCGCCTCGGCCGCGTACGTCGCCGATGATCGGGTTTCTCCTCGCCAGGGCGCGCAGCCGCGGAAGCATGGTCTCGCCGATGCGGCGGGCCTTCCCGATCAGGTCGTCGGCCTCGATGGTCTCCATCACGCCCAGCGCGGCCTCGCAGGCGAGCGGGTTGCCGCCGTAGGTGCCGCCCAGCCCGCCGACGTGGACCTTGTCGAGGATCTCGGCGCGGCCGGTGACGGCGGCGAGCGGCAGGCCGCCCGCGATGCCCTTCGCGGTGACGATGATGTCGGGCACGATGCCCTCGTCCTCGCAGGCGAACAGGTGGCCGGTGCGGCAGAAGCCGGTCTGCACCTCGTCGGCGACGAAGACGATGCCGTTCTCGCGGCAGAACTCCAGGATCCTCGGCAGGAAGCCCTTGGCGGGCTCGATGAAGCCGCCTTCGCCCGCGATCGGCTCGATCACCACGGCGGCGACGTTCTCGGCGCCGATCTCCTTGGTGATCTGGTCGATCGCCTGGGCCGCGGCCTCCTCCGCGCAGTTCTCCGGGCCGGTGGGCCAGCGGAACGGGTAGGCGAGCGGTACCCGGTAGACCTCGGGCGCGAACGGGCCGAAGCGGTGCTTGTAGGGCATGTTCTTGGCCGTCAGCGTCATCGTCAGCAGGGTCCGGCCATGGTAGCCGTGCTCGAAGACGACGACCGCCTGGCGGCCGGTGGCGTGGCGGGCGACCTTGACCGCGTTCTCCACCGCCTCGGCGCCGCTGTTGAGCAGGAAGGTGCGCTTCTCGTGGTCACCGGGGGTGATCTCGTTGAGTTTCTCGGCGACCCGCACGTACGACTCGTACGGCGTGATCATGAAGCAGGTGTGGGTGAAGTCCGCCACCTGCCTGCTCACCCGCTCGACGACGCGCGGGGCGGAGTTGCCGACACCGGTCACCGCGATGCCGGATCCGAAGTCGATCAGAGAGTTGCCGTCGGCGTCGACCACGACACCGCCCCCGGCGTGCGTCACGAAGACGGGCAGCGTGGTGCCGATGCCCGGTGGTACGGCGGCCTGCTTGCGCGCGAGCAGTTCGCGGGACCTCGGGCCGGGAATCTCGGTGACGAGGCGGCGCTCCTGCGGAAGCGAGGGGCCGCCCTCGGTGACGGTGCTCATGATGTGAAGCTATGTCGCCGATGCCGGTGTGCCGATGATGCACTATGGCAAAATTGCGAAGAGCAGAATAGACATAACGTACAAAAAAGGGGGTGGGGATGGCGCCGACGCTGAACACCGTCGTACGGCGGCTCGCCCTCGGGCTCGTGGTCCTCACCGGGCGGGAGGCGCTCGACCGGCCGGTGCGCTGGGTGGCGGTCAGCGAGCTGGAAGATCCCACCCCGTTCCTCGAGGGCGGCGAACTGGTTTTGACCACGGGCATGCGCCTGGACGCCCGCAACGCCGGCCCCTACGTCGAGCGCCTGGTCGCCAGAGACGTCGCCGGACTCGGGTTCGGCGTCGGACTCGGGCACGAGACGATCCCCGAGGCACTGGTCGAGGCCGCCACGCGGGCCGGGCTGCCGCTCGTCGAGGTGCCGCGCGACACCCCGTTCGTCGCCATCGGCAAGGCGGTGAGCGAGCTGATCGCCGCCGAGCAGTACGACGAGCTCAGCAGCGCCTTCGCCGCCCAGGGCCGCCTCACCCGTGCCGCGCTGCGCCCGGAGGGCCCTCGCGCGGTGATCGACCGCCTCGCCCGCGAGCTGGGCGGCTGGGCGATCCTGCTCGACGAGGCGGGGGCCGTACGACATCTGGCGGGCAGAGGCGCCGCCGCGGCGGCCGGAGACCTCGGCCCCGAGCTGGAACGGCTGAGAAGGATCACGAGTCAGGGCGCTCCCGCGAGCGTCGCCCTCTCCTCACCCGAGGAACACGTCATCGTGCGGCCACTGGGAGCCCGTCGGGTGAGGGGATTCCTCGCCGTCGGCATCGGCCGGTCCTTCACCCCGGTCGCGCACACCGTGGTCAACGCCGCCGCGTCCCTGCTCACACTCGCCGTCGAGCACGGTGTGGAGCACCTGGCCGCCGAACGCCGGGTTCGCTCCGCGGTGCTGCGGCTGCTGCTGGCCGGGCAGCCGGAGGCCGGGCGCGAGACGTTGGAGCGGCTGGGGGAGCGACTCGCCGGCGAGCCGCTGGTGGCGATCGCCTGCGCCGGTGAGCCGGAGGCGGTGCTCGAGGCCGCGGGGGCCGAGTTCGCGGCGGCCGACGGCGACAGGGTGGTCCTGCTGGTCCCGCCCGCGCGGGCCGACGCCGTGGCCGCGACGCTCGGAGAGTACGGCCCCGTCGGGGTCGGCGAACCGGTGGGTCTCGACGACCTGCGCGCGGGACTGGAGCAGGCCGACCGGGCGCTCGCCGCGGCCGGGCGCGGCACCGCGCCGGTGGCGCGCTTCGCCGACCTGGCGGGGCAGGGGCTGCTCTCCCTGCTCGACCCCGGCGTGGCGGAGGCGTTCTCCTCCGCGCTGCTCGCCCCGCTCAGGGAGTACGGCTCGCGCGCGGATCTGCTCGGGTCCCTGCGCGTCTACCTGGACTGCAACGGCCACTGGGACGCGGCGGCGCAGCGGCTCGGGGTGCACCGCCACACTCTGCGCTACCGCATGCGCCGGGTGGCGGAACTGGTCGGACGTGACCTTGAGGACCCCGCCGTCCGCGCCGAACTCTGGGTCGCCCTCGCCGTCGCCAGGTGAGGGCGGGGTCAGTCGCGGTCGACGACCAGATAGCGGGAGATGACGGCATAGGTGACTGTTTCGTAGGTGGCGCTGTCGCGCAGGTGCCCGGCACGTTCCAAGCCGATCGCGCCCTGGGCCGCGGCCCACACGGCGTCGGCGATCTTCCTGGGCTGGGTGGGGACGATGTATCCCGCCGAGATGCAGTCCGCGATCACCCGATCGACGATGTTCAGCGCCGCGCGGGCGAGGGTCCTGGCCCGCTCGCTCGGCACGAAGCCGGGGATCGCGCGCTCGAACATCAGGGCGTAGTAACCGGACTCGTCCAGCGCGACCTCCCGGTAGACGGGACCCAGCGCGATGAGGTGCTCCAGGGCGTCCTTGCGCGAGGGCACGGCCTCCAGACGGCGCCGGAAGCGCTCGAAGCCTTCCAGGTACAGCGCCTCGGCGAGGCCCTCCTTGCTGCCGAACATGGTGTAGACGACGGTCGTCGAGCATCCCGCCTCGGTGGCGATGCGACGCATCGAGAGGCTCTCCGGCCCGATGGTGACCAGCAACTGGCTGGCGACGTCGAGCAACCTGGCACGAAGCTCGTCCTGAGATGCCCGCTCACCGACAAGGTAGGCGCCCTGAAGGCCGCGCGGCGCCGAGAAGGTCATGCGCCCACGCCCTTCCGCTCTCATCGTCATCCGGTGACTTAGCCACGGTGAAGATCATTCAAACCGGTGCCTTGTAAGGAATATCCCCGATTACCCCTGTTTTCGTTACAGGGCACGGGCGGGCGGTTTTATGCGGAACGGCGTGCCGTCGCGAGGCTGTTGTGCGGAGTGGAGTAAGGCCGCTCCCATGCCGGTGACATAGCGTCTGGATATGGACGTGCGCCCCTTCTGGCTCGCCGGACGCCCCGCCAAGGGCGAGACCGAGCTCACCGTGACCAACCCGCATGACGGCCGCGTCGTCGCCGTCTGCTCCGTGCCGACCGACGGCCAGGTCGAGGAGGCCGTGGCCGCCGCGGCGGCCGTGCGGAAACAGGCCGCCGCGCTTCCGATCCACGTACGGGCCGAGGCCCTCGCGCACGTCTCGCGTCGCCTCGCCGAGCGCGCCGACGAGATCGCCGCCCTGATCACCGCCGAGAACGGCAAGCCGATCTTCTGGGCCCGCGGCGAGGTCGGCCGGGCGATCTCCACCTTCAGGTTCGCGGCCGAGGAGACCCGCCGTCTCGGTGGCGAGACCGTGCGCCTGGACACCGAGGCCGCCTCCGCGGGCCGCCTCGCCTACATCTCCCGGGTCCCGCACGGCCCGATCCTGGGCATCAGCCCGTTCAACTTCCCGCTCAACCTGGTCGCGCACAAGGTGGCCCCGGCCATCGCCGTCGGTGCCCCGATCGTCCTCAAACCCGCACCGGCGACGCCGGTCTCCTCGCTGGTCCTGGGCGAGATCCTGGCCGAGACCGACCTGCCGGAGGGCATGTTCTCCGTGCTCCCCGTGTCCAACGACCGCGCCGGTGCCCTGGTCGAGGACCCGCGCCTACCGGTCGTCTCCTTCACGGGTTCGGCCCCCGTGGGGTACGCGATCATCGACCGGGTCCCGCGCAAGCACGTGACCCTGGAACTCGGCGGCAACGCCGCCGCGGTCGTGCTCGCCGACGCCGACCTCGACTGGGCCGCCTCGCGGATCGCGCTGTTCTCCAACTACCAGGCCGGTCAGAGCTGCATCGCCGTACAGCGGGTGATCGTCGAGGCGTCGGTCCACGACGACTTCGTGGCCCGGCTCGTCCCGGCCGTCGAGGCCCTGGTCACCGGTGACCCCGCCGACGAGAAGACGCAGGTCGGCCCCCTCGTGTCGGCCGAGGCCGCCGAGCGCGTGGAGCAGTGGGTCGGCGAGGCCGTCTCCGCGGGCGCCCGCCTGCTGACCGGCGGCACCCGCGACGGCGCCACGTTCGCGCCGACCGTGCTCGCCGACGTGCCGGCCGACGCCAAGGTCTCCCGCGAGGAGGTCTTCGGCCCGGTGATGGTCGTCCAGAAGGTGTCCGGTGTGGACGAGGCGTTCGCCGCGGTCAACGACTCCAGGTACGGCCTGCAGGCGGGGGTGTTCACCCGCGACCTCGACCACGCCTTCCGCGCCAACCGGGAGCTGGAGGTCGGCGGTGTGATCATCGGTGACGTGCCGTCGTACCGCGCCGACCAGATGCCGTACGGAGGGGTCAAGGACTCGGGCGTCGGCCGCGAGGGACTTCGCTCGGCGATCGCGGACTTCACCTACGAGAAGGTGATGGTCCTCACCGGCCTCACCCTCTGACGGGCCGGGGCCCGACCCGCGCGCCGCCGATCCGCCCTTCCGAGGCTCATCAGGGGCACCGGCCCGAACTTTCGACGGGCCGGTCCCGGCGCCACAGGCCCGGCCTTCCGCGGCCGGTTCCGGCTCTCGGTGCCGTCGAAGCGACCTTGCGACGCTCTCGGCGCGGTCTCAGCGCCGAGGTCACGACGCGGAGGCCGTGGCGTAGAGGGCCTTGGCCGAGTCACCGAAGTAGGGGCCGTACATGGTGCGGCGGTCGTCGCTGTACTTGAAACTGCTGACCGAGACGATCGTGCCCCGGCCGGTGGAGGCGTCGAAGCCGCTCAGCCAGGGACCCCCGCTGGATCCGGCGGTCATGTCGCAGCGCATGCCCTGGTCGCGGGTCTGCCCGTTCGGGTCGTCGCGGAGCGGGCCCGCGCAGTAGACCAGGTGCTCACCGTCGTAGGGCGCGTCGGCGGGAAAGCCGAAACCGCTCGCGAGGCGCCCCCTGGGAACGCCGAAGGCGATGTCCTGGCCGCCGACGACGTCGCCGAGGTGCCTGCCGCCGCTGGTGGCGACCGCCACCATGCCGATGTCGTGGCTGTCGTCGCCCTCACGCGACCAGGGGCCCGCGACGAACATGCGGCGCGCGGTGTACTGCCCGTACGGGCGGCGGCCCTGGCTGTAGCCGGGGACGAAGGTCCAGTTGTCGGCCCAGGCGCCGGTGCCGTCCTTGACGCAGTGGCCGGCGGTCACCACCAGATCCTTGTTGGCGCTCCTGACCGAGCTCGCCGAGCACACGAAGTCGCTGCCCTTGATGGTGAGGAACACCCGTCCCGTGGTGCGTGCCACCGCCCCGCCGGAGGTCCACCGGGCGCCGGCGGTGCGGGACACGGCGCCGCGCGATCTCTGGCGGGGGACGACCCCCCGACCGGTGGCGGAGAGCCGCCCGAGCGTTCCGGCGACCTTGTCGAGCCGGTCGAAGGGGGTCGCGGAGGCCATCCGGCGGGGGGTCCAGTAGCCGAGCAGGCGCTCCCGCTCCGACGCGGTGGGAGCGGGCGCGTGCTCGACGACGTCCGGAGCACCGGACGTCGCGACCGTCGCGGGTTTCCCCGTCGTCTCCGTCGTCCCGGCCTTCTCCGCCGTCTCCGCGAAGGGGTGGACGGAGGGCTTCGCGGACCGTTTCCCGAACTCGGTGACCGCCTGCCAGGTGGCCGTCGCGCCGGGCATCGGGGCGCTCAGCGACCCGGCGAGGAGCGAGGCGGCCGCAAGCAGGGGGAGGCTTGAGGTCATGAAACCCGAGTTTGCACTACGTGTGGTGTTCCTGTGATTACTTTTGGTGAATATCAGGGGGTGCCGGTGGTCTGGGCCGCCTCGTAGACGGCCCGCGCCTCGGCCCCGAAGTAGGGACCGAACATCCAGCCCTCGGCGAAGCCGTACTTGAAGCTGTTCACCGAGTTCAGGGTGCCGAGGCCGGTGCTCTCGTTGAAGTCGAGGAACCAGGGTCCGC
Organism: Streptosporangium sp. NPDC049046; assembly: GCF_040649155.1. NCBI lineage: Bacteria > Bacillati > Actinomycetota > Actinomycetes > Streptosporangiales > Streptosporangiaceae > Streptosporangium > Streptosporangium sp. NPDC049046. Next base: position 327,600 of record NZ_JBEZEZ010000008.1, on the reverse strand, counting down.
CGCTCGACCCGCCGGTCATGTCGCAGTTCAGCCCGATGTCGCGGGACATCAGGAAGTCGTCGAACGCGCGCCCGGAGCAGTAGACCAGTTTGGAACCGTCGTACGGGGCGGCGGCCGGGTAGCCGAAGGAGTGCATCTGCCGGCGTCGCGCCTGGTTGAAGGAGACGCCCTGGCCGCCGACCACGTCGGTCAGCGATTTGCCGTTCAGCGGGGCCACCACGGCCGAGGCCACGTCGTAGTTGATGTCCTCGCTGTTGTTCCACTGCGGGGTGGTGTAGAGGGTGGTCGCCACCCACGTGCCGTAAGGCCGGTCGCCGTTCTGGTAGCCGGGCACGAAGACCCAGTTGCCGTGGAAGGCGCCGCCCATCCTCACGCAGTGCCCCGCTGTGATCACGGTGCTCTTGTTCTCGCTGGTCACCGCGCTCGCCGAGCACGAGGCGTTGCGGCCCTGGTAGGTGAAGAAGACCCGGCCCGCGGTCTTGACGATCGCCCCGCGACGGGTCCACGCCGCGCCGGTGGAGGCGCGGGCCGCCGCCGAGCCCCTGGTGACCGTGACGGCGTCGCCGTCGGGCTCGGTCGCGGGGACGGAGACGGGGTCGGCCGCGGTCTGGGCCGCGATCGCCCCCGCGGTGAGCCGGGCGCCGTCCTTCTCGGGGACGAGGGCGGCGAGCGGCTTGGCCGCCTCCATCTTCGCCTCGGTCCAGTAGCGCTGGACGGTCTGCTGTTCCTTCTTGGTGTCGGCCGCCTCCTCCTCGACCGGCTGGGGAACGGCCCGCGCCGGGGTGACGCCGCCCCCGCTCCTGCCCGCCGCGCCCGCCGGGGTGTCCAGCCTGGCACCCGTCGTGGCCTCCACGGTGGCGCCGTGCGCGACCGTCGCGGAGAGCAGTGTGCTTCCCGCGATGGCGGTGAGAACAGGGATGAGTCGTGCCGTGCGCCGCATATGTACCTCCCGAGGGCCTGTCACTGCTCCGGGAAGCTAGTGCGCTGTACGTATGCATTTCTCAGGCTTTACAACTATTGATATGACGAAATTCGGACTTAAATACTGCCTTTTATCGTGTGCTCCACGGCTAACAGTTTTTCGCCGCGATCCTGCCTGATCAACACTGGCGTACGCCGATCCGGATTGATCAATCCTGGTACGGCCGATTCGACGATCCCCCGGGCGTTGGATCGCGGACAGGGGGATTCACCCTGGTGCGACCGATTCGACAGCGCGGTCCGAGCCGGGAGAATGGGGCGGTGCAGCCAGACACCGTTCGCTCCGTCGTCCTGCTCGGCTCGACCGGGTCCATCGGGACCCAGTCCCTCGACGTCATCGCCCGCAACCCCGGCAGGTTCCGGGTGGCCGCGCTGGCCGCCTACGGTGGCCGGATCGACCTGCTGGCCAGGCAGGCGGCCGAGTTCCGGCCCGACGTGGTCGCCGTCGCCGACCCCTCCGCGCTGCCGCGGCTGCGGGAGGCCCTGGCCGCGCACGGGGTGGGCTCGCGGGTGCTGGCCGGCCCCGAGGGGGTGGCCGAGGCCGCCGCCTGGCCCGCCGACGTCGTACTCAACGGCATCACCGGGGCTCTGGGGCTCACCTCCACGCTGGCCGCGCTCGAGGCGGGCCGGGTGCTCGCGCTCGCCAACAAGGAGTCGCTGATCGTCGGCGGGCCGCTGGTGAAACGCCTGGCCAAACCCGGCCAGCTGATCCCCGTCGACTCCGAGCACTCCGCGCTGGCCCAGTGCCTGTGGGCGGCGGGCCCCGCCGGCCCCGACGCCTCCGCCGTGCGCCGCCTGGTCGTCACCGCGAGCGGCGGCCCCTTCCGCGGCAGGTCGCGCGCGGACCTCGCGGACGTGACCCCCGAGCAGGCCCTCGCCCACCCCACCTGGTCGATGGGGCCGGTCATCACGGTGAATTCCGCCACACTCGTCAACAAGGGCCTTGAGGTCATCGAGGCCCACCTGCTCTTCGACATCGGCTTCGACCGCATCGAGGTCGTCGTCCACCCGCAGTCGGTCATCCACTCGATGGTCGAGTTCGTCGACGGCTCGACCATCGCCCAGGCCAGCCCGCCGGACATGCGCCTGCCCATCGCCCTCGCCCTCGGCTGGCCGGAGCGGGTCGCCGACGCCTCCGCCGCGGTCGACTGGACCGCGGCGCACACCTGGACGTTCGAGCCGCTCGACGAAGAGGCCTTCCCCGCCGTCGCGCTGGCCAGGCAGGTCGGCAAGGCCGGCGGCACCGCCCCCGCCGTCTACAACGCCGCGAACGAGGTCTGTGTCGAGGCCTTCATGTCCGGGCGCCTGCCGTTCCCCGGCATCGTCGACACCGTGGAGGCGGTGCTCTGCGAGCACGAGGTGACCGAGGCCGCCTCCGTCGCCGAGGTGCTCGACGCCGACTCCTGGGCGAGGATACGGGCACGCGAGCTCACTGGGACTGCCTAGACTGATGGGTGTCGTCGACTCTTCAAGGGCTGAAAATGACTTCTGTTGCTCTCGGAATCCCGTCCGTCAGGACCAGGCCGATCGCCGAGCGACGCGTATCCCGTCAGATCATGGTCGGCTCCGTCCCCGTGGGCGGGGACGCGCCGGTCTCCGTCCAGTCGATGACCACCACGGTCACCGCCGACGTCAACGCGACGCTCCAGCAGATCGCCGAGCTGACCGCCTCGGGCTGTCAGATCGTGCGGGTCGCGGTCCCCTCCCAGGACGACGCCGACGCGCTGCCGATCATCGCGAGGAAGTCGCAGATCCCGGTGATCGCCGACATCCACTTCCAGCCGAAGTACGTCTTCGCCGCGATCGAGGCGGGCTGCGCGGCGGTCCGGGTCAACCCCGGCAACATCAAGAAGTTCGACGACAAGGTCGGTGAGATCGCCCGAGCGGCGGCCGAGCGCGGCGTGCCGATCAGGATCGGCGTCAACGCCGGCTCGCTCGACCCCCGCCTGCTCCAGAAGTACGGCAAGGCCACCCCCGAGGCGCTGGTGGAGTCGGCGCTCTGGGAGTGCTCGCTGTTCGAGGAGCACGGCTTCCGTGACATCAAGATCTCCGTCAAGCACAACGACCCGGTCGTGATGGTCCAGGCGTATCGCCTGCTCGCCGCCCGGTGCGACTACCCGCTCCACCTCGGCGTCACCGAGGCCGGTCCGGCCTTCCAGGGCACGATCAAGTCCGCGGTCGCCTTCGGCGCCCTGCTCGCCGAGGGCATCGGCGACACCATCCGCGTGTCGCTGTCGGCCCCTCCGGTCGAGGAGGTCAAGGTCGGCAACCAGATCCTGGAGTCGCTCAACCTGCGCGAGCGCGGCCTGGAGATCGTCTCCTGCCCCTCCTGCGGACGTGCCCAGGTCGACGTCTACACCCTCGCCGACCAGGTCCAGGCAGGGCTCGAAGGACTGAAGGTGCCGCTGCGCGTCGCGGTGATGGGCTGCGTCGTCAACGGTCCCGGCGAGGCCCGCGAGGCCGACCTCGGCGTCGCGAGCGGCAACGGCAAGGGCCAGATCTTCGTCAAGGGCGAGGTCATCAAGACCGTCCCCGAGTCGCAGATCGTCGAGACCCTGATCGAGGAGGCCCTGCGCCTCGCGGAGGAGATGGGCGTGGAGGTCGATCTCGACGACGACGCCCCCGGACCCCAGGTCGTCGTCGGCGGCTGACCGCGCGTCCCGCGCCTGCTCCCGTCCGCCCCCGGGTGGTCCCTCCTCGCGTCGGACGCGGCCGCTGACCCGCGACGGCGCGGCAGATGCGGCACCTGCGGAGAACCGGGCCGACGGCCGCCCTGCCGTGGAGTTCCCTTCCGCCCGTCCCCGAGATCGCGTTCGCGCCGGGGCGGGCGGTTTCCTTTGGCGTTCAGCCTCGCGCCGTCTCGCCTGCAGGCGCGGCCGGAGGCGGGCGCTCGCCGGTCTTACGGGCGCCGCACCTCGCCGTACCCGTACCGCGGCGCGGGCGGGTCGCCGGGGCGGTCGGGGCCCCGATGACCGCTGCCGGCGTTCACGGCTCCTCGATCGGCCCTTCCCACCTGCGGCCATTACAGTTAGCAATTATCTGACTACACTTTGCCAGGTGTTCGGCTGTGTTCCGGATGACCGTGCCGCGCTCGGGAGACCATCGCCTCTGCCGTACGAGTAGGGGGATCACACAGTGAAGAAGAGGGTTGTCGGGATCGCCGCGAGCATCGCGATGCTGGCCGTGGCGATGGGGGTGCCGCAGGGGGCGGTGGCCCAGGAGAGACAGGCGAGGGAGGGGCTGGTCTGGGGCTCCTGCGAGGGCGGGGTTCCGGTGACCGGGGCGGCGTCCACCGGAGCGGGGGACAACCCGATGGAGTGCGCCACCCTGAGGGTGCCGCTCGACTACGCCAACCCGCAGCGGACCATCGGCATCGCCCTGAACCGGATCAGGGGGAAGGCCGTTCACGACCGTCTCGGCGCGCTGCTGGTCAACCCGGGCGGTCCCGGGGCGTCCGGCCGCGACCTGGTCAGGACCGTGGTGGCCGGGCTTCCCGACGGCCTGGCCGACCGGTTCGACGTGATCGGGTTCGACCCGCGCGGGGTGGGGGCGAGCGATCCCGCGCTGAAGTGCGTCGATCCCAAGAAGTACTACGAGGCGCCGCGGCCCGACCAGGTGCCGGTCACCAGGCGCGACGAGAACGTGCTGATCGGCCGGGCCCGCAGGTACGCCGAGGCGTGCGGCGAGCGCTGGAGCTGGATGCTGCCGCACATGACCACCGAGAACTCCGCCAGGGACATGGACGCGATCAGGGCGGCCCTCGGCGAGTCGAAGATCAGCTTCCTGGGTTACTCGTACGGGACCTATCTCGGGGCCGTCTACGCGACGCTCTTCCCTGACCGGCTCAGGCGGCTCGTCCTGGACAGCGTGGTCGATCCGCGCGGCATCTGGTATCGCTCGAACCTCGACCAGAGCATCGCCTTCCAGGACAGGCACGAGGACTTTCTGAAGTGGGTCGCCCGCCACAATCCGGTCTACCGGCTCGGCGCCACGGAGAAGGCGGTCTCCTTCGCCTGGGACGCCATGCGGACCCGGCTGGCCGGCCGCCCGGCCGGAGGGGTGGTCGGCCCGAGTGAGCTCGACGACGTCTACACCCTGGGCGGCTATTCGGACGTCATCTGGCCGCAGCTGGCCAGGGCGTTCTCCGCCTACGTCAAGAAGGGGGAGGCGACTCCCCTGGTCAACGCCTACCGCAAGCACGCGGTGAACGACGACAAGGACGAGAACAACTACGCGGTCTATCTCGCGGTGCAGTGCCGCGACGCCGCCTGGCCGCGCGACTGGGCACACTGGCGGACCGACATGACCAGGGTCCACACCAGAGCACCCTTCCTCACCTGGCCCAACGCCTGGTACAACGCGCCGTGCGCCTTCTGGCCCCAGCCGGCCGGGACTCCGGTACGGATCCACGACGACGCCAAGCTGCCGCCGGTCCTGCTGATCCAGGGGCAGCGCGACGCCGCCACCCCGTACGCCGGGGCGGTGCGGATGCGCGCCCTGTTCTCCCGCTCCCGGCTGCTGGCCGTGCCCGGCGGCAACCACGGGATCGCGCTCAACGGGAACGCCTGCGTCGACCGGCGCCTCGCCGCCTACCTCAGGGACGGCACCCTGCCCGGCACCCGCCAGACCTCGGGCGCCCCTGACGCCCGCTGTCCGGGAGTCCCCGCACCTGTTCCGGTGGCCGCCCCACCGGCCGTCCGTGTCCCCGCCGGTCACGCGGCGGGTCGCGTGACGGGTCATGTGGTGAGGCACATGGTGAGGCGCCCGGTGGAAAGAGATGGCCAAAGCAGGTAGATGAGAGGCTCTGTGTTGGTTCCTGCCAAAATCGAGGGGGTCGCGTAGGCTGAGCACGTGATGCTGCGCACAACGGCGTCGCGCGTGCTCGACGACAACGATCGAGACGAGGTCCTGGCGCTTCTCGACACCGATCCCGTCGGCAATGTCTTCGTCGCCTCCAGGGTCCGTTCGGTCGGGCTCAATCCGGCCAGGCTCGGTGGCCAGATGTGGGGGTTCGGGCCGCGCGGCGGCCTGACCTCCATCTGTTACGCCGGTGCGAACCTGGTTCCGGTCAACGCCGGTACGGACGCCGTCCACGCCTTCGCCGATCGCGCGCGCAAGCAGGGCCGCCGCTGCTCCTCGATCGTCGGCCCCGCGGACGCGGTGGAGTTGCTCTGGGAGCGGCTGGAGCCGCACTGGGGGACCGCCCGCGCGATCCGCTGGGCGCAGCCGGTCATGGTGATCGCCGAGCCGTCGCCCGTGCCCGCCGACCCGCTGGTGCGGCGCGTCCGGCCCGACGAGTTCGACATCCTGCTCCCGGCCTGCGTGGCGATGTTCACCGAGGAGGTGGGCGTCTCCCCCGAGGCGGGCGACGGCGGCGCCCTCTACCGCTCCAGGGTCGCCGAGCTGATCAGGATCGGCAGGTCCTACGCCCGCATCGAGGGCGGCAGGGTCGTCTTCAAGGCCGAGATCGGCGCGGTGACGCCGCACGCCTGTCAGATCCAGGGTGTCTGGGTCCACCCCGACCTGCGCGGCCGCGGCCACGCGGTGGCGGGGATGGCCGCGGTGGTCAAGCACGCGCTCGACTACTTCGCGCCGGTGGTCTCGCTGTACGTCAACGACTACAACGCCCCCGCCAGGGCCGCCTACCGCAGGGCGGGTTTCGTCGAGGTGGGCACCTTCATGTCCGTGCTCTTCTGAAACCCGCCCCCGGACACGTCCGTGCTCTCCCAGGAGCGGCCCTCTGTTTTCCGGGGCCGGACCGTCTGGGCCGCCCCAGGGGCGCCCGGCCGGGCCGGGATGTGGCGATCACGTCGGCGAGCGGCGCCGAGCTCCCGAGGCCGGGCGGCCTCGGACCAACACCGAACCTCTGGGGCCGGACATCTCGGACCGGTCAAGGGCTGCGGACCAGCCGGGCCACGAGGCGCTCCAGCTCCGTCTCCGGGTCATCGGTGAGACCGGCGTGGACCGGGCCGGTCTGCACGATCGTGCTGCGCGGGGCGGTCAGCCAGCGGAAGCGGCCGCCCAGCGGCTCCCTGGTCAGGGGCCCCGAGTCGCTGCCGCAGGAGCGCTGGTAGGCGCCGAGGGCGTGCCGTACCCCTTCGAGGTCGACGCTGTCGTCGAGGGCCCGCAGGCGCGCCTCGTCCAGCTCCACCCGGGCGCACAGGTATTCGCGGGGCTGGCAGTAGAGCAGCACCCCGGCGTTGATCAGCTCACCGCGTTCCACGCGGGGGATGACCCGGATGATCGCGTACTCGTAGACGTCCTTCACCGGTTGTCCCTCCAGAACGCGCCCACCGAGCCGGTCTTCCTCTCCTGGTCCTGCGGTGTCTCCTGGACCGCGGGACCCGGCAGCCAGGTGCGCGGCCCCTGGGCGCGGGCCAGCAGATGCTCGACGTACGCCTGCCGCACCGCCTGCGCCCCGTCGAACCCCGGTTCGTCCTCCAGCCACTCGTCGGGGACCTCGTCCACCACCCCGTCGAGCAGGTCCCTGGTGATCATCTCGCTGAACTCGGCGTCGGCCTCGGGCATCAGGGTGGCGAAGGGCGCCATCACGTGGTCGCCCGCGTCGAAGTCGCGCAGCGGGTTGGCCGAGGGCCAGTTGTGGTGGAACCAGAGCGCGGCGCCGTGGTCGATGAGCCAGGTGTCGCCGTGCCACAGGAGCAGGTTCGGGTTGCGCCAGCTGCGGTCCACGTTGTGGATCAGCGCGTCGAACCAGAGCAGACGGGAGGCGAACCCGGGCTCGGGGGGCCAGGCGAGCGGCTCGAAGCCCAGCGCGCCCGGCAGGAAGTCGACCGCCAGGTTGTTGCCCTCGCTCGCCCTGAGCAGGTCCTGGATCTCCTCGTCGGGCTCGCGGGCGCCGAGCTGCGGATCGACGTCGATCACCTTCAGCTCGGGCGTACGGAACCCCAGGCGCCGGGCCAGCCCGGCGGCCACGATCTCCGCGACGAGAACCCGGCGGCCCTGCCCCGCGCCGCGGAACTTCACGACGTGGGTGCCGAGGTCGTCCGCCTCCATGATCCCGGGCAGCGACCCCCCCTCACGCAGCGGTGTCACATAACGAGTGGCTTTGATCGCTTCAAGCACCTCGCCAGGCTACCGGCCGGCCCGCGGAACGACACGGCGGGCAGACGGCGGGAAGGGAGAACAAAGGCGGCTGCGTATTCGGGGGATGTGTTGTGTCTTGCCCTGACCTGAGCATCACATGAGTGTCACGGTGAGGAAGACAAGACCTTCAGCCCCGTTGACTGTCGGCGATGCTTCTTCTTGAGTGAGAAGGGTGGCGGCGAGGGGAGGCTCGCGTGCCGTATGCGCAGCCGCTCAAAACGGGGGATCCGGCACGGCTCGGTGAGTACGAGATCATCGGGCGTCTCGGCGAGGGTGGGCAGGGGGTGGTCTATGTCGGGGTGCGCCCCGGCACCGGCTCCGAGCCCTACGCGGTCAAGCTTCTGCACGGCTCGGTGGGGGAGGATCCCGACGTCTTCCTGCGCGAGGTCGAGCTGGCGAAGCAGGTCGCCAGGTTCTGCACGGCCCAGGTGATCGACGCCGGGCTGGACGGTGACCGGCCCTACATCGTCAGCGAGTACGTCGACGGCCCGTCGCTGCACCGAGAGGTCGCGGTGAGCGGGCCCCGTGAGGGAGGCAGGCTGGAGCGCCTGGCCATCGGCACGGCGACCGCACTGGCGGCCATCCACCGGGCCGGGATCGTGCACCGCGACTTCAAGCCCCAGAACGTGCTGCTCGGTCCCGACGGGCCGAGGGTGATCGACTTCGGGCTGGCCAGGGCGCTGGACGCCGCGGCCACCCAGAGCGGGCGCGGCGCGGGCACGCCCGCCTACATGGCGCCCGAGCAGGTGGAGGGCGCCGAGATCGACCCGGCGGCCGACGTCTTCGCCTGGGGCGCCACGATGTGCTTCGCCGCCAACGCCCAGGCTCCCTTCGGGCAGGACTCGATCGCGGCCGTGCTGAACCGGATCCTCACCGCGGCTCCGCGACTGGGCCGTCTGGACGGGCTGCTCGGCGCGCTGGTGGTCGACTGCCTGGACAAGAATCCCCGCAACCGCCCCACCAGCCGGGAGTTGCTGCTCGCGCTGCTCGGCGACGACGGGGGCCGCTCGGTGGCCGGGTCCCGCTCCTCGCCGGTGCCGGGGTTCCCGGCCGTGCTCGGCGGGCCCGACGCCTCCGGCCCCTCGCTCTTCCCGGGACGGACCGGTCTCACGGGCGCTTCCGGCCGATGGAGCGACTCCGGGTCCGCCTGGCGGGCCGGGGGCGGCGGGTCCGGCGAATCGGGCGGTGCGTCCTCGGCGGGCGCGAGGTCCGGCGGGCGCGCGTTTCCCGCGGAGGGTGAGAAGTTCGACGAGCACCGGACCCACCCGGGGCGTGCGGCGACCAGGGCCTCGGTCGCGGTCTCCGGCGCGCTGCTCGTCAGTGCCGCCGTGCTGGTGGGGGTGCTGGTCCCGGCGCTGAGCGGTGTGACGCCCGGAGGCGCGCCCGCGCCGCCGATCGTCCCCCTGGTGGAGACCACGGCCCAGGGCGGCACCACGTCGCACGAGGGCAGGGCGAGCGCTCCGATCAAACCGCTCCCGGTCGTGCCGGCCGTCACGGCCGGGCCCCCACGAGCGGAGGGCGTCAAGTCCTCCCCGCTGCCGCCCCCCGCCGCCACGGTGGTCGTGCCCGCGCTCATCGGGCTGGATCGTTCCGAGGCGGCGCGCCTGATCAAACGGGCCGGACTGGTCGCGGGGGCCGTGAAGGCGGTCGACTCCACCCGGCCGCTCGGGGAGGTGCTCGCGAGCAGCCCGGCGCCGGGGACGGCCCTGCCGAGGAAGGGCAGGGTCGATCTGCAGGTCTCCGGTGGCATCCAGGTGCCCACGCTGGTCGGTCTCGCCAGGGGAGGCGCCGAGGCGGCGCTCGCCCAGGCCGGGCTGGTCTCCGGCGGGGTCAGCACGCGCTGCTCGGAGCAGCCGGCCGGGCGGGTGCTCGCGAGCACTCCCGGCGCGGGCAGGCGCGTCTCTCCGGGGAGCGCGGTGGCGCTCGTCGTCTCCAGGTACGGTGTCCCGGTGCCTCCGGTCACCGGTCAGGGCGCGACCGACGCCTCCAACACCCTCGGCGGGGCGGGCTTCGCCGTGCGCACGCGGGCGCGTCTGGTCACCAACGAGGCCCAGGACGGGGTGGTGCTGGCGCAGAGCGTGGCGCCCGGCACCTGCGCGAGGCCCGGCGCGACGATCGTGCTCACGGTCGGTGTCGAGGGGCAGAGCGGCCCGGGCCCGGGCCCGGGGCCCGGACCGGACCCGGGGGAGACCGTCGAGCCCCCCGACCCCACGGTCCCGCCGACGCCCGTTCCCGGGGAGGCCGCTCCTTCCGGGTGAGGCGCTTCTTCGGCCGGACACACCCGAGGGACGGTCGAAAGCGGTGCGGGTTCGCCGTCCCGGCCCGGTGTGAGGCGACCGGAGGGCGGGACCTTCGGAGGCCGGCGCGGAGAGTTCAGTGCCGTCCGGCGAGGCCGGGGCCGGGAGGAATGGCGTTCGGCGCCGTGCCCGGGGAGTCCAGGGAGGCGAGGACGGTGGCGAGGAGGGTCTTCCTGACCTCCTCCTGGGGGAGGTCGATCGTCTTGATCACCGACTGGAGCGAGCCGAGCGTGGCCCACGCCCAGACCTGGCGGGCAAGGCCGGGGTCGGGTCCGGCCAGACGGCTGTAGATCGCGTCGCGGAAGGCGCGGATGGCCTCGCCGGGGGAGCCGGGGGGCGCGTCGTCGGCGCAGTGGATGTCCTCCATGATGAGCCGGATGATCGCCCGATGCCTCACCGTGAAGGTCACCAGGGCCTCGACGAAGGCGCGGTCGTCGGCGAAGTCGTCCTCGATCAGGGCCACGATGTCCTGGCCGGCGGGGGCGATCAGCTCCGTGGCCAGACGGTCCTTGGGATGGAAGTGGTAGGCGACGGCCGTCTTCGTCAGGCCGACGACGGAGGCGATGTCGGCCAGCGAGGTCGCGGCGTAACCGCGCTCGGCGAACAGTTGACGGGCGGCGTCGAGGATTCGCTCCCGCGTTTCGTGCCCGTGCTCAGGTGTGGTCATCGTCTCAGTCCCACGCTGCTTACAGCATTTACCGATTTATCCCCCTACGCTCTACCGTAGGTACTGTACGAGCGTACAGTACGACTTTTCAGGGTGTTTGATACTCCAAAAGCGGGGCGGTCACCGATGTCTGGTTTGCTGGGGCGGCTCGGAAGTTGGTGCGCGCGACACGGCAAGGCCGTGCTGGCCCTCTGGGTGATCGCTGCGGCGTTGCTGACGGCGGGCTCGGTGTTCTTCCCGGGACCGGTCAGCAACAACGTCAGCATTCCCGGCACTGACGCCCAGCGTGCCGTCGACCTGATGAAGGACGGCTTCGGCCCCGGCTACGGAGCCGGCGGCTCGGCACAGATCGTCCTCTACTCGCCCGACGGCTCTCTCATCACCGAGACGAGGAAGCGCGCGGTGGAGCGCGCCGTGGACCGGATCCGCGAGGTGCCGCACGTGGTGGAGGTGAAGTCCCCCCATCAGGGAGGTGGTCTCGCCTCCAGCCTGGCAATCGGCATCATCACCGTCAAACTGGAAGGGAACGACACCACCAAGCTGGCCGAGACCACCGAACTCCTCTCCGAGGCGGCCGAGCCCGCACGGGCGGCGGGCATCGAGGCGGTGCCCGCGGCCTCGGCCAACCCGGCGGACAAGGAGATCAAGACCGGGACGAGCGAGATCATCGGTGTGATCTGCGCGCTGCTGGTCCTGCTGCTGGCGTTCGGCACCCTGGTCGCCGCGATGATCCCGATCTTCACCGCGCTGGTCAGCATCGCGACCGGGCTCGGCGTGGTCAGCCTGCTCGGCCACGTCGTGGACGTGCCCAAGCAGGCGTCGATCATGGCGACGATGATCGGTCTCGGCGTCGGCATCGACTACGCGCTCTTCCTGCTCAGCAGGCACCGCAAGCTGCTGGCCGACGGCCTGCCGCCCCAGGAGGCGGTCCGCCGGGTGGTCGCGAGCTCCGGCGGCGCGGTGGTGTTCGCCGGGGCCACGGTGATCATCGCGCTCAGCGCGCTCATGCTCGCGGGCTTCCCCATGCTGCAGACGCTCGGCTGGATCACCGGCATCTCGGTCGTCTGCGCGGTGTTCACCTCGGTCACGCTGGTCCCCGCGCTGCTCGGCCTGCTCGGGCACCGGGTCAACGCGCTGCGCCTGCCGTTCATGGGACGGCAGGGCAGCCACGGCTCGTCGGGCTGGGCCTCGCTGGGCGACTGGGTGGCCAGGCGGCCGTGGAGTGTGCTCGCGCTCAGCGTCGTCCTGCTGGGCGCGCTGGCCGCACCCGCCCTCTTCATCAAGCTGGGCTCGGTCGACAACGGCTACGCCGACCGCGGCACCGACGCGCGACGCTCCTACGAACTCCTGCAGGCCGGTTTCGGGCCCGGCATGAACGGCCCGCTCGTCGTGGTGGCTGACCTGGACACGAAGGTCGTCGACCGGGAGCCGACCCCGGCCGTGCTGCGCGACCTGAAGGACAGCGTCGCGGACGTCGAGGGGGTGGCCCACGTCGGCGATCCCGTACTCAACGAGGACGGTACGGCGGCGCTGGTGCAGGCGATCCCCGACTACGCTCCGAGTGACCCCCGGGCGCTCGACGTGGTCAGGGCGGTACGCGCCCTCGACGTCGAGGGCGCCCAGGTGCACGTGGGCGGTCAGGTCGCCGGCATGGCCGACGCCGGCGACAGGATCGCCGGACGCACGCCGATGGTCGTCGGCGTCGTGGTGCTGCTGAGCGCGCTGTTGCTGCTGCTGGCGTTCCGCTCGCCGGTCGTCGCGATCAAGGCCGCGCTGATGAACCTGATCTCCCTCGGCGCCGCGTTCGGCGCGCTCTCGCTGGTCTTCTCCCTGGGGCTGGGCAGCCGCCTGGTGGGCATGGACACGCCGGTCAGCGCGGACGACTCGTACTTGAGCACGGTGTTCTTCACGGTGCCGATCGACAGCTACATCCCGCTGATGCTGTTCGCGATCCTGTTCGGCCTGTCGATGGACTACGAGGTCTTCCTGCTCACGGCCGTGCGGCAGGCGTACCTGAGGCACGGCGACAACCGCAGGGCGGTGGCCGAGGGGCTGGGGTCGACCGGTAGGGTCATCACCTCCGCCGCCCTGATCATGGTCGCGGTCTTCGTCGCGTTCATCGCCTACCCCGATCCGATGGTCAAGATCTTCGGTGTCGGACTGGCGGTGGCCATCGCGGTGGACGCCACGATCATCCGGGGACTGCTCGTCCCGGCGACCATGGCCCTGCTCGGCAGGGCCAACTGGTGGTGCCCCGCCTGGCTGGACCGCATCCTGCCCAACCTCTCCGTCGAAGGCCACGAGGAGGACGAGGAGGCGGAGGAGCCGGACAGGGAACTCGTCGGCGCCGGTCGCGGCTGAGGGGCGGAACACCGTCCCAGTCGCTTCCAAGTCCTCCCCAAGTGGCCTCCGCCATGCTCTCGCCTGGGAAGCGAGTTTTGGGGAGAGTACGAAGATGTTGGGAAGAATCAGCGCCGTCGCCGGCCTGGTGCTGGCGAGCACGCTGGCGCTGCCGGGCACCGCGGTGGCGAAACCCAAGGAGGTCGACGTCCCCGTCGGGACGTGGCTGGCCGCCAGGACGCACCCGGCCGTCCAGCTGACCTCGGTGTCCTACACGGCCGACGTGGCCGTGCCGACGCCCGAGGCGAACCTGGAGGCGATCAGGGTCCTCACCCAGCAGGGGGTGAACGCCGTGCAGAGCGGCAAGATCTCCTCCGACGAGAACAGCATCTACCGCTGGGTCGTCCAGCAGATGGCGAAGGACCCCGGCCGCTACTTCTCGCCCGGCGGGCGTGAGCGGGTCGTCGAGGCGACGGCGGGCGGGCTGTGCACCGGCTGGTGGGTCACGCCGGACGGCTACATGGTGACCGCGGCGCACTGCGTCGGCCAGGAGGAGACCGAACTGGCGCGGACCTTCGCGGCCCAGGCACTCACGAAGATCAACGAGAAGGACGCGGCCGACCTGGTCGCCGAGCTCGGGGACATCGCCTCCGACGAGGAGATCCTCAGGACGGCGACGAAGATCTTCCAGATCTGGAACGCGGACAACATCAAGATCCGAAACGTGCAGAGCTCGCTCTCGCTGCTGCAGAGCCTGCCGGGCGGCGGCGTCGACAAGACCACCAAGACGGTGCCGATCGAGCTCGTCGCCAAGGGGACGGTCTACCCGGGCAAGGACGTCGCGATCCTCAAGGCCAACGGGCAGAGCAATCTGCCGACTGTGCCGCTGGGGGAGGACTCCGACGTGCGCGTCGGCGACACGCTCTACATCAGCGGGTTCCCCGGCACGGTGACGCAGACCTCGATCTTCAACCTGGAGTCCAAGCTCGATCCGGCCTTCACCGAGGGGCCCTACAACGCCGCCCGCCAGACCCCGGAAGGGGTGCCGTACATCCAGACCCAGGCGCCCTCCTATCCCGGCAACTCGGGCGGACCGGTGTTCGCCAAGAACGGCAAGGTGATCGGTGTCCTCGTCGGCGGCCTGGTCCAGCAGGACGGCGGCTCCACCGAGGCGGAGAGCTTCGTGCTGCCGGTCAGCATCGTCAAGGAGAAGCTGAACGAGAAGAACATCAAGCCGGTCGAGTCGACGACGACGAAGGCCTACAACGAGGCGCTCGACCTGTTCTTCCAGAACAGGTACTCCGACGCGCTGCCCAGGTTCCGCGAGGTGCAGGCGCTGCAGCCGAACCACCCGTACGTCGCCAAGTACATCAGCGACTCCCAGCAGGCCATCACCGCGGGCAAGGACGAGAGCGGCACGCCGATCCTGCCGTGGCTGCTGTGGGGTGGCGGCGGCCTGGCCGTCCTGTTCGTGATCGGTACGATCGCGGCGGTCGCGAGGGGCAGGCGCCGTTCCAGGGGACCGGCCCCGTTCCCGCCCACCCCCTACGGTGCGCAGCCCGGCTACGCGGCGCAGGTGCACGGCGGTGCCGCGTACGGGCAGCCGCAGTACGGACAGCAGGGACAGCCGTACGGCGCGCCGCAGCAGTACCAGCAGCGGGCACCCTATCCGCTCCCGGCCGCGCCGGAGGAGACCCGGGCGGTCCGGCCGCACTCGCCCTACGGCCCGCCGAACCCCCAGCCCGGCCATGGGAGCGCGGGGGGCCCGGGGGCCAACACCCGGATCGCCGGTCTGGAGGCCGAGCTGGAGCAGCTGCGCCGCTCGATGGGGCAGCGCCCGCCCGAGCAGCGTTGAGCGCGCCCTCCGGGACGCGCCGAGGGCCCGGCCTCCGGGCCCCGGTGAACGCGGTCCCCGCCGGTGTCACGCCGGCGGGGACCGACCCATCTCCTGGCCCGGGAGAGACCCCTGCCTCATCTGGGTGGAGGGGTCTCAAGATCTGGGTGGAGGGGTCCCAAGGGCGACGTGTTCACCGCGACGCGGCGGGCCGGACCTAGATCCAGCCCTCCTCCCAGGCGCGGTGCGCGGCGGCGTGGCGGGAGCCGACACCGAGCTTGGCCATCGCCGCCGACAGGTAGTTCCTGACCGTGCCGGGCGCGAGATGGACCTGCGCCGCGATCTCGTTGACCGAGGCGCCCGCCCGTGAGGCGCGCAGCACCTCCAACTCTCGTTCGGACAGCGGGCAGTCGTCCTCCGACAGCGCGGAGGCGGCGATGTCGGGGTCCACGTAGCGCCGGCCTGCGGCGACATCGCGGATGATCTCGGCCAGCCGGGTGGCGGGCGTGGTCTTGGGCACGAACCCGCTCACCCCCGCGGCGAGGGCACGCCGCAGCACGCCGGGCCGGGCGTGCCGGGTGACGAGGACGATCCGGGTGGGCAACTCGGCGCGGATCGCCTGCGCGGCGCGCAGCCCGTCGGCGGGCGGCATCTCCAGGTCGAGCACGGCGATGTCCGGCCGCCGCTCGTGTGCCAGGCGCACCGCGTCGGTGGTGGTGGCCGCCTCGGCGACGACGTCCAGGTCGTCCTCCAGTGAGAGCAGCGCCGCCAGGGCACCTCTGATGAGGTCCTCGTCGTCGGCGACCAGCAACCGGATCACCGTGCGCCCGCCTCGGCCGGGTACGCGTGCGCGTCGGCGGGCAGGGCGGCCACCACCTCGAAGCGGTCGCCGTCGCGCCGCCGGTCCAGCGTGCCGCCCGCCCGCTCCAGCCGTTCGGTCAGGGAACGCAGCCCGGTGCCGGGGTCCGTTTCCCGTTGGAGACGATCGTCCTCGACGCCGTCGTTGCCGATCCGGAGCCGGGCGCGGCCGTCCTCGACGTCGTAGGCGATGTGTGCCCGGCGCGCCCGGCTGTGGCGCAGCACGTTGGTGGTGGCCTCGCGCATCACCAGGCCCAGGATGTGGCGCGCGGGCTCCGGCAGAGTGCCCGCCCCGCCGGCCCGGCCGTGCTCCACGGCCGTGTCGATGCCGGCGGCGGTCAGCACCTTCGAGGCGTTGGCGATCTCGTCCTCCAGGGTCGTGCGCCGGTATCCCTGCACCACGGCACGGGTGTCGCGGAGCGCGTCGGACGCGAGCCGCCGTACCTCCCGCATCTCGGCGGCGGCCCGGGCGGGGTCGGACTCGGCGAGCCTCTCTGCGAGCTCGCTCTTGAGCGCGACCACCTGCAGGTGATGTCCCTGGATGTCGTGCAGGTCGGCGGCGAACCGCAGCCGCTCGTCCTTGACCGCCAGTTCGGCGGCGAGGTGCCGCGCCTGGTCCAGCCGGTCGGCGATGTCCCAGGCCCACAGCATGCCCAGCGCCACCCAGGCGAAGGAGACGACGGTGCCGACGGGGAAGGCCACCGCGAGAAGCCGGTCGGAGTCCTCCGAGACGAGGGCCACGGACCCGCCGAGTGCCGCCGCGACGACCACCGCGCCGGCGATGAGGGTGCGCCGGTGCGCCGGCCGCAGGAACATCGCCGTGATCGACACCATCACCGCCGGGGCCACCGCCCACAGCCCGTCGTCGCGTGAGGCGAGCGGGACCGCGCCCAGCACGGTCGTCGCGAGCCCTCCTGTCACCAACCAGCCCACCGGCGGCCCGGCGGCCCGTTCGCGCGTGGGTGAGGCGCGGGACCGGTCCCGCGCGTCACCGGGTACGCGCGGCAGCCGGCGGCCGAGCAGCACGCCGACGGACACGATCAGCACGGCGAGGGAGAGGCCGGTGACGCCCCTGATCCAGGGAGGCACGCCCTCGTCCATCGCCCAGGCCCTGACGAAGAGCACCAGGGAGACCGTGATGCCCCCGGTGAGGCTCCACCAGGTGTAGCGGCGGAAACCGCTCAGTCCCGTTCCGTGCTGACCCGGCCGCTGATTCGGCTGCTCACTCGGTTGCTCGCTCGGCCCGTCACGCACGCGGACATTGTCCCCCGCGAGGTGGCGGCCATGGGGTGCCCGGATGACAAATGTCACGAAATCTCGTGACACGACCATGCCGGGACGTGCCGGTTCGCCACTACTGGCGGCTGCCGCCCTCCCGCAGTCTGGGTGTCGCGTACCCCGACCCCGTACACCGGAGGAGCACGAGATGACAGTGAGAACCGTCCACGTCCGCGCCTGGTGGCCGTTCTGGCGCCACTACCTGGAGATGCTCGCGGCGATGGTCGTCGGCATGGTGGTGCTCGGTGCCGCCGTGCGCGCCGGGCTGGCGCTCGCGGGCCTGGAGTTACCGGCGCGACCGGAGGTGGTCGCCCTGGAGATGGCCGTCGACATGTCCGCCGGGATGATCGTCTGGATGCGGTATCGAGGTCACGGCTGGGCCGCGACGCTGGAGATGGCCGGGGTCATGATCGTTTCCGCCCTCGCGCTGTTCCCGCTGCTGTGGATGGGGGTGATCTCGGGTGACGCGCTGCTCCTGCTGGAGCACGTCCTGATGCTCCCGCTCATGCTCCTGGTGATGCTCCGCCGCCGCGACGAGTACGGGGGCCCCTCCCGTGTCTGACGTCAAGGCGCGCGGTACTCGCTGGAAGGCCGTGCTGCGGCGCCGGCCGACCGTCCTGGCGGTCGGGACGGCGGCGGTGTCTGCGGTGTCGGCGGCGTCGGCCGGAGGTTCCTCGGCGGAGGAGATCACCTCGCTCACCGAGATCCTGCTGCTCCTGCCCCTGGTCTACCTCGTGGTGGCCAAGGTCCGGCGACGGGAGGCGTCGTGGCCGGCGCTCCTCGTCTTCACCGTCCTCTATGTGGTTCTGCGGGCACTGGAGGTGGTCGCCGTACCGGTCGTCTTCGCCGTCGTGGCGCTGGCCGTCCTGGTGTGGGGCGCCGTCTCCGGCGACCTGCGCCGCTCGGGCTCGTTCCGGGCGCAGTCCCTGGGGATGATCGGATTCGGCGCGCTGGTTTTGGCCGCGCTGATGGTGGAGCCCGACCTGGGCCGATATCTGGTCGCGGCGGGCTGGTTCCTGCACGGCGCCTGGGACTTCGTCCACCTCAGGAGGAACGCGGTCGTGTCGCGTTCGTACGCGGAGTGGTGCGGCGTTTTCGACATCCTCACCGCCGCGCAGCTGGTGTTCCTCGCATGAGCGGGCGCGCGGGTACGGACCCGCGCGCCCGCTCGGGGCGTCTCAGGTCTCGCCGTCGAGGTGTCACGGCCACCTCGGTCGGGCGGACCGGGTGGCGGAGGCGCCACGAGACTCGGCCGCCACTTCGGCGACGTCGCCTAGACCGGTGTCCTCGCCCGGCGCCGCCCCCGGTAGCCGCTGTGGACCAGGATGTCGCCCGGCTCCGCGAGGAGCGTGGCGGAACCGGCGGGGACGGCGGGTTCGCCCCGGCCGGTCCGTACCGTCGAGACCGGAACGGACGTTCTCGGTCCGGGGACCGGGCGGGCGGACGTGGTGGACCGGGTGGGGGCGATGGGGCGGACAGGACGGGCGGGGCGCGTCGGGGTGGCCGGGACGGTGGTGACCACGGGGTCGGCCCGGCGGTGACGGCGTCCGCGCGGCGGGGAGTCCTGGACCCAGGTCGACGACATCGACGACATCGACGACATCGACGACTCCGCCACGGCCTGCTCCTGCAGGCGGCGCCTGCCCCGGTAGGGGGCCCGGGGGCGGTCGTCGCGAGGGCGCGGTACGGGGGAGAGCGCGGCAGGGCGCCCCGAGGGCTCCTCGACGTGGGCGACGGAGGTCGTGACCGAGGGGAACCCGGTGGTGGCGGTCGGGGCGAACGTGCTCTCCGGAACGCTCTCCCTGGGACTCGTGGCCCCGCGGGAGGGGAGGAACGCGTCCCAGAGGTCGGGGGCGACGGGCGTGTGCTCCGAGGCGTCGGCCGGGATCGGCGCGTACCGGAGATCGCGGGAGGCGAGGGTGTTCTCCGGGGTGCCGGACGAGGTCGGCGCGTTCCCGAGGCCGGGGAAGACGGGCGTGTGCTCCGGGGTGCCGGCCGGGGTGGGCAGGTACGGGAGGTCGCGGGAGGCGAGGGTGTTCTCCGGGGTGCCGGACGGGGTCGGCGCGTACGGGAGGTCGCGGGCGGAGGCGTTCCTGGGCATGCGACGACGGCCCGGGGCGCGGCGGCGGCCCGGGGCGCGGCGGGACGAGGAGGCGGGGGCCACCGCGGCGCGCGCCGAGGCGGACGCGAGGAGCCGTACCCTCGACTGCCTCGCCTTGCCGTGGGCGAGGATCGCGGCCGCGGCGAGCAGGACCGGGGCGAGTACGGCGGGGGAGTCGAAACCGGGGACGGGCGTGGCGAGGTCGCGGGCGGTGGCGGTGGGGGTGACGGCGAGCGCGCTGGTGTCGGCGGTGGAGGCCTTGGCGTGCTTGCCCGGCGAGGTACGGCCGGTGGCCGGCGCCTGGGTTTCGCCGGGCGCCTTCGTGGTCGTCCGGTCGCTCCGCTGGGGGTTCGCGGCGGGGTTCCCGCCGGACACGGCGTGGGCGTCGTCGCCCGGAGCGGCCTTCCCCTTCGCCGCCGCGGCGGTGTGCCCGGGAGCCGGCTTGCTCGTCACTCCCTCGGAATTCCTGCCCGGCCCCGTGGAGGCCGAGGTCTCCGGCGTCGGCACGGGGGCGGGGACCATCGCGATCAGGTTGGGCCCGGGGCCGATCACCACCGCGTTGTCCCCGGCCGTGGCGGGCGTGAGGATGGTCTGCTTCTCGGTGGCCTCCCGGTCGAGCCGGGCCTTGATCTTCTCCGGGTATCCGTAACCGACGACCTTGCCGGTGTCGCGCTCCTTGCGCTTGGCGACCCCGCCGTCGATGTTGCCCTCGATCGTGTGGATCCTGTTTCCCTCGACCCTGGTGACGATGCCCACGTGGTCGATGTGGCTGATCTTGTCCGAGCCGCGCCAGTCGAAGAAGACGATGGCGCCCGGCTTGGGAACGGTGCCCCAGGCGTCCTGCTGCCGGAACCACTGGGCGTGGTGGACAGTGTAGGCGAACTGGCCGATCCACTCCTGGTAGCCCAGCTTCTCCGCCGCCCACGACAGATACATGTCGCACCAGGGGGCCGAGGTGTAGTCGGCGTCGAACTCGACGTTCTTGCCGTACCAGTCACCGAACTTGGTGTAGCCGCCACTCTTCTCGGAGTAGCCGAGCTGGCTCTCCAGCAGCTCGATGAACTTGCGCATCTCAGGTGTCATAGAGGATTTCAGGGGGGCTCCCGGTGGCCGTGCGGGCATGGTCGCTCCACCTCGCGACCTGGCTATCGGGAGACGAGGTTGAGCGACGGCGCGTTCACGCGAACCCGCCGAGGGGTGAGGAGGGACGCGTGTGGCGGCACCACTGACCGGTTGTCTTCCGTGACGAGGGAGGTTACCCGTCCCCAAGGATAGGTCAAGACACACTAAAGGGCGCGTCAAGTCGATCAACGTCGCATAGACGGACAAAAGCCGATGTCAGGGCGTCTCTGGGTGATCTTCAGTGGTAAAGCGCCCACGAAAAGGATCTACCGGAGGTCGCGGGCGGAGGGCGGGACCGCCGTGGCCGCGCCGTTCGATCTTGTCGATCCCCCTTTGCCTCGATGCCCGACTTCTTTACCTTTCGGGGAAATGGGTAGACATGTGGGTATTTCTCCCGATATGTAGGTAGTGGTCGCGGGAGATGCTGGTCACACCAGGTAAGGCTCAGCAGCAGTCAGAGAAGGTTAAAAAAGGTACGAGCCATGTGTCAGCACCAGCCGAGATGCCCAGTCGCCAGCGCACCCGACCACGAAGCCGCGTCGCTCGTGGCCTTCCACCCCGAGCAGGGGTGGGGTCTGCTCTGCAACGGTGTGGTGGTCTTCGACGACACCGGAGCGCTCATGCCTGACGGCCGCAGCACTCCCGTCCACGACATGCCGCTCCCGCTCCACCGGGTCACCCTGGGCCAGGCGGCGTGATCTCGCGCCGTGCGCCCGCCGTGCCGGGACCGAACGCGCCACGCGGACGAGTGGTTCCGCGGCGGCCGATGGTCTCCGGCGGGGGACGCGCGTGCGATCCGCATCCGATCGAGGTAACCGACGACCAGGGAGGTGGACAATGAACCCACTCCTCGAAAAGCCGTACGAGCAGGAAGAACTGGACGGCCGGGAGACGTCGTACTCCTTCGCGCCCGAGGCGGCGTCGGTGCCCCGTGCTCGCCACCTGACTCGCGCCCACCTGGCGGACTGGGGGCTGGACGAGCACAGCGCGGTCGCCGAACTGCTCGTCAGCGAGCTGGTCACCAACGCGCTGCGCCACTCGCGGGGGACCATCGGGCTCCTCCTCTCCTTCCAGGACGGTCTGCTGCGCTGCGAGGTCGAGGACGCCGACCCCTTCCTGCCCCGCGCGTGCCGGGCACGCGACGACGAGGAGCGGGGACGAGGGCTTCACCTGATCGAACTCCTCGCCTGCTGCTGGGGCAGTGCCCGCACGACCGAGGGCAAGGCCGTCTGGTTCGAGCTCACGACGGCGGACGCGCTCGCGGCCTGACCGCGAGACCACCCGGAACGCCAGGTCAGGAAGCCCTCCGCGAGGCTCCTTCGGGAGCCGGCCACACAGACCATCTCCGAAAGGCCGAAACCGAGTCCCCCGACTCGACCTCGGCCGAGTGCCGGAGCCGGGTCCCCCGACCCGGCCTCGGCAGGACGCCGGAGCCGACGAGATCATCGCACTCGTCGGCTCCGGCGTCCCGGCTTCTCCGGCCTCTCCGTCCCGTCCGTCAGGTGCCGGGCGGGCGCTCCCCGTCCACATTCAGGATGTGCTCGCCGGTCCATACGGCGATCTGGGCCCGCGAGTGGAAACCGAGCTTGGTCATGATGTGCTCGATGTGACCTTCCGCGGTGCGCTGGGAGATCGTGAGCGAGGCCGCGATCTCCTTGTTGCTCAGTCCCTGGGCGACGAGCCTGGCGATCTCCGTCTCCCTGCGGGTCAGTGGCGAAGGCTCCTCGGCCTCGCCCGAGGGCTCGCCGAGGGGCGCGCTCTCCTCAAGGGCGAAGGCGATCGCCTCGTCGCACCGCATCTTCGAGCCCTGTCTGAGCACGGTGTCGAAGGACTGCCTTCCGAGAGCCTCGCGTGTACGCTCCTCGCACTCGTCGTGGTAGCGCCTCAGGTGCCCGAAACCGGACAGTGGCGCTCCGATCACCTGCCAGACCTGCTCCAGGATCCCCAGCAACCTGGCGGCCCGCCGGTGGTCGTCCTCCGCGGCGGCGATCCAGGCCAGCACCTCCAGGTTCACGCCGATGCCCAGAAGATCGTCGAGTGAGCGGTTGACCCTCAGGCTCTCCTTCTCCAGCTCGGTGGCGCGCCGGGCGTCGCCCTGGCACCAGACCCCGAGGCCGAGCGCCATCATCGCGTACGCCCGGTGCCAGCCCTCCTGGTGGGCGTCGCACAGCGCGATGCACTCCTCGCCGGCGGCGACGGCGCTCGACCAGTCCCCCCGGAAGGAGTGGGCGAGGCAGAGACGAATGAGCGCCAAGGCCTGGCCGGTCGGGTCGTCGTCGGCGCGGTGGCGCGCCGCCGCGTCCTCGTACAGGCCGATCGCGCGATCGACGTCTCCACGGAACATGGCGATCATCCCCGAGTAGAGCGCGACGTAGGCCAGGATCCGCTCGCACCCGGGGCGTTCTCCGATCTCCCTCGCCTCCTCCAGCATCCTCGTGGCGGCGACGACATCGGCCTGGATGATCGCCAGCCAGCTGTCGGACCACAGCGCGCGGCCCCGGCTCTCGTCGGGTCCTGTGCCGCCGAGCAGGCTCAGGTCCATCCAGCGGCGTCCCTCCCTGAGATAGTGGCTGGTGATCCAGTGATAGAGCAGGTCGGCGGCCATCTCCAGCGCGACGGGGGTCTCCTCGGGGTCGGCGAGGCAGTACTCCAGGGCGGTGCGCAGGTTGGCGTGGTCGAGCTTCAGCCTGCCGAACCAGAACACCTGCAGCGGGCCGAACCGCTGCGCGTACGCCTCCGCCGCGAGCCGCCGGTAGTGGTCGCGGTGCAGCCGCTGCAGGGCGTCCTCCTGCCCCGAGGCCGCGAGTCTCTCCCTCCCGTACTGCCTGATCGTCTCCAGGAGCCGGTAGCGGGTCGCGGTGGAGGCCGAAGGAGGGTCCTCCCGGATCAGGATCGACTTGCCCACGAGTCCGATCACCAGGTCGACCACGTCCTCGCGCTCGATGCCGTTCCCCGAGCAGACCGCCTCGGCGGCTTCGAGGTCCAGGCCGTCGGCGAACACCGAGGCGCGCTGCCACAACAGCCGCTCCTCCTCGCCGCACAGGGCGTAGCTCCAGTCGATCAGCGCGCGTAGCGTCTGCTGGCGGGGCAGCGCCGCGGGGGAGCCGCCGGTGAGCAGCCGGAACCGGTGGTCCAGCCTGGACAGCAGCTCTTCGGGGGAGAGGGCGCGCAGCCGCACCGCCGCCAGTTCGATCGCGAGCGGGATGCCGTCCAGGCGGCGGCAGATCTGTTCCACGGCGGACCGGTTGGCCTCGGTGAGGGTGAAATCCGGCAGGACGGCGGTGGCCCGTTCGGTGAACAGGCGTACCGCCTCCGACAACGCCGGCACCTCTGTGGACAGCCTGGGGAGATCGGGGTCCGGTGGCAGCGGCAGCGTGGGGACGACCAGCGTCTGCTCGCCGGAGATGCCCAGCGCCTGCCTGCTGGTGGCGAGGACCCGCAGGAAGGGGGCCGAGCGTACGAGGGCTCCCACCAGTACGGCGCAGGGTCGCAGGAGATGCTCGCAGTTGTCGAGGATCAGCAGCGCCCGCTTCTCCCGCAGGTGGTCGATGAGCACATCCAGGGGAGACCGGTGGGAGACGTCCCTGATCTCCATGGCCTCGTTCAACGACGCGGCGAGCAGCTCGGGATTCTCCAGCCCGGCGAGCTCGGCCAGCCACACCCCGTCGGGGAACGCCCGCTGGACGTCTGCGGCGACGCGCAGGGCCAGCCGGGTCTTGCCGACGCCGCCGGGACCGGTGAGGGTCACCACGGGTGCCCCGGACAACAGGCGTTTGACCTCGGCCATCTCATGCCGACGCCCCACGAAACTGGTCACCTCGGGGGGCAGGTTCGTCGCCTGCCACCGCTTCGAGGTGGTCGATGCCACCTCTCCCATCAACCCTCACGCCGGTTTTATCAATTAAATCGCTTTATGTCCGGATCTGGTGGGCGTAATCCACCCTATGCGCACGCCGTTCCCCGCGCGCACCCGTGGCCGGGCGGGCACTCAACGGGGCGGTGGCCCGCCGACGGGGACCCGTTCGCGTACGGTGGGCGCGGCGCCCCGAGGCTCGCCGAGGCACTGGCCCGCCCTCCCCGGCGGGGAGCCGGTGGGAGGACGCGTCACGGGCCGGGGCGGTCCTGAGGGGTCGGCGGCCGATCACTTCGGCGGCCGACCACCACGCGGCGCGGGCGTGGTCGGCTCACAGGATGCCGCCCAGGTCGAGGTCTACGTCCAGGTCGATCAGGCCGGGCTCTTTCCCTGTGGGCCCCTCGGAGTCCCGCGGTTCCCGTGGACCCGGGTTCTCGGAGTTCCGCGGCTCCCGTGAACCCGGGCTCGCGCCCGTGTCCTGGTCCTGGCCGGTGCCCGGATCGGGGGTGCAGGAGGGCAGGTCGATCCTGGCCGTCCGGGAGGGGGTGTCCCCCTCGGGAGAGGTGG
The DNA here is from genome assembly GCF_040649155.1 of Streptosporangium sp. NPDC049046. Taxonomy (NCBI): domain Bacteria; kingdom Bacillati; phylum Actinomycetota; class Actinomycetes; order Streptosporangiales; family Streptosporangiaceae; genus Streptosporangium; species Streptosporangium sp. NPDC049046. The sequence goes on along the minus strand of NZ_JBEZEZ010000008.1, from coordinate 302,598 downwards.
TGATCGTCACCAGCCGGGTGACGTACCCCCCGCACTCGGGCAGGTCGGGGAACTCCCCGGTCACCTCCCGCTCGTACTCGGTGGCGCCGGACAGCTCCAGCTCCCGCACGCCGCCGGTCGGGGTCCCACGCGTGCCCCCGGCTCTCTGGGCGAACCCGAGCCGCACGGTCACCGCCGAGGTGGTGGGGGTCCGCACCCGGAACCTGACCGTGGTGCCGTCGAAGGAGGTGATCGAGACGGCGGGTGGCGCGCACGGCTCGCCGTGGACCCGCTCCGTGCGGCCCGCCCTCCCGCCCGTGGAACGGGGCACGGTGGAGACGGTGACGCGACGGTAGAGGGTCTGCCCGCAGGCAGGGACGGTGAAGGCGTGCGGGACGGTGTGGGAGTAGGTCTTCAGCCCGCCGATCACGGAGGTGCGCGAGGACGCCCGGACGAGCCGGTCACGGTCGGGGCCCTCGGCGAAGGTGACGGTCACCGCGACGTTCCCGGTCGTGGAGGCGCGGAAGCCGACCGTGGTCCCGTGCGCGTCGATTCCCACGACCTTCAGGCCGCTCACCGTGTGCGCGGGCCCCGGTGTCGCCGTTGGCGTGGGCTCGGGGGCGGGTGTGGGCGTGGAGGTGGGCGGCGGGGGCGGTGGCTGCGAAGCGGTCGGTGTGGGGGGTGGGGAGGGTGGGGCGACCACCGTCCGGGTGGGGGCCGGGACCAGGGAGGGGCGCGAGGTGGCCTGGCCGGGGTTCGCGCCACCCGAGGGGGAGACGGGCTTTTTGACGGCGGCGCTTCGCGAGGGGGTGTCGGGTTCAGGGGAGGGGTCCGGCGGTGCCGACACCCGGCTCTGCCGCCGCTGCGCGGGGGTCTCCTGGATGATCGCGGAGCTGGGCGGCGGGGTGAAGATCGTGTCCGCGGAGAGCCGGTCCTGCGGCCGGTTGGCCGCGATCACACCGGCGGTCATCGCGACGGTGATCACTCCCAGCCCGGCGAGGGTCCGGGGGCCCAGCCGGGGGCGGCGCGCCCGTCCCACCCGGCCGAGCACCGTCCGGGCGACCGAGGAGCCGGCCTTCGGGGTGGGCTTGGCCAGCGGGAACGCCAGCGCCAGCAGCGTGGCGAGCTCGGCGAGGTGCCGCCGCCCGCGCTGCTCCCAGTCCGGTCCGTACGCCGCCCGCGCGGCCGTCTCCAGCTCCTCCAGGAACGCCCGCGCGCTCCGCGGCCGGTCCGCCGGGTTCTTGGCCAGACCTCGCGTGACCAGCCCGCGTACCGACGCCGGCACCTCCTCCGCCGGGATCGGCGCGTGCCGGTGCCGGTGCATCATCACGACGCGGTGATCGGCCGCGTACGGCCGGTGGCCCGTGAGGCACTCGAAGAAGACGCACGTGGCCGCGTAGACATCGCTCGCCGCGCTCGCCGGCGCCCCCTCCCACTGCTCGGGGGCCATGTAGGCGGGAGTCCCTGCGGTCACCCCCGCCTCCCCGACGTGGGCCGCGATGCCGAAGTCGGCGAGCTTGCTGCCGCCGTCGGCCTGGATCAGCACGTTCTCCGGCTTGTAGTCGCGGTGCACGATGCCGGCGGTGTGCGCGAAGGCCAGACCGAGCAGCGAGCCCTTGAGCACGGCCAGCGCCGCCTCCGGGCTCGTACTGCCGTGCTCGGACAGGATCCGCCTGAGCGCGACCCCGTCGACCAGCTCCATCACGATCGCGGCTTCGAGGACGTCCTCGTAGTACTCGTAGAGCTGGACCACGTTCGGGTCCTGCAACTCCACCATGACGCGCGCCTCCGCGCGAAAGCGCGCCAGGAAGCGACGATCGTCCTTGAGGGTCGCGTTGAGGTATTTGATGGCCACGTAGGCGCCGGTGGGGGCGTACGTGGCCAGCACCACGCGCCCGCCTCCGCCGATGCCGAGTTCCCGAACCTCGCGGTATCCCGGAACCATCCCGTCCCCTTCCGAGCGCCGTCGACTTGTTCGACGGTCTCACCCCTGCGGTTGGTTGTCACGATTGGTCAACTTTGGCGGAGAGTGACGTTGGAATAATGGCCGGTAGCCGATTTAGTGGCTTATGAGATTAATGAGTCATGCGAGTTCTGAAAAGGGAGTCGCGGAGGTTCTCGGTCGGGGGATCGCCGGGAACGGCGGACGCGTGGTCGCGGCCTGGGAAACCCGCGCGGTACCCGAGGCGAGCGGACCGTTCCAGGACAGGTGGGCACGGCGGGAAAGCCTGGATCGGCAGTGACTAGAATAGTTGTACTAACATCTGAAATTAATTCCCCGGGGGAGAAGTATGAGCCGTCCACAGCGGGGGACCCTTCGTGACGTGCGCAAGGGCAACCGGTCCGTGGTCCTGTGGACGCTGTACTTCGCAGACGAGTTGAGCAGGCACGATCTCGCCCGGCTGACCGGGCTCAGCGCGGCCACGGTCAGCAACGTCATCGGCGACCTCATCACGGACGGCATCGTGGTGGAGACGGGTTCCGTCGACTCGGACGGCGGGCGGCCACGGATCATGCTCAGGGTGGATCCCTCGTACGGATACGTGGTCGGGGTGGGCGTCGGAGAGACACGCGTCCGCGTGGAGCTGTACGACCTGGCGTTGCGGGAGCGGGCGAAAAAGGAGTTCGCCCTCGACCCGGGCCACCACGAGCCGGCGGTGGTGGCCCGTCACGTCCTCGACGGTCTTGAGGCGGTCCTGTCCGACGCCGGAGCCACCGAGTCCGAGGTGCTGGGCATGGGCCTCGGTGTACCCGGCGTCGCCGAGCAGGGGCCTGACCTGCTCATCCACGCCCGCGCGTTCGGCTGGGACGGTGTTCCCCTGGGCGCGCTCATCCGCGAGGGCACCTCGCTGCCGGTCTTCGCCGACAACGGGGTCAAGACGACGGGCCAGGCCGAGCTCTGGTTCGGCGCGGGCAAGGGTGCCCAGCACCTGGTCATGGCCTTCATCGGTACGGGGGCCGGGGCGAGCGTCGTCAACGGTGGCGTCACCTACCGGGGAACGGCGAACGGTGCCGGTGAGTGGGGACACACCAAGATTGTTCTTGGTGGGCGTCCCTGCCGATGCGGCGGCCAGGGTTGCCTGGAGGCCTACGTCGGGGCCGAGGCGATACTCGCCGGCGCGGGCAGGGACCTGGGAGGTGACGACGAGGAGAGCGTCTTCGCCGAGTTCCTCGCCGACCCGCTCGCGCGGCCCGCGCTGGAGGAGGCCGTCGGCTCCCTGGGGGCCGGGCTGGCCAACCTCATCAACCTCCTCAACCCCGAGCGTGTCATCCTCGGCGGCTGGGCCGGGTCCCTCCTCGGGCAGAGGTTCCTCCCCGAGATCCGCGCCGCGGCCTCCCGGTACGCCCTGCCGCTGCCCTTCTCACAGACGTCGATCGAGCTGGGAAGGCTCGGCGCCGAGGCGGTCGCCCTGGGCGCGGCCACCCTGGTCGTCGAGGACTTCCTGCTGCGCAGCCACGCGGTGCGCCCGGCGGGCCGCGTCGAGCCCTCCGCCCCAGCCCCGGCGGGACACGTGTCCGGCTGAACCGGCGCAGTGAGGCCGTGCCCCTGGCGGCACGCGAAAGTGAGAACGGGCGTACGGGTCCGATAGCTTTCCGTGGGTGACTGTCCTTCTGCCCGGTGTGGCGCTCACCGACCACGTGTTCACCGTTCCCCTCGACCACGCCGACCCCGGTGGCGAGACGATCGAGGTCTTCGCCCGTGAGGCGGTGGCCCCGGAACGACGGGGGGAGGACCTCCCGTGGCTGCTGTTCCTGCAGGGCGGCCCCGGAGGCAAGTCGCCTCGCCCGGCCTCCGCCGACGGATGGCTGGGACACGCGCTGAAGACCCACCGGGTCCTGCTGCTCGACCAGCGGGGGACCGGCCGCAGCACCCCCATCACCGCGCAGACCGTACGCGGCACGGACGCCGAGCTCGCCGCCCGCCTCGCGCACTTCCGGGCCGACTCGATCGTGGCCGACGCCGAGCTGATCCGGCGCGAGCTCTCCGGTGACCGGCCGTGGGAGACCCTCGGTCAGAGCTACGGCGGTTTCATCACGCTGACCTACCTCTCCCGGGCTCCCGAGGGCCTGGCGGCCTGCTACGTGACCGGTGGCCTGGTCGGGCTCGACGCCACCGCCGACGACGTCTACTCCCGCACCTACCCGCGGGTCCGCGACAAGGTGAACCGCTACTTCGCCCGCTACCCGCACGACTCCGAGCGCCTGGACGCGATCGCGGCCCACCTGCGCCTTCGCGAGGTGCTCCTGCCCGACGGCGACGTGCTGACCGTGCGCCGCCTGCAGACCCTCGGCATGTGCCTGGGCATGAGCGACGGGGCCGAATACCTGCACTGGGTGCTGGAGGAGGCCTGGAGCGGCGGCAGGCTCTCCGACCTGTTCCTGTACGAGGTCATGATGGCCACCGGCTTCGTCGGCAACCCGCTCTACGCGGTCCTGCACGAGTCGATCTACGCCCAGGGTGCCGCCACCGGCTGGGCCGCGCACCGGCTGCTGCCCGAGGAGTTCCGCGAGGACGCCGGGCCGACCCTGCCCACCGGAGAGATGATCTATCCCTGGATGTTCGACGAGATCGCCGCGCTCCGCCCCTTCAAGGGCGCCGCCGAGATTCTCGCCACCGTCTCGGACTGGCCGGCCCTCTACGATCCCGCCCGGCTGGCCGCCAACCGGGTTCCGGTGACCGCCGCCGTCTACTACGACGACATGTACGTCGATCAGGGCCTGTCCATGCGCACCGCGAAGGCGGTGGGCAGCGTGCGGACCTGGGTGACCAACGAGTGGGAGCACGACGGTGTCAGGGTCTCCGGCGGCAAGGTCCTCGCCCGCCTGATGGAGATCGCGGGTGGTGTCCACGGCTCCTGAGCGCTCATGACCGCCGAGCGGCCACGGCTCCTGAGCACCCGCGCCTTCCGAACCGAACGCCCACGCCTCCCGGACCGCGGTAACCGGCCGGACGCCATGGAGGCCGTGGGGTCCTCCCGCCGCCGGGCGGGAGGACCCCACGTTCCGGTGTCAGCCGGGAGCGGCCGTCTCGGTGAGGGGCAGACGCACCTCGAAGCGGGTGTCGCCGGGCTTGGACTCCACGCGCAGGTCGCCGCCGTGCCGGCCGGCGACGATGCGGAAGGAGATGTCCAGGCCGAGCCCCGTGCCCTCGCCGACCGCCTTCGTGGTGAAGAACGGCTCGAAGATCCGCTCGCGCAGGGCCTCGGGGACGCCGGGGCCGCTGTCGCAGATCTCGATCAGCGCGATCGTGTCGTGCTCGAGGCGGGTGCGGACGGTCAGGACGCCGGTGCCGGCCATCGCGTCCAGCGCGTTGTGGATCAGGTTGGTCCACACCTGGTTGAGTTCCCCGGCGTAGGCCGGGATGGGCGGCAGGTCCGGGTCGTAGTCGGTGACGATGCTGATCCCCGGCGGGATCTTGCCGCGGAACATGGTGAGGGTGCTGTCCAGGAGTTCCCGCACGTCCACCGTCTGGTACGGCGCCCGGTCCATCTGGGAGTACTGCTTGGCGGAGGCGATCAGCGAGGAGATCCGCTCGGTCGCGTCGGTCACCTCGTTCAGCATCTGGGTGATCTCGATGGCCTCCGCCAGCCAGTGCATCGCCCCGGACAGGTACCGTTCGCCCAGCGCCTCGCGGATCTTGTCCAGTTTCTCCGGCTTGAAGCCGGCCGCCACCAGGGGCGAGGCGATCTCCCAGGGGTCCTCCACCCCCGCGTCCTCCATGGCGTCGGACAACTCGTCCTCGGCGTCGGAGATCTCCATCGGGGAGCGGGGCGGCATCTCCGCGAGGCCGGCGGCGCACGCCTCCTGCAGGTCGACCAGGGCGCTCAGCCGGTGGGGCTCGATGCCGTCCTCGGCCAGCACGGCCAGCCGCCTGCGCGAGGTCTTCATCCGGACCCGCAGGTCGTCGACGGCCCGCACCGCCGCCGCGGCCGGGTTGTTGAGCTCGTGGGTGAGTCCGGCGGTGATCGTGCCGAGCGCGGTCAGCCGCTGCCGCCGGTCGATGAGCTCCCGCTGTGCCATCCCGCCCAGACGGGCCCCGTCCAGAAGGTGCACCGCCATCGGGAACCACTCGGCCATGATCATGCCGTACTTCCTGGCGGGGAGCATGAACATGCGGGTCGGCTTGGTGGCGCGCAGCGTGTGGGCGTAGGTGGCCGGGGCGCGGTCTCCGAGGTAGGCGAGGACCGCGCCGCCGTAGGCGCCGGGCTGCGAGGTGGGGGTCATCGTGACGGGCCCGGCGGTGGTCTCGGTGACCATCACCACCTCGCCCTCGACGAGCACGGCGAAGCAGTCGGCGGGATCCCCCTGCTTGACGATCGGGTCGCCCGCCTCGTACTCCTCCTCGTCCCCGTACCTCGCGAGCCACCGGAGCTTGTCGTCGTCGAGCTTCTCGAAGAGGAACAGCCCGCGGAGCACCTCGATGTCGATCATGTGACCTCCTTCGTGAGCGCCGCAGGAGACCTCGTCGGGGGCACTCACGTCTTCTCCAGGTAGCGGTGGACGAGGGCCACGGCCATCGCGCCCTCACCGACCGCGGAGGCGACCCGCTTGATCGAGTCGGCACGGACGTCGCCGGCGGCGAACACCCCCGGCACGTTCGTCTCCAGGTGGTACGGCCCGCGCCGGAGCGGCCAGTTGCGCGGCCTGTTCTCGTCGGCGGTCAGGTCGGGACCGGTGAGGACGAAGCCCTTCGCGTCGCGTTCGACGGTGTCGCCGAGCCAGTCGGTGAACGGCTGGGCGCCGATGAAGACGAACAGCCACTCGGCCTCGACGGTGCGCTCGCCCTCGGGACCCTTCAGCGTGATCCGCTCCATGTGGCCCTCGCCCTCGGCGCCGACGACCTCGGTCTCGGTGTGCACCTCGATGTTCGGGATCTGGGAGATCTGCTCGATCAGGTAGTGCGACATGGTCCTCTCCAGCCCGTCGCCCCTCACGATCAGGTGGACCTTGCTGGCGTACCCCGACAGGTAGACCGCGCCCTGGCCCGCCGAGTTGGCGGCGCCGACGATGTAGACCTCACGGTTCGCGCACTCGGGCGCCTCGGTGAGGGCCGCGCCGTAGTAGCAGCCGGAGCCGATGAAGTCGTCGAGGCCGGGGGCGTTCAGCCGCCGGTAGGAGACGCCGGTGGCGAGGATGACGGTGTGCGCGGCGATCGAGCCGCCGTCGGCGAAGCCGACCACCCGGGCCTGGCCCTTGACCTCAAGGCTGGTGACCGTGCGGGCGGTAAGCAGCTCGGCGCCGAATTTCAGCGCCTGGCGCCTGGCGCGATCGGCGAGTTGCGCGCCGGAGACGCCGTCGGGGAAGCCCAGGTAGTTCTCGATCCTGGAGCTCTGGCCCGCCTGCCCGCCCGAGGCGTGCTGCTCGACCATCACCGTGCGCAGCCCCTCCGAGGCGCCGTAGACCGCGGCCCCCAGGCCGCCGGGACCGCCCCCGATCACGATCAGGTCGTAGAAGTCGGTGGCCGGGGCGGTGGACAACCCCACGGCCTCGGCCAGCTCCGAGGTGCTCGGCGCGGTGAGCTTCGTGCCGTCTCCGGTGATGACCAGCGGCAGCCTGGCCGGGCCGGCGGCCCCCTTCTCCCCGGCCTCCGCGGCCGCCGCGAGCAGCTCGGCGCCCTCGGAGGAGTCGGCGAGCATCCAGCGGTAGGGCACCTGGTTGCGCGACAGGAACTCTCTGACCTCGTACGACGGGGCCGACCAGCGCGCGCCCACCACCCGCAGCTCGTCGGACTCGCGCCGATCCGTCCGCTGCCAGGCGTCGAGCTGGGCGTCCAGCACCGGGTAGAACTTCTCCTCCGGCGGGTCCCACGGCTTGAGCAGGTAGTGGTCGAGATCGACCACGTTGATCGCCTGGATCGCGGCATCGGTGTCGGCGTAGGCGGTCAGCAGTACGCGGCGCGCGTAGGGATACAGGTCCATCGCCTGCTCCAGGAACTCCACGCCGTTCATCTGGGGCATCCGGTAGTCGGCGAGGATCGCCGCCACGTCGTCGCCCCTGAGCCGCAGCTCGCGGACACTGGCCATGCCCTCGACCGCGGTGTCGGCCCGGATGACGCGATAGGCGTGGCCGTAGCGGCGCCGCAGGTCGCGGGCGATGGAACGGGACACGCCAGGATCGTCGTCGACCGTCATGATGACCGGTTTTTCCATGTCCTGCCTTCCCCCGAGATGGAGATAGCCGATATTAAGGACAATCTCTCCGAAGGATGTCACATCCGTGTTAAAGCCAGCATTGATCAGGCGTGGTCATGAGGGGTGGGAGTCGCGGGGGGCGCGAGGGAACCGTGGAGACGGTGACCGGGCATCCCAGCGGCACGCAGCAGGACGGCCGGGCGGTCGCGGTCGCTGAGGAAGCGTCTGAGTTCGGAGTCGGTCGTCCAGATCTCGCGCATGGCCTCGTGCCCGACCCGGTCGGCGACGATCTGCAGGGCGATGTCCTGCCTGACGTACTCGACCGCCATCGCGACGACGGCCGGGTCCTCGGTGTAGACGCCCCACGCGGTGCCGCCGGCGAAACCGCCGACGAGGGCCTCCCGCCGGTCCCCCGCGACGACGAGCAGCCGGTGGTCCTGGTCCTCCTTCACGCTCCCCTCGCCCTCGTGCAGGGGCGCGGGGAAGGGGAAACGGCGCTCGTACAGGTTCCCGACCGGCTCCCGCGCCACGCCGAAGTGCATCACCGAGGTCTCGACCCCGCGCTCGACGGCGCGCCTGATCAGCGGGGAGAGCGGTTTCATCTCCTCGGGCCAGATCGACACGAACAGGTCGCTCCGTGCCCCGGCCACCACGTCCTCCGCCCGGTCGAGCAGCGCTACGGGGTCCTTGAGGCTGTGGATCAGATAGGCCTTGGGAGGCGCCACGATCGCGGGCAGCGCGACCTCCAGTGCCCCGATCGAGTCGGCGAACTCCCTGCGCATGCGCTCCAGCAGGGATCGCGGTGGTAGTGGCAGGTAGTCGGTGGCGTCGTCGGAGCCGCGCAGCTCGTAGGCCGCGCCCTTGGCCACCAGCTTGCCAAGCGTCTCGTAGACCGTGCTGCGCGGCACCCCCGAACGTTTGGCGACCTCGTAGCCGTTGAGGGGCTGTCCGGCGCCGACCAGGGTGACGTACGCCTTGGCCTCGTAACCCGACATGCCCAAGCGCTGTAATTGCTCCACTACGTCCCGCATCGCAGTTATGGTACGGCGCCGACTACCCGTTTAGCGCTGTCCTAAAGCACCTGTTTTGTAGGATTTTTGTGACGTGAGGTCGTCCGGACCCGTGGAACGGGGGCGACGAAGCGTGGGAGCGCTCCACCGGGAGGCGTTTCACTCTCGTCCGGCCGCCGACGTCATCATGCGTGCTCAGCTGCCTGCGAGGGGCACCGCCCGATCCTGTCCGGGGCCGGACCCGCCGGTCCCGGTGGCCTCCGCGGGTGGGAGCGCCGCGGGGCCGGGGCCCGTCCCGCTCGGGTGGCGTGCGCGGTAATTTCGGTCGCGGCCGCCGCGCCTTCGCTCCGCTACGCGGGCTTCAGGGCCCGCAGGGCGAACTCCACGAGCGTGTCGGCGTACTCGTGGGTGAGAGGGGCGGTGCGCAGCATCCAGCGGTGGTAGATCGGTCCGTACAGCAGCTCCACGGCCACGCTCAGATCCGCGTCCTCGGCTACCTGGCCCGCCCGCTGGGCGCTGCGCAGCCGTTCCCTGGTCGCCTCCAGGTGCGGCCCCAGGAGTCGCGCGGTGATCTCGGCGCTGATCGCGGGGTCGTTCAGGGACTCGACGGTGAGTGCCCTGGTCATCGTGTCGAGCTCGGGATCGTGGTACTCGTCGACGATGGCCCGCAGCGTGAGGCGAAGGTCGGCCCCGAGGTCGCCGGTGTCGGGAAGTGCGACGCTCCCCTCCTCGTCGGAGGTCCTGGAGAGGAAGGCGTCGATGAACACGGCGCCCTTGGAAGGCCACCAGCGGTAGATCGTCTGCTTGCCCACTCCCGCGCGGGCGGCGATCGCCTCTATCGTCAGCTTGGCGTATCCGGACTCGGCGACCAGGTCGAAGGCGGCGCTCAGAATGGCCCGGCGCGACTGCTCGCTGCGACGGGCCGGGTTCGGGGTCTTCACGTGCCCGAACGTATCATTTCACGAGTCGAAACGTATCGTCTTGCTCGGCTCGCCGCATTGGCCGCGCTCGCGGGTCGATTCTCCCCGAGAGGCCCCGGACACGGCCGAAGGGGGCGGGTGAGCGGACGAGCGGAACGCCGAAGGCCGCGGAGACCCCCGGCAGGGCTTCCGCGGCCTTCGAGTCTGCGGTCGGATCAGACCTGGCCGGCCTTCTCCAGGGCGGAGCAGCAGGTGTTCACGATGAGGCGGGTGACGAGGTAGGGGTCGACGTTGGCGTTCGGACGCCGGTCCTCGATGTAGCCCTTCTTCTCCACCTCGACCTGCCACGGGATGCGGACCGAGGCGCCGCGGTCGGAGACGCCGTAGCTGAACTCGTTCCAGGGGGCGGTCTCGTGGAGGCCGGTGAGGCGCTCCTCGATGCCGGCGCCGTAGTGCTTGACGTGCTCCAGGGCGTTCGCGGCGAGGGCCTCGCAGGCGGTGACGATCGGGTCGTACTCCTCGCGCATCGCCTTGGTGGAGAAGTTGGTGTGCGCGCCGGCGCCGTTCCAGTCGCCCTTCACCGGCTTGGCGTCCAGGGTGGCGCCGACGTTGAAGTCCTCCGCGGTGCGGTAGAGCAGCCAGCGGGCGATCCACATGTGGTCGGAGGCCTCGACGGGACCGGCCGGGCCGATCTGGAACTCCCACTGCCCCGGCATGACCTCGGCGTTGATGCCGGAGATGGCCAGGCCCGCCTCGATGCAGTAGTCGAGGTGCTTCTCGACGATCTCGCGGCCGAAGACCTCGTCGGCGCCGACGCCGCAGTAGTAGCCGCCCTGCGGGGCGGGGAAGCCGCCGATCGGGAAGCCGAGCGGGCGGCCCTCCTTGAAGAAGGTGTATTCCTGCTCGATGCCGAACCACGACTCCTGGTCGGCGTACTTCTCGGCGACCTCGACGAGGGCGGCGCGGGTGTTGCTGGAGTGCGGGCTCATGTCGATGTTGAGCACCTCGCACAGCACCAGCACGTTGGCGCCGCCGCGGATCGGGTCCGGGCAGGTGAAGACCGGCTTGAGCACCCGGTCGGAGGAGGAGCCGTCGGCCTGGTTGGTGCTGGACCCGTCGAAGCCCCAGATCGGGAGCTCCGCACCGTCCGCCATCACCTTGGTCTTGGAACGAAGCTTGGCGGTCGGCTCGGTGCCGTCGATCCAGATGTATTCAGCCTTGAAGGTCATCGGCGGAGTCCTTGAGGATGGAGGGATCTTCTGCTCTCAAAGATTCGCAAGGCGCGATTTCGCATCTGTTGCCCATGTGTGAACAGAGTGTTACTCAGACCTATATGGGCAGGCAGAGGCTGTATTGAAATCCGCACAGATGGTTTCCAGGGCTGTGAGCTGCCCTTTCGTGGGACGATTGGAACGATTGAGACATCCGTCACAGATGACGCCGATTATTGCGCCAAGTCATTTTCGTCACCTTTGTCGCAGGTGATATCAGCTGCCGAGGAGACGGGCCGAGACCGACTCGTGGGCGAGCCGCCGCATGATGTCGAGGACCCTGCCGTGCACGACGGTGCCGAGGACGAGGGCCTCGACCGCCTCCTCGCGGGGTCCGTCGAACGGGATGGTGCCGATCTCGTGCTCGGTCACGAGCCGCAGGGCGACGTCGGCGTAGGGGCGCAGGGCCTCACCGTCGGCGGGTATGCCGAGCCGGCCGAGGGTGAGGACGGCCTGGGCCAGCTCGTCGCGGGCCGGGGCTTCGGGATCGATCTGCCATCCAAGATCTGTGATCATGGTGTCGGCCTCGGCGCGGGCACGCGTCCACTCCTCGTCGGGTGTGTCCGGCTCGACCGCGGGCGCGAGGGCGTACTGCGCGACGCCGAGGACGTGGTGCAGGTCCAGGCTCTCGTCGTCGACGGCGGCCACCACCTTGCCGATGGAGGCGATGGGCAGCCGCCCGACCTCAAGCAGCGCCCGGATCAGCCGCAGCCTGCGCACGTGGCCCTCGCCGTACCGCGCGCTGGTGGCCGAGGTCTGCTCGCCCGCGGGAAGCAGGCCCTCGCGCAGGTAGTACTTGATCGTCGGGATGGATACGCCCGATGCGGCGCTGAGCTCGGATATCCGCATCATTGGATAGTACAGATGGCCAGTGTGGGGGGCGTCTAGCGCAACGAGGGACGGACGTCGATGACGGTCATCCCCGCGGCGAGGGCGGAGGCCACTCCCTCGTCGGTGTCCTCGTAGGCGACACAGGTGTACGGGGCGACGTCGAGGAGGCGCGCGGCGAGGAGATAGACGTCGGGGGCGGGCTTGCCGTAGCGGACGTCGTCCCTGGTGACCACGGTGTCGAAGAGGGGGCGCAGGCCGGTGACCCGCAGGGTCTCCTCCACGGCCTGGCGGGCGCCTCCCGAGGCCACGGCCATCGGCACCCGTCCCCGGTGAGCCTCGGCGACCGCGCTGACCGGCCGGTGCGGGGTGACCGTGTGGATCAGCCACTGGTAGGCGTCGAGCGCCGCCGCCCGCACCGCCTGGTAGTCGAGCTCGGCTCCGGTCTCGGTCTCCAGCTCCGCCAGCAGACGGTCGGACGACAGGCCCGTGCGCGCCCGGTACCACGCGGAGTCGAGGTCGACCTGCCACCCGGCCAGCGCGGTCCGCCACGCGCTCTCGTTGGCGGAGGTGGTGTCGACGAGGGTCCCGTCGCAGTCGAAGATCAGGGCCGCGTAGGGGGTGGGGGGCTGGAGTCGCTGGTGGAGCATGGTCGCCTAACACGTGACGGTGGATCTACGCCCACTTTAGCCCGCGCGGGAAAGGGCGGGCGCCTGCCCGGGGGGTGGTCGCGTCACCGCGACGGGTGAGATCGCGACGGCGGGTGCGAGGGGCGGTCAGGGCGGCGAACGTGCGGTTCTTCGGCTTCCGCCGGCGGGGCGGACAGGGCTCCCGAGCTCGTCCGGCGGGGTCCGGCCCGGCGGGTGCGCGCGGTCGCCCGCGTACGCCGGAGGTGCCGATCCGTCGGAACGCGGCCGGTGCTGGAGGACTCAGCTGATCTCGTCGCCCCAGCCGTCGTGCCGTGCCCTGGCCAGCTCGTTCTCCATCTCCTCAAGCTCCCGCATGAACCCCTGGAACCCCCGCGGGCCCAGGCGGCGCCAGACGAGCAGCTGCAGGGAGCGCGTCTCCTCGTCGACGAGCGGCTCCTGGTGAGGCGGCGACGTCAGCAGCTCCTGGGCCTGGCGCTCCGCGGCCTGGAGTTCTTCGGCGGTGAAGCGGATGCCGTGCTCGTGTTCCAGCAGCCGGATGTGCGGGTCGTTGCGCAGTCTCTGGTCCCGGGCGCGCCGGGCACGCCGGGCGGCGAGCTCGTCGTGGACGTGCGCGCCGGAAACCTGGTGCGGCGTGTCGGCCGGACGTGGAGTCATCGTGGGGTTCGCCTCCGTCAGCGCGGTTCCTTTTTCTGGAACCTCTGCTAGAAACGACGCCCGAAAGGCGGCGGAGGTTGTCGATTTCTCCCCCGAAACCCCGGCTGGGCGGGTGCGGGGCACCTAACGGTGCCCTCGACGGCCTTGACGCGAGCTTGACTTGAGAATAATTTTCACCCAGAAGAACTCCGGTGAAAGGAATGCTTGTGGCCGCAGGCGCGCTCGGACGCATACAGACCGAGACACCCGCGCTGCCCGAGGCGCTGCGCCGGGTGGGGGAGGCGATCCTGGCCGACCCCGCCGAGGCCGCGCGATCGACGATCATCACGCTCGCCGAGCGGAGCGGCAGCTCGCCCGCCACGGTGACCCGCTTCTGCAGGGTGTTCGGCTTCGCCGGGTACGCCGGGCTGCGCGTCGCCCTCGCCACGGAGAACGGGCGTGCCGCGCAGGCCAACTGGGACGCGGGGGTGGGCCACGAGATCGGTCCCACCGATCCGCTCGACGCGGCGATCGGCGTGATGGCCGCCGCCGACTCCCGGCTCATTCAGGAGACCGCCGCCCAGCTCGACGTGGGCACCGTCACCACGGTCGCCGACGCCATCGTCGCGGCCCGCCGCGTCCTCATCTTCGGGGTCTCCACCAGCGGGGCGGTCGCCGTGATGTTGGGCGGGCGGCTGCGCCGCATCCGGATCCCCTGCTGGAGCCACGCCGACGCGCACGAGGCGCTCGCCGACGCCGCGCTGCTCGCCGAGGGCGACGTCGCGATCGGCATCTCCCACCAGGGCCGTACCCGCGAGGTGCTGGAGTCCCTCGGCGAGGCGGGGGACCGGGGCGCGCTCACCGTCGCGGTCACCTCCTTCGCCCGCTCCCCGCTCGCCGAGCTGGCGGATCAGGTGCTGACCACCGCGAGCCGCGAGACCACCTTCAGGCTGGGCGGCCTCGCCGCCGTCCACTCCCAGCTCTTCGTCCTCGACACCGTCTATGTCGCGGTCGCGCAGCGCACCTACGAGCAGACCAACGAGGCCTTCGAGTTGACGATCAGGGCTCTGGAGAGCCATCGCGTGGAGAGGAGCTGACCGTGCGGATCGGTGCTGCCGAGTACGTTCACGAGGTCAAGGCACTGGTGGACGAGGTTTCCGGCACCCAGCAGGAGGCGGTGGGGGCCGCGGCGGCGCTGATCGTCGAGTCCCTGCGCGGTGGCGGCGTGATCCAGGCGTTCGGCTCCGGGCACTCCGAGGCGATCGCGATGGAGATCGCCGGACGCGCGGGCGGCCTGGTGCCCAGCAACCGCCTCGCCCTGCGCGACGTCGTCCTGTACGGGGACGCCCCGGTCGCCACCCTGCTGGGAGCACCCGGCGAGCTGGAGCGCGACCCCTCGGTCGCCCGGCGGATCTACGACCTGGCTCCCGTCCGCCCCGAGGACGTGTTCGTGCTGATCTCCAGTTCAGGGGTGAACGGATCGGTGGTCGAGCTCGCCTCGATCGTCAAGGAGCACGGGCACCCCCTGATCGCCCTCACATCGGTGCGGCACAGCACCGCGATGACCTCCCGCCACCCCTCGGGCCGCAAGCTCCTCGACCTCGCCGACGTGGTGCTCGACAACCGCGCCCCGTACGGCGACGCGGTCCTGCCGCTCCCGGACGGCGGCACGTTCGGTGCGGTCTCCACCATCACCTCGGCGCTGCTCGCCCAGATGGTCGTGGCCGAGGTGGTGCGCGACCTGAGCGAGGCGGGCCTCACCCCGCCGATCTACCGCTCCGCCAACGTGACCGGCGGTGACGAGCACAACCGCGCCCTTGAGAACCGCTACGCCGGAAGGATCCGGCGAGGTGCCTGAGCACCGCCCCTCACTCCCAGGCCACTTCCAGGAGGAAGCATGACCCAGCTATCCAGGCGCGAGCTCCTGCGCGGCGCCGCCCTGGCCGGTCTCACCGTGCCGGCCCTGTCCGCGTGCGCCACCCCCGCGGGCAACGGCGGCGCCGCCTCCTCGGCACCCGTCGTCGGGGCCACCAGCGCGGCCAACCCGCTCGGCCTCGTCGAGGGCAGGCCCCTGGAGGTCTGGATCTTCGACGGTGGTTTCGGCGACGCCTACGCCACGGACGTCCACGAGCCGCTGCTCAAGACGAAACACCCCAACCTGGAGATCAGTCACAACGCCACCAAGGAGATCGCGAAGACCCTCCAGCCGCGCTTCGCCGGCGGCGACCCGCCGGAGTTCGTCAACAACTCCGGCGCCAACGCGATGGACTTCGGCGCCCTCGTCCAGGACGGCCAGCTCACCGACCTCACACCGCTGTACGACGCGCCGAGCTGGGACGACCCCGCCGTCAAGGTGCGCGACACGATCGATCAGAACGCCATCGAGCTGGGCAGCTACGACGGCACGCCGTACGTCCTCAACTACGCCAACACCGTCTGGGGCATCTGGTACTCACGAAAGCTCTTCGAGGCCGAGGGCTGGCAGGTCCCCAAGACCTGGGCCGACTTCCTGGCCCTGTGCGAGACCATCAAGAAGTCGGGCAAGATGGCGCCCTTCACCTACGCGGGCAAGCACCCGTTCTACATCTACGAGGCCATCCTCACGCTCGCCGCGAAGATCGGCGGCAAGGACGTGCTGAAGAACATCGACAACCTCCAGGACGGCGCCTGGAAGGCCGAGCCGGTCAGGCAGGCCGCGGGGGCCTTCGTCGAGCTCGGGTCGAAGTATCTGCTCCAGGGCACCGCGGGGCTCGACCACGTGCAGACCCAGACGGCGCACAACAAGGGCCAGGTCGCGATGCTGCCCTGCGGCTCCTGGCTGGAGAACGAGCAGAAGGACTCCACGCCAGAAGGCTTCGACTACGCGATGTTCGCGCTCCCCGACTTCGGCACCTCCGACGCCCTGCCGTACGGCACCCTGCACGCCCAGCCGGGCGAGGAGTACGTCGTCCCCGCCAAGTCGGCCAACCCCCGCGCGGGCCTTGAGTACATGCGCGCCATGCTCTCCAAGGAGGGCGCGGGCAAGTTCATGGAGATGGTCTCCACACTCACGGTCGTCAAGGGCGCCGACGCGGGCCGCACCCTCCAGCCGGGACTGAAGAGCGCCTCGGCCGCGCTGGAGGCGGCGGGCGACAACGCCGTCTGGTTCCTGTTCCGCAAGTGGTACGTCGAGCTGCACGACGAGGTGGCCGCCGCGACCGGGCAGCTCATGGCGGGCAAACTCACCGTCGACCAGTGGGCGGACCGGGCGCAGAAGAAGGCGGACGCCATCAAGAAGGACGCCTCGGTGAAGAAGTTCAGCCGATGACGGCGGCAGGCGACGGGGCGCCCGGGGGCCGGCCCGTCGCTCACCGGGCACCGGTCCTGGGCCGTCGCCTCGGTGGTGTGACGACGCCGGGGAAACGGTAGGCCGGCGATGGACCACGGCAGGACACGGTTCGTCGCGGGGTTCCTCGCGATCCCGTTGACGCTCTACCTGATCTACGTGATCGCGCCCTACGCGCAGGCCTTCTACATCGCGTTCACCGACTGGCGCGGGGTGAACGCGACCCCGCGCCTGGTGGGGCTGGAGAACTTCCGGCGACTGCTGGCCGACAACGTGTTCTGGCAGGCGGTGAGCCACAACCTGGTCCTGCTCCTCCTGCTGCCGATCCTCACGCTCGGGATCGCGCTCTTCTTCGCCTTCCTGCTCAACGCGGGCGGGCGGGGCGGCACCGGGGGCATCTGGGGGTCGAAGTTCTACCGCGTGGTGTTCTTCTTCCCCCAGGTGCTGGCCGTCGCCGTGGTCGCCGTACTGTTCCAGCAGGTCTTCAGGCCCGACCGCAGCGGCATGCTCAACGCGCCGCTCATCGCCCTGGGCTTCGAGCCGATCGGTTTCCTGTCCAGCACCGACGTCGCCTTCTGGTCGATCCTCGCCGTGCTGGTCTGGCAGGCGGTCGGCTTCTACGTCGTGCTCTTCTCCGCGGGCATCGCCTCCATCCCGCGCGACCTCTTCGAGGCGGCGGCGATCGACGGCGCCGGAGGGCCCTCGCTGTTCCTGCGGGTCACGCTGCCGCTGCTGTGGGACACCATCCAGGTCGGCTGGGTCTATCTGGGCATCGCCGCGCTGGACGTCTTCGCCATCGTGTGGGTGATGACGGCCGAGCACGGCGGCCCCGACCACTCCACGACCGTGATGGCGGCGGAGATCTACCGCACCGCCTTCCAGTACTTCAAGTTCGGCTACGCCTCCGCGATGGGCGTGGTCCTGTTCTTCTTCACCATCGGGTTCGCGGCGCTGGCCCTGCGCCTGTCGCGGCGTGAGCGGATCGAGTTCTAGTGGCCGACGTCGTGACTTCCCCGAGCAGGGCGTTCGCCCGCGAGGAGCGCAGGCGGCGCCTGGGGCCCCTGTCGGCCCTGACGCACGTCGCGCTGCTCGTCTGGACGGTCCTGGTCGTCGTGCCGATCGTGTGGACGTTCCTCGCGTCGGTGAAGAGCGAGGACGAGATCTTCGGCGACGCCTGGTCGCTGCCCGCCCACCTCCGCCTCGACAACTGGGCCCGCGCCTGGGAGCAGGCGCACATCGGCCAGTACATGATCAACAGCATCGTCGTGGTGGCCTTCGGCACCCTGGGCACGATGCTGTTCGGCTCGATGGCCGCGTACGTGCTCGCCCGCTACCGCTTCCGGGGCAACCGGTCGATCTATCTGCTCTTCGTCTCCGGCCTCGCCTTCCCGGTCTACCTGGCGCTGACCCCGCTGTTCTTCGTCGTGCAGAACATGGGGGCGGTCCCGGTGATCGGCCCGTTCATCGGCCTGAACACGCACGGCGGGCTGGTGCTGGTCTACATCGCCTACTCGCTGCCCTTCACCGTCTTCTTCCTCGCGGCCTTCTTCAGGACGCTGCCCGGAGCGGTGGCCGAGGCGGCCTTCGTGGACGGGGCCTCGCACGCCCGGGTCTTCTTCCAGATCATGCTGCCGATGGCCAAGCCGGGCATCGTGAGCGTGACCATCTTCAACGTGCTCGGCCAGTGGAACCAGTATCAACTGCCCCTCGTCCTGCTCAACTCCGACCGGGACAAGTGGGTGCTCACCCAGGGCATCGCCGACATCTCCACCGCCGCGGGCTACGACGCCGACTGGTCGGCCCTGTTCGCCGCCCTCAGCATGGCCATCCTGCCGATGCTGATCGTCTACACGATCTTCCAGAGCCAGATCCAGAAGGGCCTCACCGCCGGCGCCCTCAAGTAGGACACCCGGCCGCGCTCCCGCAGGAACCATCTCCGTGACACTTCGGCATCGTTGACGCTCTCGTATAACGAGAGTTATCGTCAACTATATGAGAGCGTCAGCTCCCGAACTCATGCCCATCTTCCGATCACCTCTTCAGGCCCGCCTTCTGACACGCCTGTTCCTGGCCGTCGACGAAGAATTCACGATCACCGATCTGGCCGACTTCCTCGGTTCTCCACTTCCCACGGTCCAGCGAGAGGTGCATCGCCTCGTGCGCGCCGGTCTCCTCAGAGAGCGCAGAATCGGCAGGGCGCGGCTTGTCAGAGCCAACGCCGATGCCGCCGCCTCACGGCCACTGACGCAACTGCTGGCCGTCACCTTCGGTCCTCCCGCGATCCTCGCTGAGGAGTTCGCGTCGGTGGCGGGCATCGAGCGACTCGTCATCTTCGGCTCCTGGGCCGCGCGTTATCACGGACACTCCGGCCCTCAGCCCAATGACGTCGACCTCCTGGTCATCGGCTCCCCCTCCCGGGGGGACGTCTACGACGCGGCGGAGCGAGCCGAGCGCCGTCTGGGCATTTCCGTGAATCCGGTGTTACGGAGCGTATCCGCGTGGGAGTCTGGCGACGAAGGCCTGCTCCGCGAGATCGCGAACGGGCCGACGGTAACCGTGGAGGT
This sequence comes from Streptosporangium sp. NPDC049046, assembly GCF_040649155.1. Classification (NCBI taxonomy): domain Bacteria; kingdom Bacillati; phylum Actinomycetota; class Actinomycetes; order Streptosporangiales; family Streptosporangiaceae; genus Streptosporangium; species Streptosporangium sp. NPDC049046. The sequence goes on along the minus strand of NZ_JBEZEZ010000008.1, from coordinate 283,286 downwards.
CTAGGGGGAACTCGGCAGTGCAGTGGACCATCGGGGAAGCCGCGATCCGCAAGCTTCTCGACGATCGTGAGCTCCAACGGGTTCCGCTGGCCGATCACATGGCCGAGTCGATGCTCGAATCGGCGCGAAGCCATCTCGAATCGGTGGAGTTGATCCGTGACACCGATCCCGACGGTGCCTACACCCTCTGCTATGACGCCGCGAGGAAGGCATCAGCGGCGCTCCTGCAAGCCCAGGGCCTGCGTGCCACGTCTGCCGGTGGCCACATCGCCCTCAGGGAGGCTGTCACGGCCCAGTTCGGGCAGACCAGGGAAGGTGCTTCGCTCCGTCGACTCGATCACATGCGGCGAAGAAGGAATGTCCTCGAATACTCCGGCCAGCCCAGCGAGGCGGTCACCGGCGCCGAACTCGACGAGGCGACCGCGTGGACCGCTGAGATCATCGACTTCTGTGAACGTCTCGTGTCGAAGCTCGATCTCTTTCCGCAGGGGGCGGTCCACCGAAAGTGATCATCGACATCGTCGTTCTGCCGTGAAACAGGCATGTTCGGGCTTGGGAGACATGGGGCGCGGTCTTCCCAGGAGAGCCATGACGGCGCGTATCGGGTCTATCGGTTGGGGAGATTTTTCAGGGCCTCGCGGCGGCTCAGGCCGCTGATGCGGGTGTGGTCGACGTAGCGGACGACCTCGTCGGGGTTGGTCTTGGCGTACTCGCGCAGGGCCCAGCCGATCGCCTTGCGGGCGAAGAAGTCGTTGTCGGACAGGCTCGGCTCGATGCAGGCGTACAGCAGGCCGGTGTCGGTGGCGGACTTGAAGCGGTTCTGGCTGAGGATGGCCGTACGGCGCTTCCACAGGTCGGTGCCGCGGGCCCAGCGGAGCATGAGGGGGCGCATGGTGTCGGGGAAGGCCGCGAGCAGGCCGCCGACGCGGTGGACGGCGAGCTCGTCGACGTAGTCCCACCAGGCTCCGGTGACGATCATCTCCTCGTACATCGGCAGCGCGTCGAGCGTCTGGAAGGAGCGGTAGAGGCGGAAACCGGTCAGCTCGATCGCCGCGTAGCGCTCCTCGCGGTATTCGGCCCCGCGCCACAGGGTCAGCGTCGCCTCTCGCCACGCGGACGCCTCGTCGACGGGATAGTCGGCGAAGACCCGCTTCAGCGCGGCGCGGCGGGGCGCGGCCTGCACGCCGAGGAACGGCATCGACGACCTCATGTAGGTCTGCATCACCGGAGCCTTGGCGGGGTCGGCCACGTCGGTGAGCGCCATTCGTACGGCCTTCTGCAGAATCTCCACGCTGCCCACCACTTCCCGTTCGCTTCGCGGACGCTTGATTCTCACAGGCCGCGCCGCCCGCCGCGCCGGTTCCGTGGGCGTTATTCGTTCTGGCTACTTCGCTCGCCGGTCGCCAGGCCGTCGAACAGGATGGTGATGTAGTGCTCGGCGAGGCCCGCGGTGTTGAGACGGCCCCCCGGGCGGAACCAGCGCACCGTCACCCAGATGGTGTCGCGGATCATGCGGTAGGTGAGCTTGGGGTCGACGTCCGCGCGGAGCAGGCCGGCGGCCTGGCCGAGCTTGATCTGCCCGACCCACATGCGCTCGACCTCCTCCTCGGCCCTGACCAGGTAGTCGAAGCGGTCGCCGGGGAGCGACCTCAGGTAACTCCAGTCGTTCTGCATGACGGTGATCGCCGCGCGGTGGGGCTCCAGCGTGCCGAACCCGATGCGCACCATCTCTGAGAGGATCGTGCGGGGGTCGCCGTTGCGGTCCAGGGCGGCGCGGTAGCGGCCGACGAGGTCGTCGAGGAAGGTGGTGAGCACCTCGTCGACGATCGTCTCCTTGGAGTCGAAGTGGTGATAGAGGCTTCCGGACAGGATGCCCGCCTCCTCCGCGATCTCCCGGACGGTCGTCGCCTGGAAGCCCTTGCGGGCGAAGAGCTCGGCGGCGAGTTTGACGAGATGGTCACGGCGCTCCGAGGCGGGGCCCGATGTGGCCGCGCGTCTGGTCCCGCTCTGGCGCCTGACCGGGGTCGTGGTCGCGCCGCCGGAGTTCTTTCGCGTGTTCACGCCCCCATTATGAGCCCTTGCGCAATCGCTTGTTCACCGGAACGCGCCAGCTCATCCCGGTTATCTCCCGCGACCGAACGCTCACCGCATTTGTCGCCGGACGGGTCCCGCCGGGCGCGGGACCTCTCGTTCTCCGCCCGCCTATCAGCGGACCTTCGGCTCGTCCATCGTCGCGATCCGCAAAATCCTGAGCGGAAGCCCTATGGTCAGCCCACTAGCAATTAGGAAACTTTCCTATTAGATTTGCGCAGAGCCGCCGTGGGAGCGCTTTCCCCGGGGGTCCGGTGACAACGCGGTGCCTGCGCGTTCCCGGCAGGAACGCCGACCGGTCGTCAGGCGAGGAGGGGTGAATGAAGCGCGGCCCAGAGCTGCTCCGTCTGGCGGAGACGGTCGTCTTTCCCGGGTTCGAGGGCAAATCGCCGCCGGACTGGATCCGACGCCGGATCGGCGAGGGACTGGCCGGAGTGGTGCTCTTCTCCAGGAACATCGCCACCCCCTCCCAGGTCGCCGAGCTCACCGCTGTACTGCGAGGGGAGAACCCCCAGGTCCTCGTCGGCATCGACGAGGAGTCCGGCGAGGTCACCCGCCTGGAGGCCGCGGGCGGGAGCACCCGCCCTGGCAACTTCGCCCTCGGCGTGGTCGACGACACCGACCTCACCGAGGAACTCGCCGCCGACCTCGGCCGCGACCTCGCCCTCGCCGGCGTCAACCTCAACTTCGCCCCCTCGGCGGACGTGAACTCCAACCCCGACAACCCGGTCATCGGCCTGCGCTCCTTCGGCGCGGACCCCGACCTCGTCGCCAGACACACCGTGGCCTGGATCCGCGGCATGCAGTCGGCGGGAGTGGCGGCCTGCGCCAAGCACTTCCCCGGCCACGGAGACACCTCCGTCGACTCCCACCACGGCGTGCCGCTCGTCGCCGCCACCCCCGAGGAACTGCGCGAGGTGGCGCTGCGGCCCTTCCGCGCCGCCGTCGAGCAGGGAGTACGCACGGTCATGACCGGGCACCTGCTCGTCTCCGCCCTGGACCCCGCGATGCCCGCCACCCTCAGCCGCCCGGTCCTGCACGACCTGCTCAGGGTCGAGCTGGGCTTCGAGGGCGTCGTCGTCACCGACGGCATCGAGATGGCCGCCGTCTCCGGCCCCTACGGCATCGGCGGCGCCTCGGTCCTCGCCGTCGCCGCGGGTGCCGACGCGATCTGCGTGGGTGGCGAGCACGCCGACGAGGAGACCGCGATCGGGATCCGCGACGCGATCGTGGACGCCGTGATCGAGGGCAGGCTCTCCGAGGAGCGGCTCGCCGACGCCTCCCGGCGCGTCTGCGAACTCGCCCTCTGGAGCACGGCCACCCGTCGGAGCGCGTCGGCGGGCTCCGGAACCCCGTCGATCGGTCTGACCGCCGCCCGGCGAGCCCTGCGGATCACCCGCCGCTCCGCGACCGCGCCCATCCCGCTGTCCGCACCGCCGCACGTCGTCGAACTCGCCCCCGAGATGAACCTCGCCATCGAGAAGGACACCCCGTGGGGCGTCGGGGAGCCGCTCGGCAAGCTCCTCCCCGGCACCACGGTCACCCGGCTCACCGCCTCCGGCGCCACCGGAGGCGCCGTCGAGGCCGCACTCGCCGCGGCGGCCGAGCGCCCCCTCGTCGTCGTCGTCCGCGACGCCCACCGTCACCCCTGGCAGGCCGACGCGCTCCTGCACCTGCTGGCCGCCCGCGCCGACGCGGTCGTGGTCGAGATGGGACTGCCGGGCCGCTCCGACCTCGGCGCAGTCCACATAGCCACCCACGGCGCCTCCCGCGTCTGCGGCCAGGCCGCCGCCGAACTCCTCGCCGGGGATCAGGGCACGGCCTGAGCGGGAGCGCTCCCACCGACCGTGACGCCCCGGAGCGCCGTGGCCTCGCGGACCGCGGGACCTCTTGGACCACAGGGCCTTCCGGAGTCTCCGGAAGGCCCTGTGGTCTCCCGGAGCAGGGGGTGAGAATTCTGTCGGTGCGGCCTGCTTGAATCGCGGAATGAATGCGGCACGGTTGCTGACAGAGCAACGCGAGATCCACGGGGTCGATCTGGCGGGGCTCTCGCTCAGCGATCATCTGACCGGTGAAGGACCCTACGTGTTCAGGGAGTGCGATCTCACCGGCGCGGACCTCGCCGGGGCGTCGCTGGTGGAGGCCTCGTTCGAGAAGTGCGTGCTGGAGCGGGCCGACTTCCGCCGCGCGGACCTGGACGGGGCCCGCTTCTCCGGCGGCGGGGGAGCGGGGCTCAGGTTCACGAACGCCGAGCTGGTCGACGCGACCTTCACCGACGTCGACCTGTCCGGCGCGCGCTTCGAGCTGGCCCTGCTCACCGACGTCACCTTCACCGGTTGCCGCATGATCGGCGCGGTGCTGTCCTCCTGCCGGGGCACCGGCTACCGGTTCGACGGCTCCAACCTGGCGCTGGCCGACCTCACCGGCTGCTCGATGCGAGGTCTCCACCTGCGGGGCGTCCGCTTCGACGACGCCAACCTGTCGGGCTGCGACTTCACCAAGAGCGTGTTCGAGGACTGCCGCATGATCGGCGCCCGCACCGTCGAGACGGTCTTCACCAAGACGGACCTGCGCGGCGCCGATCTCGGCGAGGTCGACGACACCCGGCTCCGATCGCTACGCGGAGCGATCGTCAGCCCCACCCAGGCCGCCCTGATCCTCGCCTCCCGGGGACTGACCGTAGGCTGACGGTCGGGGCCGACAGTCGGGGCTGACGGAGGCTCATCCACCGCGGACACACCGGCCCCGACCTATCCGTCCCACACGACCGGGTTCAGCACCGGGTAGACGCGGGACCGACCCTCACCGCCTCCACTGCTCCGCCGCGGACACACCCGGCAGCGGCTTGCCGATGAGGGCCAGGGGGAGGAAGAAGCAGACCTGGCCGATGGCCATGATGAGCGTGGCGAGCGCCCTGTCGTCATACTGCTCCGACGCTCGGGCGTACAGCTCGTCGGGGACGCGCTCGCCCGACGGGTTCGGGGTGAGCACGGATTCGGCCAGTTCCAGCGCGACGCGTTCGGCGTCGGTGAAACAGAGAGCGTCCCGCCAGGAGGCCACGGCGGTGATGCTCTCCTCGGTGGCGCCGGCCTCACGGAGGTTCCCGGTGTGCAGGATGGTCAGGTATGTGCTGCCGACGATCTGGCCGACGCGCAGCTGCACCAGGCCGATGGTGGTCGGCGGGACCGTGCCGTTCCCGGTCGCCCTGTACAGGGCGCCGCCGACGTCCTTGAGTTCGGGAACGAGCATGACGGGGTTGGGCAGACGCGACTCGGTGGTGGGCACAGTGGGCTTTCCTTCCGGATTCGAATGGTGGAACGCCGCTCTGACGGATCGCACGGGGCGAAGGTGACCGGGTACGTTCGCGGTCACCTTTCACCGCTCCGCCGCGTCAGCGATTCGACGTGGCCGAGACGAGAGGAACGCGACCATGACGCCCCATGAATTTCTGGCCGACCGGTTCCAGGTGCACCGCCCCCATCTGAAGGCGGTCGCCTACCGCATGCTCGGCTCGCTGAGCGAGGCCGAGGACGCGGTCCAAGAGGCTTGGCTGCGGCTGGCGCGTTCCGACTCGGGTGACATCGGCAATCTCGGTGGCTGGCTGACCACGGTGGTCGGCCGGGTTTGCCTGGACATGCTCCGAGCCCGCAGGTCCCGGCGTGAGGAGTCGCTGGAGGAGCGCCTGCCCGACCCGGTGATCAGCCGCGCGGATGCCGCCGACCCTGAACGGGAAGTGCTGCTGGCCGACTCGGTGGGCCTGGCGCTGCTGGTCGTGCTGGAGTCTCTCACCCCAGCCGAACGGCTCGCGTTCGTGCTCCACGACGTCTTCGGGCTGCCGTTCGAGCAGATCGCGCCCATCGTGGACCGTACGCCGGCGACGGCCAAGAAGCTCGCCAGCCGCGCCCGCCGGCGCGTTCGTGACACGGCCCCGAAGCCCGACCCCGACCTGAGCGGTCAGCGACGAGTGGTGGACGCCTTCCTCGCCGCCGCACGTGGCGGCGACTTCACCGCGCTGGTGTCCATCCTCGACCCCGACGTGGTGCTTCGCGCCGACGCCGGCCCGCTCACCGGCATGAAGGTCATCCGCGGCGTCGCGGCCGTGGCCGGACAACTCGCCACCTTCCAACGCATGGCCACCAGCGCCGCCACTCATCCCGTCCTCGTCAACGGCCTCGCAGGCCTGGTCAACACCATCGACGACCGGTTGATCTCCGTCATGAGCTTCACCGTCTCCGACGGCAGGATCGCCGCGATCGACATCCTCTCCGACCCCGACCGGCTGGCCCACCTCGACCGCACCCACCTGGAGCCGTGACACCCGACCTTTGTCGAGCGGGAATCGGCGAGCCTTGACCAGACGCCGCGCCTCCTCCCAAGAGCTGACAGGAGGTCGACCGTGCACACCTAACGAGCGCCCGGACTTCCGGCTTTCAGAGCTATCTGCGCTATCTGCTCGTATTGAAGCTCTCGGCTCCCAATACATTCAGAAGGGCGAGAATCTCGGCGTCACGCGATCCTGGTGGCGCGCTGTAGAGCACGAGGTTCTGGTCGCGGTCGGCGAGCGTGAGCGAGTCGCAGTCGACGGTGATCTCTCCGACGACCGGGTGACGGAAGGTCTTCGTGAGCGTCGGCGCGGCCTGCACGTCGTGCCGCTCCCAGAGCCGGGCGAACTCGGGGCTGCCGTCGCGGAGCTCGTCGACGAGTTCTATCACCGCGGGGTCGGACGGGTACCGGGCGAGGGCGGATCGAAGTCCCATGACGACGTGGTGCCGGAACTCCGTGGCGTCGGAGACCCCGTACAGCGCCGCGTCGGCGTGCGCCGATCCGAAAAACGCCTTGCGTGCGAGGTTACGGTCCTTGGGGTCGAGTGCGGAGAAGTCCTCCATGAGCGCGGCCATGAGGTCGTTCCACGCGAGCACCTCGAACGCGGCGGATGTCACGAAAGCGGCCGTCTGCGGCAGCCGTTCGAGGAGCGCGAGGATGCTCGGGCGGACGTCGCGCCGGTGCAGTCCGCTACGGTTTGGCGCGGTGCCCGCCAGGACGTGAAGGTGATCGGACTCGGCGTCGGTCAGCCTCAGCGCGCCGGCGATCCCGGAGAGGACCTCGCCGGACGGGCGTGGCGCCCTGCCCTGCTCAAGCCGGACGTAGTACTCCGTGGAGATGTGCGCGAGGACCGCAACCTCCTCGCGGCGAAGACCCGGTGTCCGGCGTCGCGAGCCCGAGGGCAGGCCGACGTCACGCGGCTGGAGTCGCTCGCGGCGGCTCCGGAGGAAGGCTCCGAGCTCCTGCTTGTCCATAACTCCCAGTCTGCACGCAGCGCGGCGGCCGATCCTGGTACTGCCTGTGCCTGTATCCGACCTGGTGGCCGACCTGACACTGCCGTCATGACGAACACCATCGACATCGCACCCATCGGCCTGCTCACCGGCAAGGTCGTGTTCATCACCGGCGCCAGCCGCGGCATCGGGGCGGCCGCGGCCCGGCTCTTCGCCTCCGAGGGGGCCGCCGTCGTGCTCGCCGCCCGCAGCACCGATGCCCTCCAGCAGATCGTCACCGAGGTCCGCGCCGACGGCGGCGTGGCGGACGCCGTGACAGTGGACCTCGCCGACCGGGAGAGCATCCGCGCGGCGGTCGACCACGTCGAGAAGCTGCACGGCCGGCTCGACGGCGCGTTCAACAACGGCGCGGCGATCCAGCAGCCCGGACCGCTCGACACGACGAGCGACGAGGACATCGAGGAGCAGTTCGCGGTGAACTTCCGCGCGCACTGGACCGCGATGACAGCCGAGGCCACGCTCATGCGCCGGGGCGGTGGCGGGGCGATCGTCAACACCTCGAGCATCGGCAGCCGCCGCGCGAACCCGGAGCTCCCCGCGTACGGCGCGATGAAGCGCGCGCTCAACAGCATCACCGAGACCGCCGCCGTGACCTGGGGACGGCAGGGGGTCCGCGTGAACGGCATCACCCCCGGCGGCACCGCGACGCAGATGATCGACGAGTGGGAGGCGGTGTCCCCGGGTGTCGTCGAGCGCATCAACGCGAGCATCCCGCTCGGCCGGATGGCCGAGCCTCGCGAGGTCGCCGAGGTGGCGGCGTGGCTGCTCAGCGACCGGGCCTCGATGGTGACCGGCGCGATCGTGCCGGTGGACGGCGGCGCCGGCGCCTGAGCTCGGGCCAATCCGTGATTCGGGTGGTTACCGAAACCGGCTCTCCAGGGTCAGGCCGATTCGGAGGACATACATCGCCTGCAGGTTAGCCCGGCCAGGGACCGTAGTCGGCGCCCCCGCAAGACGTGCCCCTTGCGCACTTCACAAGGGGCACGAACGCCGGGCCTGACGGCGCATCGCCTGCCGGACTACAGGGGGAACCGCAGACCGCCTTCACCGTGAGGAGAAGGAGGTGTGTCCTGACCAGAGAGGCTGTGCCCGAGCCTGAACCAGACGGCACCGCCTACTTCGTCGTCGCGATCGGTGCCCCAGGCGCAGGCCAGGCGGTCCACCCAGCTCAGGCCGCGCCCGCTGAGGCTGTCGTCGTCGGTCGTCCGGATCACGGGCACGCTGGTCGCCGAGCCGTCGTCGATCACCTCGATGTGGATCAGGTCGTCGCCCACCCCCACCCTGACCGTCACCAGGCCGCCGGGCCTGGCCGAGTCGCTGTGCAGGACGGCGTTGGTGACGACCTCGCTGATCAGCAGTTCGAGCGTTTCCAGTCTTTCAGCGGACGCGTGGCCCTCTAGAAGCTCCAAAGCCCACCTACGAGCCGCCCCCGCTGACTGCGCGATGCCGGGAAAGTCCCGCCGCCCCACGATCCGAAGCCCGTCCCAACGCCCGGCCGCCGTATCCGCCGCGCCGGAGACGTCCTGTTCCGGCGCGCTCACGCGGCCACCGCCGACGCGACCATGTCGGCCGCGTTGTCGGCCTCGGCCCAGATCCAGTCGCGTCGCCAGATCCTCGACCACCAGGGCCGCCAGACGAAGACCCAGCCGCAGGCGCGGCGGACGACCTGGATCCGGACCCGCACCCCGCCAGGAGACATGATCTCCAGCACCGGCGCCCCGGCGACGGGGACGACCAGCGAGGTGGACACCCCAAGCCCTCGCAGACCCCAGCCGAGCCGCACGAGGTGGATGTACTGCACTTGCTGCGAATCACGCTCTCGCGCCGGTATCTCCATCACCCCACCGCTTCTGTAGTCGTTCGATTACACTCCGATAAGCTACCTCGGGTCGTATGTTCTTGGTAGTTACCTAAGGAAGTTTCCAAAGATAGTTTTCGGACGTAAGACCTTCAGGAAGGTGCGGTCATGGCTGCCGACACGAGTCCCACCGTCCGCAGGCGTCGCCTGGCGTCGGAGTTGCGCCGGTTGCGCGTCGAACGCGGCCTGTCCATGCAGGAGGTGGCCGAGCGCATGGATCTGACGGCGGCCTCGGTCAGTCGGATCGAGACGGGCCGCAGGGGCATCCGGCCACGAGATTTGCGTGCGTTCCTCGACATGTACGAGGTCCCCGAGGCCGACAGGGAGCCGCTGATGGCCCTGTCCAGGGAGGCACGGCAACGAGGGTGGTGGCAGAACTACGGGGACGTGCTGCCTGGCGAGTACGCGACGCTCATCGGCCTCGAAGCCGAGGCGATCTCTACCAGGACATACCAGCAGACGCTGGTGCCAGGTCTGTTGCAGACCGCAGACTACGCGCGAACACTGATCGCGGCCGGACGCCTTGGTGACACACCGGAAGAGATCGAACGCCGAGTCTCCGTACGGATGGAGCGTCAGAAGCGGCTCGCGGATGACAGTCCACTGGAATTGTCAGCCGTCATCGGTGAAGGGGTGGTGCGTCAGCGCGTGGGAACGGCCGAGATTACCGTCAACCAGCTTAAGCACCTCGCCGAGGTCAGTCAGTGGCCCAATGTCATGGTCCAGATCCTCCCCTACCGGGCTGGAGCGCATCCAGCGATGACGGGATCATTCAGCATCGTGGGCTTTCCTGCCCAGAGCGACCTGGATGTTATTTATCTGGAGAACATGTCCAGCGGTCTGTACCTGGAGGACAGCGCTGACGTTCGGCGCTACGTCGCGGTGTTCGACTACCTCAGAGCAGCGGCACTCAGTCCGGCGGATACGGCGGTTATGCTGATGAACGCATCAAACAATCTGGTGTGAGTGTCGAGCGGAAGGGCCATGTGATGTCCGACCCGGTAGACCTGACCAAAGCCACGTGGCGGAAGAGCACGTTCAGCGGAGCCAACGGAGACTGCGTCGAAGTCGCGGACCTGGGTGATGCCGTTGCCGTTCGGGACTCCAAGGACCCCTCGGGTCCCAAGCTCGTCTTCGCCCGTAACACCTGGGCGGCATTCGTGACCGACCTGAAAAACGGCGCGTAGCCCGCAGCGTAACCAGAATTTCGCAGAGGGCCGGCCCGGTCGGCGTCTTTCGCCTGCTCCGACGACATCGACCCTGAAGTGGTGCGTGAGATACGCGTCAGCTACGGCGGTCGACCCTGAGCGGTCCCGTCGTGAGGGCTTCAGCATCGGAGAGCGCGCTGGGCGGCCGGAGAGTGAGCGACTACGGTCCGCACGCGGTACGGCGGGGTAGGGGAGCGCGGAGGTGGGTGGGTGTTCCGGCCGGCGTATAAAAGCCCGCAACCGTCGCGCCCGAGCAGGCCGGAGGCCTGAAACGCCGGGGAGCAACTGAGACGGCCGGCCGGAGCACCCGCCCACCGGAGCGCGCACCTCGGATCAGCCGGAAACAGTCGCAGCGCACACCCAACCCACCCGCCACCCCAAGAACACGACCCAGACCGGCCCGCAGCCGACAACACGGCCATAGGTAAGGTGCCTTATGTCCAATTGATGCTGACATAAGAGGATGCCCCATGCCTGCTTCCGCGGCGTACGTGACCTTCACGGATCCGGACAAGATCGATGACGAGAAGGGAATCGCCGTCGCCGCGTGGGCCGACCAGGGGATCACCGGTCACATCGTGCGCTGGGACGACCCCGAGGTCGACTGGGCCGCGTTCGACGCCGTCGTGGTCCGCACCGCCTGGGACTACGTGACGAGGCGGGCGGAATTCCTCGACTGGGCGCGCCACGTGGAGTCCGTCACCCGGCTGCTCAACCCGGCCGCCGTGCTGGAACGCAACACCGACAAGGTCTATCTGAAAGACCTGAAGGCGCCGATCATCCCCACCTCCTGGGTCGCGCCCGGCGAGGCCACGGACCTCCCGTACCTCGACGAGTACGTGGTCAAGCCGTCGGTCTCGGCCGGAGCCCGCGACACGATCAGGACCACGGACCGCGCACTGGCCGAGGAGCACGCGGCCAAGCTGGCCGCCAACGGCCGGACCGCGATGATCCAGCCGTACCTGGACATGGTCGAGGGCGAGGGGGAGACCTCGCTGCTCTACTTCGGCGGCCGGTTCAGCCACGCCGTCCGGCGCAGCCCGATGCTGACCGAGAACGCAACCAGGCCGGGACAGGGCGACGGCCACGGGGAGCTCCGCACCCCGGACCCCGACCAGTTCGCGCTCGCCGAGCAGGTGCTCGGCGAGTTTCCCGAACTGCTCTACGCCCGGGTGGACCTGGTCCGGCTGGCCGACGGCAGCCCGGCGCTCATCGAGATCGAGCTCGCCGAGCCCTACCTGTTCCTGTGCTACGCGCCCGACGCCGCCGCGAACCTGGCGACCGCCCTGGCCAAGGCGATCTGAAAAAACTACGCGCAGCCGGAGATGCCGCCGTCGACGGGGATCACGGTCCCGGTGAGGTAGGCGCCGGCGCGTGAGGACAGGAAGATCGCGGTGCCGGCCATGTCCTCCGGGCTGCCGATCCTGCCCAGCGGGACGTGCGAGGCGACGGCCGCGCGCATCGCCGGGTCGTCGAGTGCGAAGGCCATCATCTTCGACTCGAACGGCCCGGGAGCGATCGCGTTGACCGTGATCGACTCTCCCGCGAGCCGCTGGGCCAGGTGCCGGGTGAGCATGTGCACGGCCGCCTTCGCCGCAGAGTAGGCGTAGTTCTCCATCGCCGGCACCCGGAGACCGTCCACTGAGCCGATGTTGATGACCCTCGCCGGGTCCTCCGGGCTCGCGGCGGCGCGCAGCAGCGGCAGGAACCGCTGGGTGAGGTGGAAAACGCCCTTGACGTTGATCCCCCAGAGCTTGTCGAAGGCATGCTCGGGATACTCCTCCAGTGGCGCTCCCCAGGTCGCCCCGGCGTTGTTGACCAGCACGTCGAGCCGGGTCTCCCGCTCCGCGACCGCCTCGAACAGCGTGGACACCCCCTCCTGGGTGGACAGGTCGGCGGGTATCGCGGTGCACCCCAGCTCGGCGGCCGTCTTGCCGACCTCGGCCGCCTTGCGTGAGGAGATGTAGACCGTGGCCCCCGCGTCGACGAACCCGGACGCGATCATCCGGCCGATTCCCCGGGATCCGCCGGTGACGACGACCGTCTTGCCTTCCACCGAGAACAGAGTCATGTTCCGCAGCATGCCGCACCCCGCCGACCTCGTCCATACCAGCCGGTCGGTGCAGCGCATCGGCCGCCCTTTTCTCGAATAAAAATCCCTTTTGTCGGCATTCGTCCCAGAGAATCTGAAAAATAATGTCGCCAAATAAAACGAGAGTGAAACAATCTTCCACCGCCCGTTGACACGCACTGTTTGTATGGTGTGCCTTCGTTGTCAGGGAGTCAGCGATCCGGAGGTGGGTACGGCATGCTCAGAAGGGGTGCGCGCCTGGCGGCGCTGAGCCTGGGACTGTCAATGGCACTCTCGACAACGGCACTTCCCATGGCGCACGCCTCACCCCCGGAACCCCCGGAACACCTCCCGTCGTCTCCAAGGCACTTCCCCCCACTTCCTGAACGCCCGCCCTCTCCCCAGCCCCTCACGCTCTCCGCCGCGGGGGCGTCGCAGTCGCAGCCACAGCAGCAGAAGAGGATCGTCCGGCTGGGCGCGACGCAGAGCGTGGACTCGATGAACCCGTTCCTGGCGGTCCGGGTGGTCTCCACGTCGATTCACCGCTGGATGTACGGCTTCCTCACGGTGCCCGACTCCAAGACCCTGAAGCCCAGCCCGGACCTCGCCGAGTCGTGGGAGACCTCACCGGACAAGCTGACCTGGACCTTCACCATGCGAGCCGGAGCCACCTGGTCGGACGGCAGGCCCGTCACCGCCCAGGACGCCGCGTGGACCTTCAACAAGATCATGACGGATGACGGGGCCAAGACGGCCAACGGCCCCGCCGTGGAGAACTTCGACACCGTGACCGCGTCCGACGACCGGACCTTGGTCATCACCACCAAAAAGCCTCAGGCATCGATGCTGGAGCTGCCGATCCCGATCATGCCCAAGCACGTCTGGGAGAGCGTCCCCGACATCGGCACCTACGAGAACGAGACCTACCCCGCCGTCGGCAGCGGCCCCTACATCGCCGTCGAGCACAGGAAGAACGCCTATGTGAGGCTCAAGGCCAACCCGTCGTACTGGCGCGGGGCTCCCGGCATCGACGAGCTGCACGTCGTCTTCTACGAGAATCCCGAGGCGGCGATCGCCGGTCTGAAGAAGGGCGACATCGACTGGATCGGCCGCCTGCAGGGCCCGCAGTTCCAGGCCCTCGCGAACGACGCGAACATCACGCAGTGGAACACCCAGGGTCGCCGGGCCGCCTACCTGCAGTTCAACCCGGGCGCCGCGACGGCCGACGGCGAGCCGATCGGCGACGGGCACCCCGCGCTGAAGGACGTCAGGGTGCGCCGGGCCATCCACCACGCGATCGACAAGAAGACCCTCGTCGAGCAGGCACAGAACGGTCTCGCCGTACCGGCGGACGGTTCGATCGTCCCGCCGATGTACCAGGAGTTCTTCTGGAAGGCCGAGGGCGAGACGGCCGTCGCCTTCGACCTGGCGGAGGCCAACCGCATCCTCGACGAAGCCGGCTACACCAAGGGCGCGGACGGCATCCGCACCATGCCCGACGGCGGACGCAGGCTGGAGATGCGCTTCAGCATCCACACCGACGAACCCGTCGAGGACAAGATCGCCCAGTTCCTCACCGGCTGGCTGAAGGACATCGGCATTCAGGTCACCACCCGCAAGCTCGACTCCAACAAGTTCACCGAGGAGACGGGCAGCACGGCCCTCTACGACATCGCGATCAGCGGCTGGTCGGTCAACCCGGACCCGGAGGAGATCCTCGCCACCCACCTGTGCAGCCGCAGGCCCACCGCGAGCGGCCAGGGCGGCGGCACCGAGTCGTTCTTCTGTGACAAGGAGTACGAGCGGCTCTACCAGGCCCAGCTGGCCGAACTCGATCGGGCCGCCAGGGTCGAGCTGATCAAGCGGATGCAGGAGCGGCTCTACACCGAGGCCCCCGTCGTCGCGCTCTACTATCCCAACAACCTGGAGGGCTACCGCAAGGACCGGATCGCCGCCATCACCCCGATCCCCGAGGACAGGGGAATCCTGTACGGCGGGAGCAGCTACTGGCCGGTCTACTCGCTGCGTGCGGTGGAGCGCGACGCCGCCCCGGCCGGGAGCGGTTCGGGAACCGGCACCGTGGTGGCCGTCGCGGCGGCCGTTGTACTGGCTCTCGGCGCCGGAGCTTTCCTCCTGCGGCGCCGCCGCGCCTCCGTCGACGACCGCGAGTAGCGGCCGATGCTCACAACACCGCGGGAGATGAGAGACGGCACCGAGGAGGGCGGTGCCCGCCGGGCCGTGGTCCGCTACGCGCTGGGCAAGCTCGGCGGGGCGCTGCTCGGCATCGGGCTGGTGATCGTCGCGACGTTCTTCCTGTTCCGCCTGATCCCCGGCGACCCGACCATCGCCTACACCCGCGACGTGCCCGTCACCCCCGACCAGCTCGCCCTGCTCAGACGGCAGATGGGCCTGGATCGGCCGCTGGGCGAGCAGTTCCTGGACTTCGTGCTGCGAACCCTGCGGCTGGACCTCGGCACCTCGTACGAGTACCGCAGGCCGGTCGCCGAACTCATCGGCGAGCGGGTGGGGCCCACACTGCTGCTGGTGGGCACCGGGCTCGCCGTCGCGGTCGGCCTCGGCATGTGGCAGGGCACGAGGGCCGCCTGGCGGCACGGGGGCCGGTTCGACCGCCTCTCCACGGGAACCGCGCTCACCCTGTGGTCGGTGCCGACCTTCTGGCTGGGGCTGCTGCTGCTCATGGTCCTCGCCGCGGGGGCGGGCCCGATACCCGGCCTGTTCCCCACCCGGGGCATGCGGGACGTCGACGCGCCCGACGGGCCGCTCTACCTCCTGCACGTCGCCCATCACCTGGTGCTGCCGTGCCTCACCCTGGTCGCCGTCGTCTACGCGCAGTACCTGCTGGTCATGCGCTCCTCGTTGCTGGACGAGATCGGCCAGGACTACGTGACCACCGCCCGCGCCAAGGGGTTGCGCGACGACGACGTGCGGCGGCGCCACGCGGTGCCGAACGCGCTGCTGCCGACGGTGACCCTGGTGTTCATGCAGATCGGTTTCGTGGTCGGCGGCGCGGTCTCGGTGGAGTTCGTCTACTCCTGGCCGGGTCTCGGCCTGCTGTTCGTCGAGGCGATCAGGGGACCCGACTACGCGGTCATGCAGGGGACCTTCATGCTCGTCTGCGTCGCGGTGATCGTCATGAACACGCTGGCCGACGTGGTCTACCACGTCCTGGATCCGAGGGTGAGGTCGGCGTGAGCACGAAAAAGGAGGACACGAGGGACACGAGAGGCAGGCGGGCAGGCGAGGCGGCCTCACCGGTAACCGCCGATGGAGTCGCCATGACGTCGCGAACCGCCGATGACGACTCCGCGACTCCGCGCGCGATCGCCAGGGCGCGCCGTCGCGCCGCGTTCGCGCGGTTCCGCCGCGCGTACGGCCGCGACAGGGCCGGGTTGTACGGCGCGGCGATCCTGCTGGTCGCCGTCCTGGCGGCCCTCGTCACGCCGCTGGTCACCGACCCGTCCGGCCTGGACGTGACCAGGGCGACGGGCGCCAAGATGGCTCCGCCGAGCGCCGGCTTCCCGCTCGGCACCGACGAGTCCGGTCGCTCGGTCCTGCTCATGCTCCTGTGGGGCGCGCGGGTCTCGCTGCTCATCGGGTTCATGTCCGCGCTGCTCAGCATGGTGATCGGTACGGTCTTCGGCATCGCCTCCGGGCACTTCCGCGGCTGGGTCTCCGCGGTGCTGATGCGCGTCACCGACTGGTTCCTGGTGCTGCCCGCCCTGGTCCTCGCCCTGGTGCTCGCGGCAGTACTCGGCGGCGGCACCTCCACGATCATCCTGGCGATCGGGGTGACCTCGTGGGCCTCCACGGCGAGGCTGATCCGGGCGCAGACGCTCGCGGTCGAGGCGAGGCCCTACATCGAGAGGTCCAGGGCGCTGGGCGCCGGGCACTGGCACGTGATGACCCGGCACGTGCTGCCGAACGTCGCCCCGCTGGTCCTGGCGAACACCACCCTCACGGTCGCCGGCGCGATCGTCACCGAGTCCACCCTCGCCTTCCTCGGCGCCGACTCCGGCCAGGTGTCGTGGGGCGGCATGCTGCGCGCCTCCTACGACTGGGGCGCGGCCACCTCGGGCGCCTGGTGGTACGTGCTGCCGCCGGGTCTGTGCATCATCCTGGTCGTCCTGGCGTTCACCCTCTGCGGGCGCGCTCTGGAGACCGTACTCAACCCACGTCTTCGGGGGGTCTCGTGACCGTACTCGACCGATGGTCTCCGGAGGTCTCGTGAGCCTGCTCGAACTGCGCGACGTGGCGGTGACCTACCGGAGCGCGACCGGGGACGTCCCCGCGGTGCGCGGGGTATCACTCGGACTGGCGGAGGGCGAGGCCCTCGGCGTGGCGGGGGAGTCGGGTTCTGGCAAGTCGACGCTCGCCATGTCGCTGCTGCGGCTGCTGCCGAAGAACGCGCTGGTGTCCGGGGAGATCCTGCTGGACGGCGAGGACGTGCTCACGATGAGCTGGGGGCGGCTGCGCGCGGTCCGGTGGGCGTCGGCCTCCCTGGTCTTCCAGGGGGCACAGCACGCCCTGAACCCGGTGCGCAGGATCGGCGACCAGATCGCCGAGCCGCTGCGGGTGCACGGCATGGCGACCGGCGCGGCGGCGCGGCGCAGGACGGCGGAGCTGCTGGAGCAGGTCGGCCTGCCCGCCTGGCGGGCGCGCGGCTACCCGCACGAGCTGTCCGGCGGGCAGCGCCAGCGCGTGATGATCGCCATGGCGCTCGCCTGCTCCCCACGCCTGATCATCGCCGACGAGCCGACCACCGCGCTGGACGTGATGATCCAGGCGCAGGTGCTCTCGCTCATCCGCTCGCTCATCGCCGAACACGGGATCGGCCTCATCATGATCTCTCACGACCTCTCGGTCCTCGCCGCGACGTGCGACCGGCTGGCGGTGATGTACGCGGGCCGCGTGGTCGAGTCCGGTCCCTCACGCGAGGTCTTCCTGGACGCGAGGCACCCCTACGGCCACGCGCTGGCCGAGGCGTTCCCCACCGTCGGCGACCCGGCCTCCAGGATGGCGCCGAGAGGATTGGGCGGTGACCCGCCCGACCCGGCCCACCTGCCCGCGGGCTGCTCCTTCCATCCCCGCTGCCCGGTCTCGCTCGTCTCGTGCGCGTCGGAGCCGGTCGAGCTCAGGGTCGTGGGCCGTACCGGGCCGGGTGGCGCCGAGGTGCCGCACACCGCCGCGTGCGTCCACGTCCCCGAGGAGGTCCGATGACCCCGCCGGAAACGCGGAGCGCGGAGTTCGTCGTCCGCGTCCTGTGTTCCCGAGGAGGCCCGATGATCCCGCGCGACGCGTGTGTCCACGGCGTCCCCGAGGAGGCCCGATGACCCTGCTCGAAGCGCGGGACCTGCGCGTGGAGTTCGCCTCGCGCGGGCGCCGCGCCCGCGCGGTGGACGGGGTGAACCTCGCCGTGGGCGAGGGGGAGATCGTCGCGCTGGTCGGCGAGTCCGGTTGCGGCAAGACGACGCTGGCTCGCACCCTGCTCGGCCTGGAGCGGCCCGCCTCGGGGTCGGTCCGGTACGGCGGGGCACCGCTGGCCTACTCCTCACGCGCGCTGCGGGCCCATCGGCGCGAGGTGCAACTCGTGCTCCAGGACCCCACGGGATCGCTCAACCCCCGGCACACCGTCTACGAGGCGGTGGCCGAGGGGCCGCGCATCCACCGGCTGCCTGCGGAGGCGGACCGGGTCGCCTCCGCGCTGTCACGCGCCGGGCTGCGGCCTCCCGAGCGGTTCTTCGGCCGCTACCCGCACGAGCTGTCCGGCGGCCAGCGCCAGCGCGTCGTCATCGCGGGAGCCCTCGCGCTGGAGCCCAGGGTGCTGGTCGCCGACGAGCCGGTGGCCTCGCTGGACGCGTCGGTACGCGGCGAGATTCTCGCCCTGCTGCTCCGCCTCCGCGACGAGTTCGGCCTGTCGGCGCTGGTCGTCACCCACGATCTCGGGCTCGCCTGGAACATCGCCGACCGCGTCGCGGTGATGTATCTCGGCAGGATCGTCGAGGCCGGACCCGTGGAAACGATCCTCACCGCGCCGTCGCACCCGTACACCCAGGCGTTGCTCTCGGTCCTGCCGGAGTCGCCGTCACCCGTGGTGCTGGGCGGCGAGCCACCGGACCCGACCCGCGTCCCGCCGGGCTGCCGCTTCCATCCGCGTTGCCAGGTCCTCGCCTCGGGCGCGGCGGCCGAGGCGGGGGTCGACGGGTTGTGCGCGTCACGGCCGCTGCCCGTCCTGCCCTCCTCGGCCGAGGCCCAGGTCGCCTGCCACCACGCCGAGGCCCGCCGAGGGGTGGAGGTCGAAAACGGGAGACAGTGACCGGGAGAGGTCACAGACCGGGGAGGCGGCCGTTCCTGAACAGGTCGACGAAGAGACCGTGGTCGGCCCTCGCCCGTGCCCCGTAGGTGTGGGCGAACTCGACGAGGCCGCGGGTGAAGCCTTCGGTGTCGCCGTCGATCACGGCCACGATCGCGTCCTCGGTGGAGAAGTCGACCAGGTCGTGGCTGGACTCGTCGTCGGCCACCGAGTGCATCCTGGCCACGGCCCGGCCCAGGTCGCGGATGACCGAGGACAGCTCGTCCGGCTCGTTGACGTCGCCCCAGTCCAGGTCGGCGGAGTAGGGGGAGACCTCGGCGACCATCTGGCCGACGCCGTTCAGCGTGGTGTAGCCGAGCCACGGGTCGGCGTACGCCTGCAGGGCCCGCTGCGACTCCGCGGTGCGGTGGCCCTGGTGTTTGAAGTAGCCGTGCACCTTCTCGTCGGTGATGTACCGCGCGACGGCCGGCACCTGGGCCTGCTTCATGTAGAGGATGACGTCGTTCTCCAGTGCCTGGGTGTGGCCCTCAAGAAGCATGTTGTACGAGGGCAGCCCGGCCGAGCCGATCCCGACGCCGGTGCGCAGCGCGAAGTCCTTGATCGTGTGCTCCATCTCGGAGACCGCGGGAAGGGTCGTCAGATAGTCGCGGAAGGCCACCTCCACCGCCTCGCGAGTCTCCTGGTCCACCGGGTAGCGGCCGTCCATGACGGCGAACCTGCGGTCGAAGTTCTCGATGGTGGTCTCCAGCTCCAGCAGCGCCACCCGGGTGTTCAGCCGGGCGTGCTGCAGCACCCGGTGCAGCACGCCGGTGGTGGTCTCCAGGGTGAGTGAGCCGATCGCGTCGTCCCCGCCCTCCGAGATGCCGTGCAGCTCGGAGAGGTAGGAGTGGGCGAACCCGGTCACCAGCTCGCCGATGGCGTCGTCCGACAGCGCCTTGGCGTACCCGATGAGCGCGACGCTGGCCGCGAACCGTCGCAGGTCCCAGATGTACGGGCCGACGTAGGCCTCGTCGAAGTCGTTGACGTTGAACACCAGGACGCCCGAGGCGTTCATGTAGGTGCCGAAGTTCTCGGCGTGCAGGTCGCCGTGGATCCAGACGCGTCGCGTCTGGTCGTCGAGGAAGGCGTCGTCGGCGAACTCGCCGGTCATGTCCGCGTAGAACAGGCAGGCACTGCCCCGGTAGAAGGCGAAGGGCGAGGCGGCCATCTTCCGGAACTTGCGCCGGAAGGCGGCGGGGTCACGCTTCATGGAGTCACCGAACTCGGTGATGAGGACGTCGAGAATGCGCGCCGAGCGCCCATCGGTGGTCATGGTGGGCAGATTAGGTCGCGGGACCGAAATTCCGCCAGGGCCGGAGCATTACGGATCTGGAACGCACCAAGGAACCGCTCCCGTTCCCATCCGGTGCGCGGGCTCCGGCACGGCTGTCCGAAAGGAGGAGAGGCATCGACAGGCACGCCGGTTGATCATAGATTCGCGGGGAGCCGAGGGGCACGGACGGGGAGCGGACGCGAAGGCCACGGCCGGGGAGTTCACGGGAGAGGCGGAGGGGCGACATGGCGGTGCTCGAAGGCAGGACGGCGGTGGTCACCGGGGGGTCCAGGGGCATCGGCCGGGCGATCGTGGAGCGCCTCGCCCGCGACGGGGCGGACGTCGTCTTCGGCTACGCGAACGCCGCCGTGTCCGCGAGCGAGGTGGAGGAGGCCGTCAAGGAGGCGGGCGGCAGCGCCCGCGCCGTCCAGGTGGACCTCGCCAGGCGCGGCGCCGCGGAGTGGCTGATGGAGACCGCCGAGCAGGTCCTCGGCGGCCTCGACATCCTGGTGAACAACGCCGCGCTGAGCTTCACCCCGATCTCCATCGCGGAGACCAGCGAGAAACTGTACGACCGCGCCATGGCGGTCAACGCCAAGGCCGCCTTCCTCACCATCCGGTACGCCGCGAGGCACATGCGCGACGGCGGCCGCATCGTCAACATCTCCACTCTCAACACCGTTCGCCCCGCGGCCGGTATCGCCCCCTACGCGGCGAGCAAGGGCGCGCTCGAACAGCTGACCGCCGTCGCGGCCCGCGAGCTCGGCGGGCGGGGCATCACCGTCAACACGGTCTCTCCGGGCGCGACGGACACCGACCTGCTGCGCGGTACCAACCCGGAGAAGGTCCTCACCGAGATCGCCGCGCTCACCCCGCTCTCCCGCCTCGGCGCGCCCTCGGACATCGCGGACGTCGTCGCCTTTCTGGTGGGACCCGACGGCCGCTGGCTCACCGGCCAGAACCTCCAGGCCAACGGCGGCCTCAGCTGAGCCGCGCGGTCAACGACGCCGAGGGGGCGTTCGAGCGCGAGCCGTGAGCGGGGTCAGGTGACCGGAATCGCGTGGGTGAACAGGCCGCTGTAGGCGTTCAGCGCCGGCTGGCCGCCCAGGTGGGCGTACAGGACGGTGGAGTCGCGGGGGATCTCCCCGCCGGTGACGAGGTCGATCAGACCGGCCATCGACTTGCCCTCGTAGACCGGGTCGATGATCACGCCCTCCAGTTCGCCGGTGAGCCGGATCGCGTCCAGGGTCGACCGGACGGGGATCCCGTACAGGTCGCCCGCCCACCCGTCGAGGATGGTGATCTCGTCCTCCCTCAGGGGGCGGCCGACGCCGATGAGCTCGGCGGTGGCCCTCGCGATCCGGGCCACCTGGTCGCGGGTCTCCTCGAGCTTCGCGCTCGCGTCGATCCCGATCACCCGGCGCGGCCGGCCGCCGGCCTCCTCCAGGGCGGCGAACCCGGCGATCATGCCGGCCTGGGTCGAGCCGGTGACCGCGCAGACCACGACGGTGTCGAAGAAGACGCCCAGCTCACGTTCCTGCTCCGCCACCTCGTACGCCCAGTTCGCGAACCCGAGCCCGCCGAGCCGATGGTCGGAGGCGCCCGCCGGGATCGGGTACGGCGTGCCGCCGCGCGCCTTCACGTCCTCGATCGCCCGGTTCCAGGAGTCCTTGAAGCCGATGCCGAAGCCGGCCGGGTCGAGCCTGACCTCGGCGCCCATGATCCGGCTCAGCATGATGTTGCCGACCCGGTCGTTGACGGAGTCGGGCCAGTCGACCCAGTTCTCCTGCACCAGCACCGCCTTCAACCCCAGCGACGCGGCGACGGCGGCGACCTGGCGGGTGTGGTTGGACTGGTATCCGCCGATCGACACCAGTGTGTCGGCACCCTGGGCGAGCGCGTCGGGGACGATGTACTCGAGCTTGCGGGTCTTGTTGCCGCCGTACGCGAGCCCGGAGTTGCAGTCTTCGCGCTTCGCCCAGATGGACGCCCCGCCGAGATGCCGGGTGAGCCGCGGCAGCGGATGGACGGGACTCGGCCCGAAGGTCAGCCGGTGGCGGGGGAAATCGGACAGGGTCATGCTCGCTCCACGGTGGCGGGGAAATCGGACAGGGGCATGCTCACTCCTCGGTGGCCGGCAGCGTGCGCCAGGTGTCGAAGGCGATCGCCGCCGCCTGGTCCGCGTCTCCGGCGGCGCAGAACCGGATCAGCGTTTCGTGCCGGGTGAGGGAGGCACGCCCGCCCAGCGAGGAGAAGCGCAGCCGCTCGGCGCGGCGCAGCACCGGCGTGAACTGGTCGAGGACCGAGGTCAGGGCCCGGTTCGAGGCCACCCGCACGGGGATGCCGTGCAGTTCGTCGTCGGCGAGCAGGGCCGCCTCGACGTCGCCCTGCTCGATCGCCGCGCGGAACCGGTCGTTGGCCTCGCGCATCGCGTCGAGGTCGGCTTCGGTGAGACCGCCCACCGCCTCACGGACGGCGAGCTCGTGCATCGCCGCCACCACGTCGCGGGCTTCACGGATGTCGCGCAGGTTCAGCGAGCTCACCGTCGTGGAGCGTCCCGGCTGGGCCACGACCAGCCCGGCCTCCGCGAGCCGCAGCAGCGCCTCGCGGACAGGGGTGCGACTGACCCCCAGCCGGGTCGCCAGCTCGACGTCGCGTAACTGCTCGCCCGGCGCGAGGCTGCCGTCGACGATGGCGTCGCGCAGGCGCTGGTAGACGTTGTCACGCAGGAGATGCCGGTCGATGGCGGGCGTGTTGTGCGGGATGGGCATGCAATATATTGCGCACACCGGGCGGGAAACTTCAAACCGGGCTGCGAGGTTGACGGTGCTAGCAATATATTGCATATTTCCCTCATGAGCAGCAGCCGCCGCTCTCTTATCGAGAGGAAGTCCCGATGAGCACCACGTCCCGCGAGCCCACCGTCGTCCTGGTCCACGGCGCCTTCGCCGAGTCCGCGAGCTGGAACGGTGTGGTGGCCGACCTCCGGCGCCGCGGCTACCCGGTCATCGCCGTCGCCAACCCGCTGCGCGGACTGCGGGAGGACGCCGCGTACCTGCGCAGCGTGCTCGACAGCCTCACCGGCCCGATCGTGATCGCCGGCCACTCGTACGGCGGATCGGTGATGAGCGAGGCCGCCGACGGCGCCGACGGCGTCGTAGCGCTCGTCTACATCGCCAGCTTCAACCTCGAGGTCGGCGAGAGCACCGGCGAGCTGGCGGCCAGGTTCCCCGGCGGTGAGCTCGGCTCCGCCCTCTACCAGGTGCCGTACCCGGCGGCCGGTGGGGGCACCGGGACCGACCTCTACATCCGGCAGGACGGGTTCCGTGAGGTGTTCGCCGCCGACGTCGACCCGGAGACGGCCGCGCTGATGGCGGCCACGCAGCGGCCCATCGAAGCGAACGCGCTGGCGGACAAGGCGACCAGGGCTGCCTGGAAGACCATCCCGTCCTGGACCATGGTCACCACCCAGGACCTGGCCATTCCCGCCGAATCCATGCGCTTCATGGCCAAGAGGGCGGGGTCGACGACCGTCGAGATCGACGCCTCCCACGCCGTCACCGTCTCCCAGCCCGCCGCCGTCGCCGACCTCATCGACGCCGCCGCCCGCGCCACCGCCTCCTGACGCGGCCACACTGCCGCCGCACGATCCCGGAGCGGCTCACCCGGCCGGAGTCCACCGCGAACGGAAATGTTCGCGGCGGTGCGTGGTCCGGCCGGGGCGGCGCTCGTAGTCCTTCAGGGTGATGGCGTTCACCGTCCACCGGATGTCCTTGGCGATCAGGCCCTTCCGCGGCACGTAGGGCAGAAGCTTGTAGTTCTGGCTGACGAACCAGGCCATGAACCGGCTCTCGGGGACCATCCGCCTGCCCACCTCGTCGCCCGCCCCCGGCATCCCGCCGCGTACTCGCGCATGGCCTCCTCGTACTCGTACGAGGAGGCCATGCGCGGTGGTCGCCGCCCGCGGGAGCCGGTTCCCCGGCGAGGACGTAGGCGCCGAGCTGGTCCGCTGGCATCCGCCGCGTCTCCTCGAACGCGAGCAGAGCCTCCGCCTGCCCGCCACCCGCCCGCGGGCGCGCATGAGAGGGCTCCTGAGTCTTTCCCCCAACGGGTAGCGGGTGCAGTTCGGGCACCGCGGCCCGGTGCTCACCCCGCTGAAAGGGCGGCCTCGATGCGGTCCTCCGGGGCGCCGAGCCTGCGCTTCTCCAGTCGCAGGACCAGGGCCCGCACGGAGGTGGCGTCCGCGGCGTCGGCGAGCGCGGGTCCCCGCCACAGCTCCAGGGCCTCCCGCAGCGGTACGGAGGGTGATCGTCTTCCCTCGTGTGGTCTCACGTCTTCCGTCCCAGCGGGTCGCCCGCCGTCGGAGGCGGAGGTGAGGGGAGGCGAGCGATCACGTCCCGGCGGGTCCCTGTCCCGTCAGGACGCGTTTCCGTGATGGGAAGCGCGCCCTGGCGGGCGTGGGGGACCCGCCAGGACGCGTTCCGCCCCCGGCGCGGCGACGGAGGACCCCGGCGAGGGATGGGGTCCTCGGTCCGCTAGTCGCGCTCGGAGCCTGTGGCGGCGAAGGCGTGGACCGAAAGGTCCGCCGCCTCCTCCGGGAGGTCGTCGTCGGGTGTGGGCCGCCGGTAGTGCCGTGAGATGAGACGGGCCGCTCCCGCAGGGTCGTCGGCCGGGTGGGACGACTCGATGCCGTCCTCATTCCAGACAAACAACCCGTTTTTACACCAAACGGTTAGATCGGTCATTACCGAGAGCACGGACATACCGTTTCCGTTGCTCTGGTAGGTGTGGGTGAATCCCTGGCGGTGCAACGCGTAACGCAGCAGACGCGTCGCCTCGCGGGGCTCACGCCAGGGCGCGTGCGGCGTGTTCGTGCGGACCGACAGCACCGGCTTCCACCCCCCTCGTAGACCTTTCGGTGGATTTGTACCAACGATTGGATGATGCGGGTCTTGGGAGGTTGGGTCAAGGGGCTGTTCCCCACTAGAACCAGATCGTCTAGTTTTGTTGGCACAAAGGGGACTTAATGGCACGGTCAACGCTGTATCAACAGGTGGCCTCCGACCTGCGGAGGACCATCTACTCCGGTGCGCTCGGACCGGGAGATCAGCTGCCGACCGAGGCGGAACTCATGCTCGTGCACCAGGTGAGCCGCAACACCGTACGGCTCGCCCTCGGCGAGCTCGTGAACGAGGGCCTGGTCACCCGCACCCCCCGCAGGGGAACCGTCGTGAGGGAACGCCGCCCGCTGCTCATGCATCCCCAGCGCGAGCTGCAGCCGCGGCGCGAGGAGACCATGGAGGCCTTCGCCTGGGCCGTCTCCCGCGAGGGGCGCGCGCCGAGTCAGGAGATCGAGGTCTCGATCGTGCAGCCGGCCGAGGAGATCGCCAGCAGGCTGGAACTCTCCGACGAGGAGCTCGCCGTGGTCCGCCGCAGGCTGCGCTTCGTGGACGGCCAGCCGTACAACACCAACGACTCCTACTTCCCCCTCGCCCTGGTCGCGGACTCCGAGATCACCCGCCCCGGTGACATCAAGCGCGGGGCGAACAAGGTCCTGGAGGAACTCGGCCACCGTCAGGTGCGGGTGGTGGACGACATCTGGGCGCGGATGCCCAACAGCGCCGAGAGCGAACGACTCCAGCTCCAGCTCGGCACGCCGGTCGTCGTCTACATCCGGGTCGGCTACGACGAGGACGACACCCCCGTGCGCGTGGCGGTCTCCGTCCTGCCCGCGGACAAACACCTGATCCGGTACGAGCTGGAAAGCCGTTGACGTCTCCGTGACCGCCCTGACGGGCCGGCCGCCGTTCCGCCCGCGCCGCGGGCGAAAACAGGGTCGCGCCCGCCGGGTGGCTAGACGCCGCTCTCCGCGCCCGCCCGCGCCTCTCGTTCCGCTGGGCCTCTCCCCGCCTCCCCTCCCCGGCGCGGCCCCGCCGCTCACCCCAGACCCCTAGGCATCCGCCTAGCCCGACATGGCTGCCGTGCGCCATCACATGGTCACACTCCGTGTCATCTCACGCACCAAACGCAACGAAGGGATGAACCATGCACTCGAACACCGCCAGTCCCACCGCCACGCGCCCGTTCACGCTGCGCAGGGCCACGGACGGTGACCTCGACGGAGTGCTCGCGCTCCTCGCCGAGACCGCCGGATGGCTGAACGGCCGCGGCGTGCGGCAGTGGCCCGCGGACGGCTTCCCCGCCGGGCGCATCACCCCGCTGATCGGCGAGGGGGTCCTGTACCTGCTGGAAAGGCAGGCCGAGGAAGAGAGGGCGGACCTGGACGCCGACGACGGACACGTCTGGGAGGGCGGACCCGTCGCCACCCTCGCCCTGGACGGCCACGCCGACCCCGAGTTCTGGAGCCGGGACGACGATCCCTCCTCGGCGCTCTATGTCCACAAGCTGGCCGTGGCGCGCGACCACGCCGGTACGGGCCTGGGAGAGGCGCTCCTCGACTGGGCGGGCCTGCGAGCCCTGGCCTTGGGGAAAAGATGGCTCAGGCTTGACTGCTCCAAGGACAACTCAAGGTTGCAGGACTACTATCGGGGACAGCGTTTCGCGCATCTCCGCACGGTCGACCTGCCGCACCGCGCCTCGGGCGCCCTGTTCCAGCGGCCGGGGGGCCTGCGCGCTCGCGCGTCCGGCCTCGCGCTGCCCTTCTCGGACCGGCGCGGAGCGTTCGTCCCCGAGCATGTCTGAACCACGGCGATCCCAGGACAAAACCATCCGATAACCTCCATCCATGACCGGATCCTTACTTGAGGTGATCACGCTCGATGTGCGTGACGCCGTCGCCGCGGAAGCGGGCGGCGCCGATCGCCTGGAGGTCGTCGCCGACATGACCTCCGACGGGGTCACCCCGGCGGTGGAGACGGTCGCGGCGATCTCCAGGAAGTGCGCGCTTCCGCAGATGGTGATGTTGCGCGCAGAGGCGTCGTTCCTGGCCACGCCCGAGTCGCTGAAGGCCCTGAGCCGCGCTGCCAGGGCCCTCGCCGACGCGGGCGCGGCCGGGTTCGTGTTCGGCTTCCTCGACGAGGCGGGAGCGGTCGACCTGGCCGCCACCGAGACGCTCATCCACGCGGTCGCGCCGCTGCCCTGGACCTTCCACCGGGCGGTGGACCACGCGGCCGACATCCAGGCGAGCTGGCGTGCCGTCCGTCTCCTGCCCAACCTCGCCACCGTGCTCACCTCAGGTGCGCCCGGTGGCGTGGCGGACGGGCTGCCGGTGCTCAAGACCCGATGCGAGGCCGGCGACGGCCCGCTGATCATGGCCGGGGGTGGGTTGCGGCCCTGCCACGTCGGAGCGCTGATGGAGTACGGCGTGCGGGCCTTCCACGTCGGCAGCGCCGTGCGGGCGTCCTGGTCGGACCCGGTCGACGCCCGCCGGGTCCGCGAGTGGCGCACCCTGATCGACTGAGCCCCGCAGGGCCTCGTCGGGCCTCGACGAGGCCCTGTGGGGGCGCGATGATCGGCCGCGAGGGACGGTGGGATCCCCGCCGTGCCACCCGGATCGGGCCTCCCCCGGCGGAACCCGTGCCCGGCACCCGTGGCCGAGACCGGACCCTGGAGGTGACCGGGGTCAGGCCGGTGGCTTCGCGAGGCCGTCGCCCAGTGCCAGGTCGGCGCGGCGGAGAGCGGCGGCCATGGTCTTGACCGTGGCGGGCTCGTCCATCACCCCCTCACCGGCGTCGCGCCGCTCCTCCCAGGCGCGTACCCGGTGGGCGTACTCCCCGTACCGGGACAGGTGGAAGGCGTAGACCGCCGCGTACCGGCTGACCAGGTGTGACGGGTGCATGTCCCAGCCCTGGTAGAAGCCGTGCTTCAGGGAGTGCCCGACGAGCTCCGCGTGGCGTCGCCACAGGGCCCGCACGTCACTCCCGCCGTCCGAGGCGGGAGAGGCGGCCAGCGAGCCGTCGGACAGCTCCACCCCGGTCCCGGCGAAGACGGTCTGCATGACGTGCCTGGCGTGGTCGCAGGCGGGGTGGTCCAGCCGCTGCTCGTGCGGTGGAAGGGCGCAGCTCGCCGTGTAGTCGAAGACACCGAAGTGGGCCGCGGCCAGCCTGCCCCGCAGGGAGGTCACCAGGCCCGCGTCGAGGAACAGCACCGTCTGCGGCGCCTCCACCTGGATCTCGAACCTCAGTGCGCCCCGGCCGAGACCCAGCCCGTCCTCCAGCGCGTCGAGGCAGTCGGCGAACTGGTACAGGTAGTCCCTCATCAGCACCTTCGGGAAGGTGACCACGAAGCCTTCGGGCAGGTGCCCGGCCCGATCGAGCACGCCGGTGAGGAAACCGTCCAGGGTCCTGACGGCGCGGACCGGGTCGCCGTCGGCGAACGACTTCACCCGCAGCCCCCAGCGGCGGGGGAGCGTCCCGGCCGCGTGCATGGCCGCGATCGCCTTGGCTGCGGAGGAGGCGTGGCCGTCCTCCTCCCCGGGGCGCGTCCCGTAGCCGTCCTCGAAGTCGATCCGCAGGTCCTCGACGGGCTCCCCGGCGAGCTTGGCGGCCACCATCCGGTGCACGGCTCCGGCGACGTCCTCGCCCGCGCCGAAGGGCGCACCGAGGGGGGCACCGGGGGCACCGAGAACAACGCCGGGGGTCGTGCCGAGGATCACGGCGAGGTCGCCCGCCGGCAGGTGCCGCCGGAACAGCTCCAGCGCCGCGTCCCCCCACTCCCGCGTCGTCCCGGCGTCGAACCGGTCGGCGGGGACGTAGACCGTGTGCACGGGCTGCCAGTCGGCCGGTCGGTACGGGTACAGCGCGGACTGCTCACGGTGGGTCTGCTCGAAACCCGGGATCAGGGCGGACGGGTCGGCGAGCGTGACGCGCATGCTGGTGCTCCTCCTGGACGTGCTGGTTCGCGCGGGGGCCGGTTCGGGGCGGGCGTGCCGGTTCGACCGGGGCGCGAGTGCGAAAGCGCCCGGTTCACCGGCCATTCCCGGCTTTTGGCCGGTTCGGTCGGTAAGGGGTGCCCGGCCGGTCGCCGGTTCAGCCCGCCTGGCCGGTTCGGCCGGCCTCCAGATCGCCTCCCGACCGTAGCTCCAGATCACAGGCGGTGAGCATGGCGGCGAGGCCGAGGAGCTTCACCCGCTCTCCTCGGTCGAGGGACCTGGCCAGAGCCGCCTCGGCCGCCTCGATGGCGAGCCAGTGCTCGTAGGTGATCGGCGAGACACCCCGGGAGGCGAGAAGCTCGTCCGGGTCCGCGCGGCGGACAGGATCGAGGTCGGCCAGGTCGGCGAGGAGGGTGCGGACCGTCTCCGCGGCGTCGGACTTGTTGGTGCCGATCACACCGGTGGGCCCCCGCTTGAGCCAGCCCGCGACGTATTCGCGGTCGCGGACCCGGCCGGCCTCGTTCGGCACGGTCATGGTGGTCTCCGAGAAGGGGACACCGGGCAGTGGCACGCTCTGGTAGCCGACCGAGCGCAGCACCATGCCGACCGGGAGGGTCTCGAACTCGCCGGTGCCGACCACCCGGCCGTCCTCCAGCCGGGTGCGCTCCAGCCTGAGCGCCTCCACCCGCCCTTCGCCGAGGATCTCCACCGGGCGCATCCAGAACCGCACGTCCAGCCGCCGGGGAAGGCCCCTCGCGGGGCGGGTCGCCCAGCTCCGCAGCACCTCGACGTTCCCCCGGACCTGCCGGGAGGCCGCCGTGACGTCCGCCACGCACTCCTCGGGCCGTACGCGCACGTCCGCGTTGGCCAGCTCGCCCAGCTCCCTGAGCTCCTTCAACGTGAACTTGGCGTGCTCTGGCCCCCGGCGCCCGATCATGTGGACGGTCTTCACCTCGCTGGCGGCGAGCCGGGTCAGCACCTCCTCCGGCACGTCCGTGGCGCGCAACTCCTCCGCGGTCTTGGCCAGGACGCGCACCACGTCGACCGCCACGTTGCCCACGCCGATAACCGCGACCTCGGGGCTGTCGAGGACGAAACGGTCGGCGGGCATGTCGGGGTGACCGCAGTACCAGTTGACGAAGTCGGTGGCGGCCACACTGCCCGGCAGGTCCTCGCCGGGAATGCCCATCCGCCGGTCCACCATCGCGCCGGTGCAGTAGACCACGGCGTCGTAGCAGTCGAGCAGGTCGGCGACGTCGACATCCTTGCCCAGCTCGACGCCCCCGAGGAACCGCACCTCGGGAAGCTCCAGCACGCCGCGCAGGTATCCGGCTATCGACTTGATCGAGGTGTGATCGGGAGCCACTCCGTACCGCACCAGCCCGTACGGCGTCGGCAGCCTTTCCAGCACGTCCACCCTGAGAGGCACGGTGGCCTGTTTCGTCAGAGCCTCGGCGGTGTAGATCCCGGCGGGTCCTGACCCCACGATCGCGACTCGCAGTGACATATCGCCTCCTCGGCGTTGGATGTCATGAACGCGACGCCCTGCTCGATTCTGTATCACCGAGGGGGGCGACTGCCAGACTCACGCGCCGACATGATCGAGCCTTTCTTCGGTGAACGGCGGATGCGGTGATCAAGATGTCATCCGGTGCCGGGTTCCGCCTCCCGCCGTTGGAAGATCCTCCAGGGGGGCGTCGGGGGCGTGTTCCCGTGTTCTCCCGAGTGATCCCCGCCCACCCGACGGTGGACCGGTCCGGGGCGTCCGGAGGCCGGAATACCGCCGGAGAAAGACGCGGGCGGCGTCGCGGAGCTTCGGCGGAGTTCTGTGAAAGATTAATCAAACGCTCAAGGAAAGCCGGGAGCCGGCAGCGTGACCAAGTGCCCACCTGCTTTGCGAATTTGATTTGTTCAAGGTGTTGTCGCAGGTCAGATAGACTGCCGGTGGCCACTAGCAAATGTGATCGGGGGATCAGTGGCTTTGGTGGAACGCAATTACACGCTTGACTTCGCCGCGGGAGACCGCCGGGACCGCGCCATCCTTCGGCACATGCTCCTCTCGCTCTTCGTGGGAATGTTGCTCGGGGGCATCGGAGCGCTGGCGGCCTACGGGCCCGATCTGCTGTACGCGCTTTACAACCCGTACGCCTACCTTCTCCTCGTCGTCGTCGTGGGGCGGACCGCCACCGGCTTCGGCTGGGCGGTGCTCTCCAGCGTGCTGGCCACGTTCGGGCCGATACTCTCGCTGCTCGTCGCCGCGATCTTCGAGTCGAGTGCCTGGAGCATGAGCCTCGGCGACGACGGCATCTCGATAAACCTTATGATCACGAACCTCGTCGCGATCGGCATCCTCTCCTACCTCGCCAAACGCCGCGACCGCTGGGGGACCACCGCGGCCGGCGGCGCGGCCGGGCTGGCGCTGCTCGACGGGATCGACAAGACGATGCCCGGTGGGCCCGAGTACGTCTCGGGTTTCTGGCCGTGGGGCGTCGCGGCGGTGGTCGCGATCGCGGTGGGGATGCTGGGTTCGCTGGGGCGCGGACGCGACCATGTCTGCTCCGCGCTGATCGCAATCGTCCTCGGTGCCTCGTACTTCGTTTTCCTCACCGGGCTCTGAGGGGCGCGGCGGGGGTTCGGTGGAGGTGCGGTGGGGGTTCGGAAGCCGCCGACCGCAGACAATCGGCTTGCGAGACTCGATAGCCTGTAGGGCATCGAACCTCGCTAGCTAGGAGTAGCCGTGCTGCTGCGCATGTCGTCGCTGTTTCTTCGAACGCTGAGGGACGACCCGGCAGACGCGGAAGTCCCGAGCCACAAGCTGCTCGTCCGCGCCGGTTACGTCCGCCGCGTCGCGCCCGGCGTCTATTCCTGGCTGCCGCTCGGCAAGACGGTCCTGGAGAACGTCACGCGCGTCGTGCGCGAGGAGATGGACCGCATGGGCGGACAGGAGGTGCTCTTCCCCGCCCTGCTGCCCCGCGAATACTACGAGGCGACCGGCCGCTGGACCGAGTACGGCGACACGCTCTTCCGCCTCAAGGATCGCAAGGGGGCCGACTATCTCCTCGGGCCCACCCACGAGGAGATGTTCACCGACATGGTCAAGGGGGAGTATTCCTCCTACAAGGACTATCCGGTGACTCTCTACCAGATCCAGACCAAATACCGCGACGAGGCCCGTCCCCGGGCCGGCATCCTGCGCGGGCGCGAGTTCGTCATGAAGGACTCCTACTCCTTCGACCTCGACGACGACGGCCTCAAGCGCTCCTACGAGCGTCACCGCGAGACCTACATCAAGACCTTCGACCGCCTCGGCATCGCCTACAAGATCTGCTTCGCCACCTCGGGGGCGATGGGCGGGTCGGCCTCCGAGGAGTTCCTCGCTCCCGCGGCCACCGGTGAGGACACCTTCGTCGCCTGCCACAACTGCGGCTACGCGGCCAACGCGGAGGCCGTCGTCACCCCCGCGCCGGCCGCGGTCACCGGTGAGCGGCCCGCGACGCGGGTGCTCGACACCCCCGACACCCCGACCATCGAGTCACTGGTCGGCCACGTCAACGAGCACTACGGCCTCGGCATCACCGCCGCCCAGACGCTCAAGAACATCGTGGTCAAGGTGACGGTTCCCGGCACCGGCAAGACCGAGACCCTGATCATCGGCGTTCCCGGAGACCGCGAGGTCGACTTCAAGCGGCTGGAGGCCTCCCTCGCCCCCGGTGAGCCCGCGATCTTCGAGGCCGAGGACTTCGCCAGGCACCCCGGCCTGGTCCGCGGCTACATCGGCCCCCAGGTCCTCAAGGACCTCGGCATCCGCTACCTCGTCGACCCCCGCGTGGTCGACGGCACCGCCTGGGTGACCGGCGCGAACGAGCCGGGCAAGCACGCCGTGGACGTCGTCGCCGGCCGTGACTTCGTCGCCGACGGCACCATCGAGGCCGCGGAGGTCCGCGCGGGTGACGCCTGCCCGGTCTGCGGCTCCGGCCTGTCCATCGACCGCGGCATCGAGATCGGCCACATCTTCCAGCTCGGCCGCAAGTACGCCGACGCCGCGAAGCTCGACGCCCTCGGCCCCGACGGCAAGCCCATTCGCGTCACCATGGGCTCCTACGGCATCGGCGTCTCCCGGGCCGTGGCGGTGCTGGCCGAGCAGAGGCACGACGAGCTCGGCCTGGTCTGGCCCCGTGAGATCGCTCCCGCCGACGTCCATGTCGTGGGCACCGGCAAGGACGGCCAGATAGAGGCCGCCACCCGCCTCGCCGAAGAGCTGGAGACCCGAGGGCTGCGCGTCCTGGTGGACGACCGGGCCGGCGTCTCCCCGGGGGTGAAGTTCAAGGACGCCGAGCTGCTCGGCATGCCGACGATCCTGATCGTCGGCCGAGGTCTCACCCAGGGGGTCGCGGAGCTGCGCGACCGCGCCACCGGCGCCAAGGAGGAGATCCCGCTCGCCGAGGCCGTCGACCGCGTCGTGGCGGCCTGCCAGGGGTGAGAACGACCCATCGGGGGTGAGCTCCGAACGCGCGGCACGGCTTCGCGGCGGGTGATCCCCGAACGCGTGAGAGCGGCCCGCCCCTTGGAAGGGGCGGGCCGCTCTTTTCGAGTGTGTGGCCGCGCGTCAGTAGTGGTGGTGTCGACGCCGGGAGCTCGGGCCGATCGCCTTACCCACGTGAAACCCACCGGGCAGGTTGACGGTCACGTATGTGCGGCCGTCGGGAGTTCTGCTGACGTGAAATCCGCGACCGCCGAAACTGTGGCCGATCCCGCGCGGGGACAGGTCGATCCTGAAAGGACCGACTTTGACTGACTTTCTGTATCCCCAGCCCAATGCCTTCTCCCCGGACTCGCGGAAACGCCGTGTCGTCTCGTGAGAACGAGCGGCGTCCGCGAAGGGTTCCGGAGTGATGCCCATCAGCGACGGCTGCTGCTGACGGTCTTGCGCCAGTGGAAGCCACCGGGAAGATTGATGCTCAGCGTGCGGCGCCCGTCGGCCGTTCTGGTGACCCTGAAGGCGCGGTTTCCCCAGCTGTGGCCCACTCCACTCCGCGAAAGGTTAAGACGGAACGGACCAAACTTCATGGATTTCCGGTATCCCCAGCCCATTACTTCCTCCTTAGGCGTATTCGGCGAGATCCAACTACCCGGCAGGCACGGTGCAAACGTGGTCGAAAGCGGGTTTGATTCGCGACTCGCACCCCAGGCGACCTCCATTGGAGATCGATTTACACGTTGACCAGTTCGTTGTGCCGGAAGGGGTCACCCGCGAAATGCGAAAGGAAAGGTCACTGGGACGTGGCCGGGGTGGGAGTGGGCTCCGGGTTCGGCGGCGCGGTCCTGGGCGGCATGCCGGGAAAGGCGTCGATCTCGGGCCGCAGGCTGTAGGAGCGGGTGACGCACTCCTGCATGACCAGCGCGGCCATCTTGCGCAGCGTGGTGTCGGTGGTCGCGGCCAGCTCCAGATAGGCGCCGGTCACCCCGCGCTCGACCAGCACGGCCAGCTCCACCGCCTGGTCCGGGCCGGAGGGCGTGATCGGAAGCTCGTAGACCGCTTTGGGCTCGGCGGGTGTGCCGCCCGCAGTGGTGATCATCGTGCGGAGCTGGTCGCGGCGGGCGCGATGGGCGTTGTAGGCCGTCGTCATCGCCGCCCGCAGCCTGCCCGTGGTCCTGGCCCCGAGGATCCCGTACGCGTACACGGCGGCGTGCTCGGCCGCCAGCGCCGCGCCGAGCCCTTGATCGGCCCCTGCGGACCCCCGCGCGCCTCTCACAGCGGCCTCGACAGGGCGAGGGCGTGCGCGGCCTCGCAGGCGCCGATGGACGCGAGCAACTGGGCGAGCGGGGGGGAGACCCCCTCGATCTGACGGGTGCGCAGTGCCGCGGCCTTGCGTTCCAGGTCGCGCAGGGCCCGCACCGACGTGCTCCGAGCCGGGCCACCCGACGGGGACGGCGTGGGCGAAGCAGAGGGGGTCGCGGCCGTGGACGCCGGAGCGGGCGGGAGACGGCGGCGGAGCTCGGCGAGATGGGCCTCGTGCCGCTGCCTGAAGGGCTCCAGCCGGGGCGAGGCGGCCGAGGCGTACAGCGCCACGGTCCGCTCCTTGCCCGCGATCAGCTCGCGCAGGAGCAGCGTCTCGGGGTCGGGCGGCGCGGCCACGGGCGGCACCGGCTCACCGGTGGCGCACCCCGCGGCCGTCACGGCTGCCACCCCGAGAGCGCCGCCCCTCAGCAGGGCGCGCCGGGAGACGGAACGCACGACGACCTCCGGTTCTGTGTCGGGCAGCTGACGCACTTAGCATCGTACGGGCTTGGAATAATGGCACTCACCTCGCTTCTCGGACGGCTCCGCCACACCGAGTGGCGCTGTTTCTACGCCCTGGTGTGGATAGGCTGGTTAATCGCATGGGCGAGGTCCGCCCGGCTGAGATCGTGACAATGGGAGGTCGGCATGGGCAGCGCCACATCCCGCGACCGCCTGATGAAGCTTCTGGAACCTGTCGTCGGAGCCGGAGGGCTCGACTTGGAGGACGTCACGGTCACCCCCGCGGGCAAGCGGCGGCTGCTGCGTGTCGTGGTCGACCGTGACGGCGGCGTGAGCCTCGACGACGTCGCGGAGATCAGCCACGTCGTCTCCGAGACACTGGACGCCGACGAGGCGATGGGAACCACCCCGTACGTGCTGGAGGTCTCCTCTCCGGGAGTCGACCGCCCCCTCACCGAGCCGCGTCACTGGCGCCGAGCGGTGAAGAGGCTGGTCAAGGCCGACCTGCGGGACGGCACCGCCGTGGAGGGCCGGATCGTCGCCACCGACGAGACCGGCGTGGAGCTGGACGTCGACGGCGCACCGCGCCGCATCGACTATGAGGACCTGACCCGAGGACGGGTGCAGGTGGAATTCCGCCGGCTCGACGACGCCGAAGACGACGGCGAAGACGGCGACGAGGGCTAAGGGGGAAGCCTCGTGGACATCGACATGAGCGTCCTGCGCAGCCTGGAGAGGGAGAAGGACATCTCCTTCGACCTGGTCGTCAAGGCGATCGAGGACGCGCTGCTGATCGCGTATTTCCGGAGTGAGGGCGCGGCGGCCAAGGCGCGCGCCGAGCTCGACCGCAAGTCAGGGCACGTGACCATCTTCGCGGCCGAGCTCGACGACGAGAGCGGGGAGGTGCTCAGGGAGTTCGACGACACCCCGGGCAACTTCAGCCGCATCGCCGCGACCA
Source organism: Streptosporangium sp. NPDC049046 (assembly GCF_040649155.1). Lineage (NCBI taxonomy): Bacteria > Bacillati > Actinomycetota > Actinomycetes > Streptosporangiales > Streptosporangiaceae > Streptosporangium > Streptosporangium sp. NPDC049046. The sequence goes on along the minus strand of NZ_JBEZEZ010000008.1, from coordinate 247,050 downwards.
CGGCCAAGCAGGTGATCCTGCAGCAGCTCCGCGACGCCGAGGACGAGATCAACTTCGGTGAGTTCGCCAGTCGTGAGGGCGAACTCGTGGCGGGGGTCATCCAGCAGGGCAAGGACCCGAGGGTCGTCCTGGTCGACCTGGGCAAGATCGAGGCGGTGCTGCCGCACAGCGAGCAGGTCCCGGGCGAGGAATACGTCCACGGCGACCGCATCCGCTGCTACGTGGTGCAGGTCAAGAAGGGCCACAAGGGTCCCTCGGTGACCCTGTCGCGCACCCACCCCGGCCTGGTGAAGAAGCTCTTCGCGCTGGAGGTGCCCGAGATCGCCGACGGCACGGTCGAGATCGCCGCCGTCGCCCGCGAGGCCGGTCACCGCACCAAGCTCGCGGTCCGGTCCCGGCGTCCGGGGGTGAACGCCAAGGGTGCCTGCATCGGCCCGATGGGCTCGCGGGTACGCAACGTGATGACGGAGTTGCACGGCGAGAAGATCGACATCATCGACTGGTCGGAGGATCCCGCGGAGTTCGTGGGGAATGCGTTGTCCCCGGCCCGCGTTTCCCACGTAGAGGTGATCGACTTCGACGGCCGCGCCGCGCGCGTGACCGTGCCTGACTACCAGCTTTCCCTCGCCATCGGCAAGGAGGGGCAGAACGCCCGGCTCGCCGCCCGCCTCACCGGCTGGCGGATCGACATCCGTCCCGACACCCAGCCGGGGGACGCGGCCGGTGCCGCAGATGCGCCCACACGGTAAGCTGGAATATGGTGGCCAGGCTGCCCCACGAAGAACATGTGTGGGGTGCCGGGTTCGCACGGTTTCCTCCGAGCTGCTCCGCCTGGTGGTGGTCGAGGGCGTTATCGTCCCTGACCTGCGAAGACGGCTCCAAGGGCGTGGTGCTTCACTGCATCCCACCTTGAGCTGTCTCGAACTCGCAGAGCGTCGCCGAGCGTTTTCGCGGGCTTTTCGTGTCGCGGAATCGCTCGACCTGTCGCGACTGCGCGGCCACCTGGAAGAGCAACAGGCTGAAAGGATCGGGTGAAATGGTTACCGACTGTCATGTAGGACGCCGAACTGATGGGCTGGTCAGATAGCTATGAGCGCCTGATGAGCATGCGGCGATGAGTACGTCAACGTAACGACGGTCCGGCGGCACCGCCTCCCGGGCCGAGACAAGGGAGTGCAGTGGCGAAGGTCCGGGTATACGAGCTCGCCAAGGAGTTCGGTGTGGAGAGCAAGGTCGTGATGGCCAAGCTCCAGGAGATGGGCGAGTTCGTGCGTTCGGCGTCCTCGACTATCGAAGCACCGGTAGTCCGCAGGCTCACGGAAGCTTTGGGCGGCCCCAGTAAGGGCTCGTCCGACAGGGGCAGAGGCCCCAGGCCGCCTCAGGCGGCCCCTCGGCCGGGTGACGGCCAGCCAAACGGTGCCACCTCGGCGCCGACATCCATCCCCAAGCCGGGTCCGGCCCCCAGGCCGGGTCCTCGTCCGGGGCCCGTGCAGGCCCGTCCCGCGGCCCCCGCGCCGCAGGCGGCCCCGCCGGTGGTTCCTCCGGCTCCGCCGGTCCAGCCCCCGCAGCCGCCGCGTCAGCAGCCGCCGCAGGTGCAGGCACCGCGGTTCGAGGCGCCCCGCACCGAGAGCGGACGCCCGGCCCCCGGCCCCAAGCCGGGTCCCAGGCCCGCCCCGCGTCCGGGTCCCGCGCAGCGCCCCGAGGCGCGCCCCGAGGGCGGTCGTCCCTCGGGCGGTCCCGGTGGAGCACCCTCGGGCCCCAGGCCCGGTGCCGGTGCCCCCGGCGCCGGTGCGCCCAAGCCGGGCCCGCGTCCGGGCCCGCGCGGTCCGCGCCCCGGCAACAACCCGTTCTCCTCGAACGCGAGCGGCATGGGCCAGGCCCGTCCGCCGCGCGGTGGCGGTCCCGGTGGTCCCGGTGGCCCCGGCCGTGACGGCGGTCCCGGCGACAGAGGTCCGCGTCCCGGCCCCCGCGAGGACCGCGGTCCTCGCCAGGACCGCGACAACGCCGGTCCCCGTCCGCCCGGCGCTCGTTCCGGCCCGCCCGGATCGGGTGGCCCGCGTCCGGGGCCCGGCGCCGGTGGCCCGCGTCCCGGTGGCGGCGCCGGTGGTCCCGGTGGCCCGCGTCCGGGTGGTCCGCGTCCCAGCCCGATGATGATGCCCCAGGGCCGGCCCGCCGGTCCCGGCGGCGGTGGCGCCGGCCGTCCCGGCGGCGGCGCGGGTGCCGGTCGCCCGGGTGGCGGCGCCGGTCGTCCCGGTGGCGGCGGTCGTCCCGGTGGCGGCGGCGGCTTCGCCGGTCGCCCGGGTGGCGGTGGCGGCGCGGGTCGTCCCGGCACCGGAACCGGTGGCCCCGGTGGTGGCGGCGGCGGTTTCGCCGGTCGTCCCGGTGGTGGTGGCCGTGGTCGCGGTGGAGGCACCGCGGGCGCGTTCGGCCGTCCCGGAGGACGCCCGACCCGCGGTCGCAAGTCCAAGCGCCAGCGGCGTCAGGAATTCGACAACATGCAGGCCCCGGCGATCGGCGGCGTGCAGGCTCCTCGCGGCAACGGGCAGACGATCCGCCTGTCGCGCGGCGCCTCCCTGTCGGACTTCGCCGACAAGATCGGCGCGATCCCGGCGTCCCTGGTGCAGATCATGCTGCACCTGGGCGAGATGGTGACCGCGACGCAGTCGGTCAACGAGGAGACGCTCCAGCTTCTGGCCGCCGAGCTCGACTACAACCTGCTTGTGGTCAGCCCGGAGGAGGAGGACCGCGAGCTCCTGGAGACCTTCGACATCGAGTTCGGCGAGGACGAGGGCGACGAGTCCGACCTGGTCGCCCGCCCGCCGGTGGTGACCGTCATGGGTCACGTCGACCACGGTAAGACCAAGCTGCTCGACGCCATCCGCAACACCAACGAGGTGGCGCGGGAGGCGGGTGGCATCACCCAGCACATCGGTGCCTACCAGATCGCCACCACGCACGAGGACGAAGAGCGGAAGATCACCTTCATCGACACCCCGGGTCACGAGGCGTTCACCGCCATGCGTGCCCGAGGCGCCAAGGTGACCGACATCGCCGTCCTGGTCGTCGCGGCCGACGACGGCGTGAAGCCGCAGACCATCGAGGCGCTCAACCACGCCCAGGCGGCCGACGTGCCGATCGTCGTCGCGGTCAACAAGGTCGACAAGGAGGGGGCGGACCCGAGCAAGGTGCGCGCCCAGCTCACCGAGTACGGTCTGGTCGCCGAGGAGTACGGCGGCACCACGATGTTCGTCGACATCTCCGCCAAGAACGGGATCGGCATCGAGCAGTTGCTCGAGGCCATCCTGCTCACCGCGGACGCCGAGCTCGACCTGCGGGCCAACGCCACGATGGACGCCCAGGGCGTCGCCATCGAGGCGCACCTCGACAAGGGCCGCGGCCCGGTCGCGACCGTGCTGGTCCAGCGCGGCACGCTCCGCGTCGGCGACTCGATCGTCTGTGGCGAGGCCTTCGGCCGCGTCCGGGCGATGCTCGACGACAAGGGCGAGGCGATCCCGGAGGCCGACCCGTCCCGTCCGGTGCAGGTCCTCGGTCTGACCGCGACGCCAGGAGCCGGTGACAACTTCATCGTCGTCACCGACGACCGGATGGCGCGCCAGATCGCCCAGCAGCGCGCCGCGCGCAAGCGCATCGCGGACATGGCCAGGTCCGGCCGTCGCCGCACCCTCGAGGAGCTCTTCAGCGAGATGGAGAAGGGCCAGGTCGACGAGCTCAAGCTCATCATCAAGGGTGACGTCTCCGGTTCCGTCGAAGCCCTGGAAGACGCGCTGCTCAAGATCGATGTCGGCGACGAGGTGCGCCTGCGGGTGCTCCACCGCGCCGTCGGTGCGATCACCGAGTACGACGTCAACCTGGCGGTCGCCGACGACAACGCCGTCATCATCGGCTTCAACGTGCGTCCCGAGGTCAGGGCGCGCGATCTGGCCGAGCGCGAGGGCGTCGACATCCGCTACTACTCGGTCATCTACCAGGCGATCGAGGAGATCGAGGCGGCCCTCAAGGGCATGCTCAAGCCGGAGTTCGAAGAGGTCCAGATGGGCACCGCCGAAGTCCGCGAGGTCTTCAAGGTGCCGAAGATCGGCAACATCGCCGGTGCGCTGGTCCGTTCGGGCACGATCGTCCGCAACAGCAAGGCCCGGATCATCCGCGGCGGGGTCGTCATCTCCGACAACCTCACCGTCTCCTCGCTGCGCCGTTTCAAGGACGACGCGACCGAGGTCCGCGAAGGGTTCGAGTGCGGTATCGGTGTCGGCTACAACGACATCAAGATCGATGACGTCATCGAGACCTTCGAGATGCGGGAGAAGCCGCGAACCTGATGCCTCGACAGGCAGGGAAACCGTTCCATCGGCCGCGCACCCTCGGGTGCGCGGCCGGTGGGCGGGACCCGAGCCCGTGGCACGGTGTCGATCGTGGCGAGTGACCCACCATGTATGTAGGTGCACTGACATTGGACATCCTGCTCGGCGACGTCCACTCGCTGAAGCAGAAGCGCTCGGTGGTGCGTCCCATCGTCGCGGAGGTGCGGCGACGGTTCCCGAATGTGGCCGTCGCGGAGACCGGTCATCTTGACCTGCATCGCCGTACCGAGATCGGGATCGCGGTCGTCTCCGCCACCGCAGCCAACTGCGGTGAGGTGCTCGACGACTGCGAGCGCCTGATCGCCTTCCACCCGGAGATCGAGCTGCTGTCCGCCAGACATCGGCTCTACAACGAGGACGAAGACTAGATACGGAGACGGCCGGTCGCGGAAGAACCCCTACCGCCACCGGCCATCCCCGTGAGAAGGGGGGAGTTATGGACGCCGCACGCGCGCGCAAGATCGCCGATCGGATCCAGCAGATCGTGGCGGAGATGCTGGAGCGCCGCATCAAGGACCCCAGGCTGGGGTTCGTGACCGTGACGGACACCCGCATCACCAACGACCTGGGCGAGGCCACGGTGTTCTACACCGTGTTCGGCTCCGAGGCCGAGCGGGCCGACTCCGCCATGGCACTGGAGAGCGCCAAGGGGCTCATCCGCTCGGAGGTGGGCCGCCAGACGGGGCTGCGCCACACGCCGACGCTGACGTTCACCCACGATCCGCTCCCTGACAGCGCCCGCCATCTGGAGGATCTGCTCGCCGAGGCGAAGGCCAGGGACGTGGAGATCGCCAAGCGGGCCGAAGGGGCGTCGCACGCCGGGGACGCCGATCCCTACCGCAGGCCCGAGGACAGGGAAGACGGCGACGAATCCGGGGACGAGGAAGACGAATCCCCGGAACGCGCGGGACGCTCCGCGACGTGACGCCCGCCTCGCGTGACGATGGCTCGGCGGGCTCGGCGGGTCCGGTGTCCGGCCGGGACTGGGCACGGGCCGTTGAGCTCATCTCCGCCGCGGACGAGATCGCGCTCGCCTGTCACGTCTCACCCGACGGTGACGCGCTCGGCTCGATGCTCGCCGTCGGGCTCGCACTGCGCGCGGCGGGCAAGCGGGTCACCGCCTCTTTCGGCGACCGGCGCTTCAGTGTGCCCAGGCTGCTGCGTTTCCTGCCGGGGCAGGAGCTGCTGGCCGACCCCGCGCACTATCCCGCCGCGCCCGAGGTGATGGTCACCTTCGACGTGCCCACCGTCGGGCGTCTCGGCGTGCTGACCGGCAACACGGTCAAGGCGAACGAGCTGGTCGTGCTGGACCACCACCCGTCCAACACCGGGTTCGGCACCCTCAACCTGGTCGATCCCGATGCCGCGGCCACCGCCGTGCTCGCCGAGGAGCTGATCCACCGGCTCGGCCTGCCGATCGACAAGGACATCGCGACCTGCCTGTACGTCGGGCTCGTCACCGACACCGGCTCCTTCAGGCACTCCTCCACCACCCCGGAGGCGCACGCGATGGCCGCCCGGCTGCTCGACACCGGGCTCGATCCCGAGAAGATCTCCCGCGAGCTGTGGGATCGTTCTCCGTTCGGCTACCTGAAGGTGCTCGGCGTCGTGCTCGGCAGGGTGCGGCTGGAGCCCGAGGTGGGCGGTGGCCTGGTCTGGACGTTCGTCACCCGAGCCGACCGCGCCGCGTACGGGCTGCCGTACGACGAGGTCGAGGGGATGATCGACGTGATCCGGCGCACCGACGAGGCGGACGTCGCCACGATTCTCAAGGAGGACGACGACGGCGTCTGGCAGGTCTCCATGCGCTCCAAGGGCGGGGTGGACGTCTCGCGCGTCAGCGTCGCGCTGGGGGGCGGCGGGCACGCCAAGGCGGCGGGTTTCACCTCCCACCAGCCCGTTGAGGAGACGATCGCGAGTCTCCGGGCACTGCTGTAAGCCCTTCACCGCACGCCTGTGAGGACCATAATGAGTACGGCCCGCGCCAAGCGCACCCCGCCGCCGAGCGGACTGATCATCGTTGACAAGCCCGCCGAGTGGACCTCGCACGACGTGGTGGCCAAGCTCCGCGGCATCGCGGGCACCCGCAAGGTCGGTCACGCGGGCACCCTCGACCCGATGGCCACCGGCGTGCTGGTGGTCGGTGTCGAGAAGGCCACCCGCCTGCTCGGCCACCTCGCGCTCACCGAGAAGGGCTACGACGCCACGATCCGCCTCGGTCAGACCACCAACACCGACGACGCCGAGGGTGAGATCACCGCGTCGGTGCCGGCGGGGCAGGTCGCCGAGGAGGACATCAGGAAGGGCGTCGCCGCGTTGACCGGCCCGATCATGCAGATCCCGCCGCAGGTCAGCGCGATCAAGGTGAACGGCGAGCGAGCCTACAAACGGGCGAGGGCGGGGGAGGAGGTCGAGCTCAAGGCTCGCCAGGTGACCGTGTCGAGCTTCGAGATCACCGCCGTGCGCCGGCACGGTGATCTCGTCGACGTCGACGCCTCGGTGTCCTGTTCCAGTGGCACCTACATCCGCGCGCTCGCCCGTGATCTCGGCGCCGACCTGGGCGTCGGCGGTCATCTGACCGCCCTGCGCCGTACCCGGGTGGGCCCCTACGACCTGTCGACGGCCCACACCCTGGAGCACCTCGCCGCCGAGTGCGTGATCCTGCCGATGGCCGACGCGGTCGCGGCGGCCTTTCCCCGCCGGGACGTGACCGCCGAGGAGGCGGCCACCGTCGCGCACGGCGGGCGGCTGCCCGCGCTGGGCGCGGGGAGCGGGCCGATCGGGGTGTTCGCCCCCGACGGCACCCTGGTGGCGCTGATGGAGGAGCGTGGCCAGGTCGCCAGGTCCCTGGCCGTCTTCGTCCCCTGACGGGCCGTCCGTCGTCGTCCCGGGTGTTGTCCCGGACCTTTCGCGGCGAGGGGCGCGCCACGGGCAAGGGGCTCCCCGATTGGGGGGAAGGGCTCAGAGCATGGCAGGCTTTAGGGGTTCATCCGCTACGAGGGAAGAGGCTGCGGTGCGAGGCTGGCACGGATTGGACGACGTGCCCGAAGACTGGGGCAGGTCCGTCGTCACGATCGGCGTCTTCGACGGCGTTCACCGCGGGCACCAGCAGATGGTGGCCCGTGCCGTCGCGATGGCCGCTCGTCTCGGGGTTCCCTCGGTGGTGGTGACCTTCGACCCGCATCCCGAGGAGGTCGTGCGGCCGGGCACGCACCCTCCGAGGCTGACGACGGCGAGGCACCGCACCGAGCTCCTCGCGGGCCTGGGCGTCGACGCGGTGTGCGTCCTGCCGTTCACGCTGGAGTTCTCCCGGATGAGCCCGGACGAGTTCGTGCAGACCGTCCTCGTCGACCGGCTGCACGCCGCCGGGGTCGTGGTGGGGGAGAACTTCCGCTTCGGCCACAAGGCCTCCGGCGACGTGGAGACGCTGCGCACCCTGGGGGAGAAGTACGACTTCGTGGCCGAGGCGGTCCCGCTGGTCAGCGACGGGGAGACGATCTCCTCCACCCTGATCCGCGAGCAGATCGCCTCCGGCGACATGGAGGCGGTCCGGCAGACGCTCGGCCGTCCGCACCGGGTCGAGGGTGTGGTCGTCCGCGGTTACCAGCGCGGCCGGCAGCTCGGTTTCCCGACGGCGAACCTGGAGTCGCCGGAGTTCACCGCCATCCCCGCGGACGGCGTCTACGCCGGTTGGCTGCAGGGTGTCGAGACCGGCAACCTGCCCGCGGTGTACGGCGGCGAGCGCTGGCCCGCGGCGATCTCCGTAGGCACCAACCCGACCTTCGAGGGGGTGCCCCGCACCGTCGAGGCGTACGCCCTCGACCGCGACGACCTCGATCTTTACGGCGCGCACGTGGCCGTCGACTTCGGGCCGAGGTTGCGCGGCAACACCAGGTTCGACTCGATCGAGGCTCTCGTCGCGCAGATCCACGCCGACGTGGACGAGGTCCGGCGCCTGACGAGCTGACCTCCTCAGGGAGGGGCCCGCGGGGGTCCCGGCCGGTCCTCATGCCACGCCGACCCCGGTTCCCGGAATTCCGGTTCCGTGCCCGATCCCCTGCCCGGTCCGTGCGCGATTCCGTGCCCGATCCTGTGCTCGATCTCATGTCCGGTCCCACCCGGCCCCCGTGTCACACGGCCCTCGCGTCACGTCGACCTCGGAGGCCGAAATGCCGGTCCTGTAGGGGTTTCGGGTGAGGCTCGCCGGGCTCTCACAGGATGTGCGGGGGTCGCGAAGCCGGTGGTAGCCTGGCATGTCAGCTCTGTAACCGGTGTCGTATGATCCCGGTGCTGATCTCGCCACGGCGACTGTAGGCACGCACGGTCGTTCGGGGAGCCGGAATTGCGCGTGCCCGCAGAGGTTCAAGGAGAAAAGTGTCTCTCGACACCGCAGCAAAGAAGAAGATCATCGGTGACTACGCCAAGGGTGAGACCGACACCGGTTCCCCCGAGGTGCAGATCGCGCTGCTGAGCAAGCGCATCAGCGAGCTCACCGAGCACCTGAAGGTGCACAAGCACGACCACCACAGCCGCCGTGGCCTGCTGCTGCTCGTCGGCCGCCGCCGCCGGCTGCTGAAGTACCTGCAGAGCAAGGACATCGCGCGCTACCGCTCGCTCATCGAGCGGCTCGGCCTGCGCCGATAGTGGTGTGAGGGAGTGGCGTTCGCGCCGCTCCCTCATCTCTCACGGGGGACGATGTCGGCGCGTCGCGCCACGAAGACGTCGCCCCGGTGAGCAAACTGAATAGCCGAGACAGTGCCCCGCGTCCGCAAGCAAGCGCGCCCCACGGCGTCGGAGGGCCGGTCCTCGGTAGTGGCCCCCGGTCATCATGGCACAAAGCCATACGGAACCGGGCGCTTCGATCGAAGACCGGCGCTGCACCTACGGGGAGCCGGCAAAACACGACGAACCAGGCGCGACACGTGCGTCTGGCCGGACGCGGGCGACCGATCCACAAGGAGGTCCCCCGTGGAGGGTGTCCACAGCAGCGAAGCCGTCATCGACAACGGCTCATTCGGCACACGTACCATCCGGTTCGAGACCGGGCGGCTCGCGCGCCAGGCGGCGGGTTCCGCCGTCGTCTATCTCGACGACGACACGATGGTCCTCTCAGCGACCACCGCGTCCAAGAATCCCAAGGAGAACCTCGACTTCTTCCCCCTCACGGTGGACGTCGAGGAGCGAATGTACGCCGCGGGCCGCATTCCCGGCTCGTTCTTCCGGCGTGAGGGCCGTCCCTCCGAGGACGCCATCCTCACCTGCCGCCTGATCGACCGGCCGCTGCGCCCCTCGTTCGTCAAGGGCCTGCGCAACGAGATCCAGGTGGTCGCCACCATCATGGCGCTCCACCCCGAGCACCTGTACGACGTCGTGGCGATCAACGCCGCGTCCCTGTCCACCCAGCTCGCCGGGCTGCCGTTCTCCGGCCCGATCGGCGGCGTCCGCGTCGCGCTGATCGAGGGCCAGTGGGTCGCCTTCCCGACCAACACCGAGCTGGCCAGTGCCACCTTCGACATGGTGGTCGCGGGCCGGGTCCTGGACGACGGCGACGTCGCGATCATGATGGTCGAGGCCGAGTCCACCCGCGACACGCTCAAGCTCGTCGCCGAGGGCGCGGTGGCTCCGACCGAGGAGACCGTGGCCCAGGGCCTTGAGGCCGCCAAGCCGTTCATCAAGGTGCTGTGCGAGGCGCAGGCCAAGGTCGCGAAGGTCGCCGCCAAGGAGACCGCCGAATACCCGCTGTTCCTCGACTACCAGGACGACGTCCTGGAGGCGGTGACCGGCGCGGTGCGCAGCGAGCTCGCCGCCGCGCTCACCATCGCCGGCAAGCAGGAGCGCGAGATCGAGCTCGACAGGGTCAAGGCCCTGGTGCTGGAGAAGGTCGGCCCCGACTTCGAGGGCCGCGAGAAGGAGCTCGGCGCCGCGTTCCGGTCGCTGACCAAGAAGCTCATGCGCGAGCGGGTCATCGCCGAGGGCGTCCGCATCGACGGCCGCGGCGTCAAGGACATCAGGCAGCTCAGCGCCGAGGTCCACGTCGTACCCCGGGTGCACGGCTCGGCCCTGTTCGAGCGCGGCGAGACCCAGATCCTGGGCATCACCACGCTCAACATGCTCCGTATGGAGCAGATGATCGACACGCTGAACCCCGAGCGCACCAAGCGCTACATGCACAACTACAACTTCCCCCCCTACTCCACCGGTGAGACCGGCCGGGTGGGCTCGCCCAAGCGGCGCGAGATCGGGCACGGCGCGCTCGCCGAGCGGGCGCTGCTGCCGGTGCTGCCGGCGCGCGAGGAGTTCCCCTACGCGATCCGCCAGGTCTCCGAGGCGCTGGGCTCCAACGGCTCGACCTCGATGGGGTCGGTCTGCGCCTCGACGATGGCGCTGCTCGACGCGGGTGTCCCGCTCAAGGGCATCGTCGCGGGCATCGCGATGGGCCTCATCAACGAGGGCGACCAGTACGTCACGCTGACCGACATCCTCGGCGCCGAGGACGCGATGGGCGACATGGACTTCAAGGTCGCCGGCACCAAGGACGTCATCACCGCGCTCCAGCTCGACACGAAGCTGGACGGCATTCCGGCCTCCGTGCTGGCGGCCGCGCTGAGGCAGGCCAAGGGCGCCCGCCTGGCGATCATCGACGTGATGCAGGAGGCCATCGACTCCCCGGCGGAGATGAACGCGACGGCTCCTCGCATCATCACGATCAAGATTCCGGTGGACAAGATCGGAGAGGTCATCGGCCCGAAGGGCAAGATGATCAACCAGATCCAGGACGACACCGGCGCCGAGATCACCCTGGAAGACGACGGAACCATCTACATCGGCGCCACCGACGGCCCGTCCGCCGAGGCGGCCAGGTCGGCGATCAACGCCATCGCGAACCCGCACATGCCGGAGGTCGGCGAGCGCTACCTGGGCACGGTCGTCAAGATCGCCGCCTTCGGCGCCTTCATCTCCCTCATGCCGGGCAAGGACGGCCTCCTGCACGTCTCCCAGATCCGCAAGCTGCACGGCGGCAAGCGCATCGAGAACGTCGAGGACGTCATGAACGTCGGCGAGAAGGTTCAGGTGGAGATCGCCGAGATCGACTCCCGCGGCAAGCTCTCCCTGGTGCCCGTCGAGGTCATCGAGAAGGAGGCCGCGGCCAAGGCCGAGTCCGGCGACACCGAGCCCTCGGCCGCCCCGGCGGCCGAGGCGCCCGCCGCCGACGAGCGGCCCCGCGAGGAGCGGCCCCGTCGCACCCGCACCCGCAGCAGCAGCAGCGGCGGTGGCAACCGCGGTGGCGGCGGAGGGGAAGACCGCAACTCGTGATCACCACCACTCTGCACCCCGGCAAGGACGGCGCCGGGGTCGTGAAGCGCACCGTCCTTCCCGGTGGGCTCCGGGTGGTGACCGAGTCCATGCCGACCGTGCGTTCCGTCGCGGTCGGCATGTGGGTCGGCATCGGATCGAGAGACGAGTCCCCCCAGCACATGGGCTCCTCCCACTTCCTTGAGCACCTGCTGTTCAAGGGCACGCCGACCCGGGACGCCCTGGAGATCTCCGCGGCCATCGAGGGCATCGGCGGTGAGATCAACGCCTTCACCGCCAAGGAGTACACCTGCTACTACGCGCGGGTCCTCGACGAGGACCTGCGGGTGGCGATCGACGTGCTCGCCGACGTGGTGACCTCCTCGCTCATCACCGAGGAGGACGTCGAGGCCGAGCGTGGCGTGATCCTGGAGGAGATCGCCATGCACGACGACGACCCCTCCGACGTGGTGCACGAGCAGTTCTCCGCGGAGCTGTACGGTGACACGCCGGTCGGCAGGCCGATCCTCGGCACGGTCGACTCGATCACCGCGGTCACCCGCGACCGGATCGCCGAGTACTACCGGCGTTTCTACCTGCCGACCCACACCGTGGTGTCGGTGGCGGGCAACGTCGACCACGAGCGGGTCGTGGCTCTCGTCGCCGCCGCCTACGAGCGGGCCGGGGCCCTGGGCGGGGACGCCTCGCCGGTGCCCCCGCGCGTGTCGGGGCCCGGCGTGGAGCTGCGCTCCGGCACGCGGGTGGTCCACCGGCCGACGGAGCAGGCGAACCTGGTCCTCGGCACGACCGCGCTGACCCGCACCGACGAGCGCCGCTTCGCGCTCGGGGTGCTCAACGCGGCGCTCGGCGGCGGTATGTCCTCGCGGCTGTTCCAGGAGATCAGGGAGAAGAGGGGCCTGGCCTACTCGGCGTACTCCTACACCTCCGCCCTCGCCGACACCGGCCAGTTCGGCATCTACGTCGGCTGCCTGCCGTCGAAGATCGACGACGTGCTGAAGATCTGCCGCGAGGAGGTGCTCCGCGTGGTCACCGACGGCATCACCGAGGAGGAGATCGTCCGCGGCAAGGGCCAGATGCGCGGCGGCCTCGTGCTCGGCCTGGAGGACACCGGCTCCCGGATGTCCAGGATCGGCAAGGGCGAGCTGGTCTTCGACGAGCTGCTCTCCGTCGACGACCTGCTCGTCAGGATCGACGCGGTGACCCCGGAGCAGATCGCCGAGGTCGCCTCGGACGTCCTCACCCGCCCGATGTCCCTCGCGGTCATCGGCCCCTACGAGGAGGACAGGGACTTCAGCGCGGTCGTCACCGGCTGACGACCCCGTCTGTCAGCGGCCCCGGCGCATCCCGCGCCGGGGCCGCCCGTGTCTTCGGGGGCGCTCCTGGAGGGCCGGACCCGGTGGTCCGCGACAGCCCGGCGGGCCCGCACGGTATAGCCTTGGGGCCGTGATCAGGGTTGGAGTTCTCGGCGCCCGAGGGCGCGTCGGTGTCGAAGTGTGCAGGGCCGTCGAGGCGGCGGGCGATCTGGAGCTGGTCGCGGCCGTCGACCAGGGCGACCCGATCGAGGCGTTGGAAGGCGCCGAGGTGGTGGTCGACTTCACCCACCCCGACGTCGTGATGGGCAACCTCGAATGGTGCGTCTCCCACGGCATCCACCCGGTGGTCGGCACCACCGGCTTCGACGCCGGGCGGCTGGCGACCGTCAAGGGCTGGCTGGACGCCAACCCCGGCGTCAACGCGCTGATCGCCCCCAACTTCGGCATCGCGGCCGTGCTCATGATGCACTTCGCCCAGCAGGCCGCCCGCTACTTCGAGTCGGCCGAGATCGTCGAGCTGCACCACCCCAACAAGGCCGACGCGCCCTCGGGCACCGCCCGCCGCACGGCCGAGCTGATCGCCGAGGCCCGGCGCAAGGCGGGCTCCGCGCCGATGCCCGACGCCACCAGCACGGAGCTCGACGGGGCGCGCGGCGCCGACGTCGACGGGGTCCGGGTGCACGCGGTGCGGCTGGCCGGGCTCATCGCCCACCAGGAGGTGATCCTGGGCGGTGACGGCGAGATCCTCACCATCCGCCACGACACCATGAACCGCTCGTCGTTCACCCCGGGGGTGCTCCTGGGCGTGCGCCGGGTCCGTGAGCTGCCCGGCCTGACCGTCGGCCTGGAGCCCCTTCTCGACCTCTGAGCACCCGCCCGGTGGGGCCCTGGACCCCCGGCCTGGCGCCGCTCGTTGCGCGAGTATGACGCACCCTGAGCTCGCCTGCCCGCTCTGTCGCGGCACGGAGTTCCGCAAGGAGACGGGCAGGCTCGACAGTCGCCGGGGCATCACCTCGCACCGGTTAACCCTGATGATCTGCGAGCGATGCCGCAATATCCTCCAGTTCCATGACAAGCACTCGAGCTTCGACTTCGACTGAGGTTCGCTGGGCGCGGCCGGAGGAGTTGTCCGGGCTGGCGGCGGTGGAGCTGGCGGCCGACGGGCTGTTCGCCGAGGTCGGGATCACCTTTCCGCCGGGGACCACGATGATCGAGGAGACCGAGGACCCAGGGCGGGTGCTCGTCGCGGGTGACCCGCCGATCGGGTTCGCCATGGTCGGCCTGGTCGACGGGCAACTCCACCTCGACCAGCTGGCCGTCCATCCCGACCATGGGCGCAGGGGTGCCGGTGGGCGCCTGCTGGAGGCCGTCTGCGAGCACGCGGCCTCGACCGGCTTCGCCGCCGTGACGCTGACGACCTACCGCGACGTGTCCTGGAACGCACCCTGGTACGCCCGGCGCGGCTTCGTCGTGCTCGACCCGGCCGAGTGGGGGCCGGGGATGGCCGAGTTGGTGCGCCACGAGCGGGAACTGGGTATCGAGATCGTCCCCCGCGTCGTGATGCGCCGGATCCTGTGAAGGGCCTCGGCCGGGTGCGGCCGGGGAGCGTTGAAGGTCAGAGGGCGAGGCCGACGGTGAGCAGCAGGCCGTACACGAGCTGGAAGCGGCCCGTCTGCTGGAGCGTCGCGATGAGCGCCGGGCCTGTGGCACCCGCCCGGACCGCCTTGACCGGGGCGACGGCGAGCGGGGCGGCGAGCAGTGCCAGGGCCGCGAAGGGCCGCCACGGCACGAGCGCGAGCGCGATCACCAGGGGCAGGACGAGGCAGAGGGTGTAGAGGACGCGGGTGCGGGTGTCACCGAGCACCACGGCCATGGTGCGCTTGCCCGCGGGGCCGTCGGTCACGATGTCGCGCAGGTTGTTGACCACGAGCATCGCACAGGCCAGCAGGCCGGCCGGGACGGCGGCCACCACCGCGAGAGCGGGCAGGTGTTCGAGCTGGACGTAGGTGGTGCCCGCCACCGCCACCAGGCCGAAGAACACGAAGACCGAGACCTCGCCCAGCGCCCGGTAGCCGTACGGGCTGGAGCCGCCGGTGTAGAACCAGGCCGCGGCGATCGCCGCGGCGCCGACCAGCAGCAGCCACCAGGCCCCGGTGACCGCGACGAGCACCAGGCCGGCCACCGCGGCGGCGAGGAAGCAGGCGAGGGCCGCGACGAGGACCTGACGAGGGGGCGCGGCGCCCGAGCCGACCAGGCGCATCGGACCGACCCGGTCGGAGTCGGTGCCGCGCACCCCGTCGCTGTAGTCGTTGGCGTAGTTGACGCCCACCTGGAGGGCGAGGGCCACGAACAGGGCCAGCAGGGCCCGCCACCACACCCCTCCGCCGTATCCGATCGCGACTCCGGTGCCGATCGCGACGGGGACGACGGCGGCGGGGAGGGTGCGCGGGCGTGCTCCGGCGATCCACTGGCTCGGGGTGGCCATGGCGTTGCGGCGTTCCTCTCCGGCTCTAGCTGATGTCGGTCGCCAGGCGGATCATCCGCACCGTACGGCCCATGTCGATGACCCGCTCGGCCCCGTCGGCGCCCCACCCTGCGGACTCCAGGAAGCCCCGCACCGCGTAGTTCTCGGCGAAGACCCAGGTCACGATGGTGTGGTAGCCGTCGTCACGGAGGTAGTCGACCGTGGCGTTCAGCAGCCTGCTGCCGTGGCCGCGCCGGACGTGGTCGGGGTCGATCAGGAACGTGAGCATCTCTCCGGCGGTGGTCGGGTCGAGGTCGGGATCCTCCGCCGGGGCGTGTGACGCCAGACCGGCGATCTTCTCCGCGCCCTGCAGCGCGGCCATGGCCTCGATGCCGCCCGGGCCGAGCGCCGGGAAGGCGTCGGTGTCGAGGACGACCTGCTCCACGGCCACCAGCACGCGGTGCCGGCGGCTGGGCGGCGAGGTGATCGCGTCGTCCCACTGCTGCCGCCACATGTTCTCGGCCGCGGGGCCGGTCATCTGCTCCAGCGGTCCTTCGGGAAGGAAGTCCCGGTAGCCGTATCTCCACGCGCGGATCTGGGTGCCCGTCACCGCGGCGACATCATCGTGCCGAGCCGCCCGCACGCCTACGTCTGCCATCTCGGCCCGCTCCTTCTCTGCCGTCTGCCGTCGCCTCGGAACGCGCTGTCTCATGGATCTCGTGCCACGCGAGCGGGCATCAGGCGGGTGGATCCGTGAGACAGGCTCTTACACCGTATCGGGGAATCCGACTCAGAGATGACGTGAACCCGGCTCCATCTGCCGCCGGGCCCGATATGCCCTTGTCTTCGTACGGTTGCCGCAGACCTTCATGGAACACCACGAGCGTGAGCGGTTCTTGGAGGAGTCGACGAACGCCCACTGGCAGGTGCTCTCGGTGCAGACCTTCAGGCGTGGCCACATCCCGTCGGAACGGGTGCCCATCACGGCGGCGACGATCCCGGCCAGTCCTCCGGGAACCCCCGTCGCGACCGGTTCGAGCACCGGCCCCGCGGCGGTGAGGGCGACGCGCAGCGGGAGGGCGGCGAAGGGCCTCGACTGCTCCGCCTCGTGGCCGTCGCCGGTCTCGCCGGGACGGTCGTGGTTGCGACGGAGCGCCTCGCGGAGTGCCTCGCGAAGATCGGCGGCCGTCGCCAGATCCCGCTCGTCGGCTTTGTCCCCGGGGCCGATCAGATCCCGCCCGGCCAGCCAGGCGGTGAGCGCGGCCGGGGAGGGGATCGAGTCGGTCCGCTCCTCGACGTCGTACGTGTTCACGAAGTCGATCACCAGGTCGGAGGGGTTGCCCATGGCGTCGCTCACCTCTTCCCTCTTCGCAACCACTGTACGGCATTAGGGGGTTGTGTTACTTTCAACACCTGTATAACGCGATAGATGGTGTTTTCATGAGGGGTGCGCATGTGGTACCTGGTCTATCTCGCGTTCAAGGAGGCCGGCAGGCGCACGTCGTACCGGAGGAGAGATCATGATCATGAGGGTGTGAAGAGGAGGTCTTCGCGGTCGGCTGACCACTCTCGCGGGGGTTCGGGGGCAGGGGGCGCCTCCGAGCCCCCGCGAGGGTGACCAGACGGTCAGTGGTCGTTGAGGGCCGTCGCCAGCCTGCGTACGCCCTCGACCAGCTCGGCCGTGTGGACGGCCGCCGAGTGGGTCACCCTGATGCGCGGGCCCGGCGGCTCGGCCGGGTAGTAGATGCGCCCGGGACTCACCAGGGCTCCCGCCCTCCTGGCGGCTTCCACCGCACTCTCCTCGTCCCGGTCCTCGGGGAGCCGTACCCACAGGTGCAGGCCGCCGCGAGGAACGAGGTGGATCGTGGCGCCGGGCATCCGGGCGGTGAGGGCCGCGGCGAGGGTGTCCCTGCGCAGCCCCAGCTCGGTGCCGAGCGCGGCGAGGTGGCGCCGCCAGGCGGGCGAGCCGACGAACTCCAGCGCCGTCTCCTGGAGCGGCCTGGCGACGAAGAACGACTCCACGAGCTGGCTCGCCCGGAGGCGCCGCGCGGCGGGACCTCGGGCGACGACCCCGGCGACCCGCAGGTTCGGCGACAGGACCTTGGTCAGGGAGTTGATGTGCACGACCGTGCCGTGGGCGTCCAGCGCGACCATCGGCGGAGGTGCGGGGGCGGTGGTGAAGTAGCGCGCGTAGTCGTCCTCGATCACGAACGCCCCGGCGGCGCGGGCGATCGCCAGCACCTGCTCGCGCCGCTCCAGGGGCAGGGTCGCGCCCGTGGGGTTGTGCAGGGTCGGCTGGCAGAGGAACACCCGCGCGCCGGTCACGGCGAACGCCTCCGCGAGGAGTTCGGGCCGCACCCCCTCGCGGTCCATGGGCACGGCCGTCGCGCGAAGCCCCGCGGCCCGCGCGGCCGCGAGCGCGCCCGGGTAGGTGGGGGTCTCGACGAGTACGGGGGTCCCGGGGGCCGCGAGGGCACGGAAGGCGTGAATGAGCGCCGTCTGCCCGCCGCTGACGATCAGGACGTCCGACGGGGTGACGTCACCTCCCAACTCCTGGGCGAACCACCTGCGCAGCTCGGGCAGACCGCTCAGCGGCGGCATCTCCCAGACGTCGGGACGTCGCAGCGCGCGGGAGGCGGCGGCCGACAGCGCCCTGGAGGGGCGCAGAGCCGGGTTGAGGTAGCCGCCGGTGAGCGGGATGACCCCCTCGGGCGGCGAGGCGAGAAGGCCGCTCACCTCGCTGTCGTCCACCACCCTGTCGCCGAGCGCCACCGTCTGCCATGACATGTCGGCGTTGTCGCCGCCCCGTGTGATCGCCGGAGCCACGTAGGCGCCGCTGCCGGGTCTGGTGATCACCCGTCCTTCGGCGGCGAGCCTGCCGATCGCGCGTGACACGGTCACCGGGCTCACGTTGTGCAGCCGGACCAGCTCCCGGCTCGACGGCAGCCGGTCGCCCGGACGGAGCCGCGACACCTCCTCACGGAGCGTGGCGGTGAGCCGGACGATACTGCTATCGTCATTCATGAGTGAAAAGAGTAGCGCTATCGTGCCAAATCGGATAGCGGCGGGTACGGTCCCGCCCGCGGAGGTGCTGTCCGGCCTCGCCTCACCGGGAAAGGCGCGTCACGATCGGCGGCCGGGGGGCGCGACGCCGCCGGAGGCGCCGGGCAGGGCGTGGCGGGGGACCCTGCTGGCCGGGCTCGGGGTGCTGGCCTTCTCGGGGTCGTTCCCGGCGACGGTCTTCGCGATGGAGGGTTTCGACCCCTACCTGGTGGCCGTCGGCCGGGCCGTCGTCGCCGCGGTCGCGGCCGCCGTGTTCCTGCTCGCGGCGAGAGTGCCGTTGCTGCCGCCCAGGTCCCAGCTCCGGTCCTACGGCGTCATCGTGGCGGGCGTGGTGTTCGGCTTCCCGCTTTTCAGCGGTCTCGCGCTTCACGCCGGGGCCTCCACCTCGCACGCCGCAGTGGTGATCGGGCTGCTGCCCGCCGCCACCGCCGCCTGCGCGGTGCTGAGGGCGGGGGAGCGGCCCAGGGCGCTGTTCTGGGTGTCCTGCGGCCTCGGAGCCGTGTCGATCACCGTCTTCACCCTCAGCATGGGCGGCGGTCACGTCACCGGAGCCGACCTGCTGCTCGTCGGCGCGCTGCTGTCGGCCGCCGTCGGCTACACCGAAGGCGGGCGCCTGTCCCGCGACACCCCCGGCTGGAGGGTGATCTCCCACACCCTCGTCCTCGCCGCACCGCTGACCGTGCCGATCACCGTCGCGCTCGCGCTGGCCACCGATCCGCGCCCCACCACCGCCTCACTCGCCGGGTTCGCGTACGTCGGCCTGGTCTCGATGTTCCTCGGCTTCATCCCCTGGTACGCGGGCCTGGCCATGGGCGGCATCGCCCGCGCCGGGCAGACCCAGCTCGCCCAGCCGCTGCTGACGCTGCTGTGGGCCTGGCTGCTGCTCGGCGAGCTCTTCGGTCCCGTCACCATCGCGGCGGCGCTGGCCGTCCTCGCGTGCGTCGCCCTGACGCAGCGGGCCCGCTCCTGAGGCGTCCCTGACGGATGTGACGCACAGCCGCGAAAAGTGAGACGAAGCTGTCACAGTGGTGCGGCCATGGCGGACCCGACGATCCAGGAGGGCGGTTTCCGGGCGCTCCCGCCGTGCTTCCCGCACGATCATCGGGTCCTGGTGGAGCACGCCCGCGACGCGGGTCTCGCCAGGGAGGCGTCGTACCGGCTGCCCGCGAAGGCGAGAAGCCGGGTGAAACCGCTCTGAGCTGGGAAGATCCACCATGCGCGCACCCGCATGACCACGGAGGACGGCAGATGGCCGATCAGCCCCATGACCCACCGTGAGGGGGAGGACCCCTCGGTGCCACCCGCCGGCCCATCCCCCTCGCCCGCGTCCGACGCGCCTTCCGCGCCTGACACGCCCGACGCGCCTGACACGCCCGACGCGCCTTCCGCGTCCGACGTGCCTTCCGCGTCCGACGTGCCTTCCGCGTCCGACGTGCCTTCCGAATCCGTTTCGGCTCCCGCGTCCGGCGAGCCCGTTCCGGACCCCCTGCGCGGCCCGTCGTCCGCGCCCGTTCCGGCTTCCATGCGCGGTGGTGAGCCCGTTCCGGCGCGAACACCCGAGACGAGGTGCGTACAGCGGCGCGGCCATGCCGCTCTCGTGCTGCTGACGCTGGCGGCGGGGGCGATGGACGCGGTCGCCTTCCTCGGGCTCGGTGGTGTCTTCACCGCGAACATGACCGGCAACCTCATCCTCTTCGCCCTCGCCGGCCGCGAGGACTGGGTGCTCCACGCGTTGCGGTCCGGCCTCGCCTGCGCGGGGTTCTGCGCGGGGCTTCTCATCGGCTTCACGATGCCCGGGCGTCACGAGGGGAACGCGTTGTGGCCGTTGGCCGTCATCAGGCTTCTGTGGGCCGACCTGGCCCTCCAGAGCGCCTTTCTCGCCGGCTGGGCGCTCAGCGGGGGCGCACCCGGCCCGGCCGCGATCCTCGCGCTGATCGGGGTGGGATCCTGCGCCATGGGCATGCAGGCCGCGGCGGCCCGCCGGGTCGACCTCGCCGGTATCACGGCAACGTTCGTCACGGGCACCCTCACCTCGCTGTTCGAGAGCTCGGCGTCGGGCTGGTCCACCGACAACCGGCGTCGCGTCGCCATCGTCGTCGCCCTCGTCCTCGGTGCCCTCTGCGCGTCCCTGCTCCTGCGTTTCGCGCCGCCCTGGGCCGGTGTGGTCGCCCCGGCCTTCACGCTCCTCGCGCTCGCCGTCGCGCACCCGTACGGGTTCCGGGGACGACCGGACCGGGGGAGCCGGTGATGATCCGCCGTTTTCCGGTTTCCGGACGGGAAGAATGGATATTCCACGGTGGGTCGGTTGTGGGCCTGTCGCTCGAACGGTGAATCGCTTAGAAATGGGGTTGGGACTCCGACTCTCAGCCTCGCCGATCACGACGGCCGAGGTGAGCGGAGATCCTCCGGTGAACCTAAGGAGATGACTCGTGGGCATGGGCCTCGCGGTGGGAGATGTGGTCGAGGACTTCGAACTCCTCGACGAGACGGGCACGCCGAGGCGGCTCAGCGAGTTTCTGGCCAAGGGGCCGGTGGTGCTCTTCTTCTATCCGGCGGCGATGACCTCCGGGTGCACGCTCGAGAGCTGTCACTTCCGCGACCTGGCCGCCGAGTTCGCGGCCGAGGGAGCGACCAGGATCGGGATCAGTCGCGACCAGGTCGAGCGGCAGGCGAGGTTCGCCACGTCCAACCAGCTGGGCTTTCCCCTGCTCTCCGACCCCGATGGCACCGTCGCCCGTCGCCTCGGCGCCCGCCGTACCGTCGCGGTGGGACCGTTTCTCACCCGCCGGATGACCTTCGTCATCGACGTGGACCACCGCCTCCTGGAAGTGATCCACAGCGAGACCTCCATGGAGGCGCACGCCGACCACGCGCTCGAAGCCCTCCGCTCCCGCCCACGTCCCTGACCTTCACGGGTCCCGCGGTGCCCTCCCGCCGCGGTGGACGCGGCGGTCAGGGGTGCAGGGGGTGGGTGTACACGAGGCGGAAGCGGTCGCCGGGGATGACGATGTCGCTCGTCTCCACCGGGCGGTCCCCCGCCCAGTGGGTGCGTTCGACGTGCAGGACCTGGACGCCCGCGGGCAGGGCGAGGGCATCGCTCTCGGCCGGTTGCGGGACGCGGGTGTAGACCTGCTCGACGATCTCGGTGATCTTGACGCCGACCGCCGACAGGCGGGCGATCAGGCTTCGGGGGCCCTCCTCCGTGATCTCACCGAACTCGGCGGGCTCGTAGGAGGTGGCGAGCTGGATCGGCTTGCCGTCGCCGCGGAAGACGTAGTGGGTGCGGGTGACCGGGGCCGATTCGTCCAGCCGCAGGCGGTGGGCGATGTCGGGGGTGGCGTCGGCGGGTTCGGCCCGCCAGTCCCAGGTGGCCCGGGTGCCCTGTGACTGGATGTCGGCGCCGAAGGGGGTGGGGTGGTCGTGGAAACGCCATCGGTGCAGCGGGAGCAGCACCGGCTGCTCCCGTACGTAGTGGCCCGAGCCGACGCGGCCGACGATGAGGCCCTCGGCGGCGAGCACGCGCAGCGCGTGCCGGGCGGCCGTCTCGCCCACGCCGTATTTCCTGGTCAGCTGGGCGCGCGAGGGGATCGAGGTGCCGGGGGGAAGGGAGCCGTCGACGATCTGGCGCCGGATGTCGGCGACGACGCGCAGGTAGACAGGATCGGAGCTTGCCACGTGTCCATCCCTGGGGGTCTGGGGCGTTGCCCCATCCTGCCGTATTCGATACGCGACGCAGGGTAATGGACCCGATTTGGAGCTCCAACTTTACCGTTGTCCCCAGAGGGATCCAAAAATATCTCAGAGACCCTGTAACGCCCGCGTAAGGACCGCCGATTCAACGGTAGAGGTCGTCGATGTGTGTACCCCCGAGCACATATCGGCGGCCTCTTTCTCGTTCGGGGAAGTCCGTGTCGCCGCCAAAGTGGACAAAAGCCTTATTTGTCTATAAATGGGTCAAGAGTGTGGTTGCCGGGGTCCGCCGCCGTGACGGCGTATATCCACGTGTACGGTGTGCAGCGGGCACCTCGGGGGGATGTTCGCTCTTGGGCTCATCGGTGGACGGAGGTTAGGCGGGGTGGCGGGGTCCACCGTTTCAGCGGATCCGGGTAGCGTTCGGTCTATGGCAGCGCCAACTGGAACCTCCGACGCCCCCTTCGGCCGCATGCTGACCGCCATGGTCACACCGTTCACACGTGACGGAGCGGTCGACTACGAGACAGCGGGGCGCCTCGCCACCTACCTGGTTGACGAGCAGCGCAACGACGGCATCGTCGTGAGCGGTACGACGGGGGAGTCCCCGACGACCACCGACGACGAGAAGGAGCGTCTCCTGCGCGCCGTCGTCGAGGCGGTCGGTGATCGCGCCACGGTCGTCGCCGGAGCCGGGACCAACGACACCCACCACAGCGTGGAGCTCGCCAGGTCCGCCGAGCGCGCCGGGGCCCACGGTCTCCTGCTGGTGACGCCTTACTACAGCAAGCCTCCCCAGGAGGGGATCTACCGCCACTTCGTCACCGTGGCGGACGCGACGGCCCTGCCGGCCATGCTCTACGACATCCCCGGCCGCAGCGGCGTGCCGATCCTGAGCGAGACGCTCGCCAGGCTCGCCCGGCACGAGCGGATCGTCGCGGTGAAGGACGCCAAGGCCGATCTGTTCGAGGGGACGCAGGTCATCGCGTCCACCGGCCTCGCCTACTACTCGGGTGACGACACGCTCAACCTGCCGTGGCTGTCGGTGGGAGCCGTGGGGTGCGTCAGCGTGATCGGCCACGTCGCGGGCGCGGAGATCGCCACGATGATCGAGGCGTACCGCTCGGGGGATGTCGCGGGTGCGCTCGCCGTCCACCGCAGGCTGCTCCCCGTGGTCTCCGGGATCATGATGCAGGCCGGCGGCGCGATCATGGCGAAGGCGGCGCTCTCCCTGGTCGGACGGCCCGCGGGGCCGATGCGGCCACCCCTGGTGGAGGCGACCGGGGAGCAGCTCGCCAGGCTGCGCGAAGACTTGATCGCGGGCGGTGTGAAGCTGCCCGACGAAGTTGTGACGTGAGACAAGACACCGCGGCCCTCACCGGCCGCATCCGGGAGGAACGAGAGTTTGCGCGAGAGAAGACACAAGGGTCCGCTGGGGGACGGAGTGCTCGGCGAGGGAGTAGTCCTGCTGCCCACGAGGGCTTCCGTCGCATGTGAGACCTCTGAGAGAGGTGTGGCCGGATGAGTCACCCCCATCCCGAACTCGGGCTGCCGCCCGCGCTCGTCGACGGTGCCCTGCGCATCGTCGCGCTGGGCGGGCTCGGTGAGATCGGCCGCAACATGGCCGTGTTCGAGTACGAAGGCCGGTTGCTGATCGTCGACTGCGGGGTGCTCTTCCCCGAGCCCGACCAGCCCGGCATCGACCTGATCCTGCCCGACTTCGAGTACATCCGGGACCGCCTGGACGACGTCGAGGCCGTGGTCCTGACCCACGCGCACGAGGACCACATCGGTGCCGTGCCCTATCTGCTGCGCGAGCGCCGCGACATCCCGATCGTGGGATCGAAGCTGACGCTGGCGCTGATCGAGGCCAAGCTCACCGAGCACCGCATCCAGCCGACCAGACGTGAGGTCGTGGAGGGGGAGCGGCACAGGTTCGGGCCGTTCGAGTGCGAGTTCCTCGCCGTCAACCACTCCATTCCCGATGCGCTCGCCGTCGCGATCAGGACGCCCGCGGGCATCGTCCTGCACACCGGTGACTTCCGGATGGACCAGCTGCCCAGTGACGGGCGGCTGACCGACCTGGGCGGGTTCGCCAGGCTCGGCGCCGAGGGCGTCGACCTGCTGATGTCCGACTCGACCAACGCCGAGGTGCCGGGCTTCGTCACCAGTGAGCGGGAGATCGCACCGGTCATCGACGAGGTCATCCGCACCGCGAGCAAGCGGGTGATCGTGGCGAGCTTCGCCTCCCACATCCACCGCGTCCAGCAGGTCATCGACGCGGCGGAGAAGCACGGCCGCAAGGTCGCGCTGGTCGGCCGTTCGATGGTGCGCAACATGGGCGTCGCCCGCGACCTGGGATACCTGAGGGTCTCGCCCGGTTTGATCGTCGACGCCAAGGAGATCGAGGGCCGTCCGCCGGAGGACGTGGTGCTGATCTGCACCGGCTCCCAGGGCGAGCCGATGGCGGCGCTGTCACGCATGGCCAACCGCGACCACCCGATCCGGATCGCCGAAGGCGACACGGTCCTGCTGGCCTCCTCGCTGGTGCCGGGCAACGAGACCGCGGTGAACAACGTGATCAACGGGCTGTCCCGCTGGGGCGCCCGCGTGGTGCACAAGGGCAACGCGAAGGTGCACGTCTCCGGGCACGCCGCCGCGGGCGAACTGCTGTACGTGCTCAACCTGACGCGGCCGTCCAACTTCATGCCGGTGCACGGTGAATGGCGTCACCTGCGGGCACACGCCAAGCTCGCCGCGCTGACCGGGGTTCCCGACGACCACATCGTGATCGCCGAGGACGGCGTCGTGGTGGACCTGATCGACGGCCGGGCCAAGATCGTGGGTGCGGTTCCCGCCGGTTACGTCTACGTGGACGGCACCTCGGTGGGCGACGTCACCGACTTCGCGCTGAAGGACCGCCGCATCCTGGGCGAGGAGGGCTTCATCTCCATCGTCATCGTGGTCGACACCGCCACCGGCAAGCTCGCCGGGGGCCCGGAGATCCACGCCAGGGGATCCGGCATCGACCCGGCCATGTTCGACGACATCCTTCCGCAGGTCGAGAGGGCGCTGCAGGAGAACGCGGCCGACGGGGTGGTGGACATCCAGCAGGTCCGCCGCGTGGTCCGCAGGACCGTGGGGCGCTGGGTGAGCGACACCTACCGCCGTCGCCCGATGATCATTCCCGTGGTGGTCGAGGTCTGACCTTCGCCCCGTACGGCGGCCTCACCGGCCGCCGTACGGGCCCTGCCGGGGCATGGAAGACGCTTTCCGGCAGGCCAATGGGACATTCGTTGCCCTTCATTGCTTTTTGTGAAGTATCGACCGATATGGCGAAATGCGGCCGAGGGTCGATCGCTCCGGCGAGTCGGCGCGCAATCCACCACCCGTCTCGTTAACCTCCCTAGCATGGCCACCCGTACGTCTAAAGGATCCTCAGGAAAGCCCCCCGGGAAGGGGTCCTCCGGTCGTTCGGGCACCTCCCAGGCCCGTACGGCCTCCGCCAGGCGGCCGCCCGCCGCCCGGAAGAGGAGCACGAGCCAGGCCCGCAGGCCCTCGCCCCAGCACGACCCGATCAGCTGGGTGCTCATCATGATCGGCAAGCTGTTCATGGGCATCTGGATGCTCCTGGCGGGGGGCATCGGCAGCGCCGCGCGGGCACTGGGGCAGAACGCGCGTGAGCTCGACCCCGTCCACCGCCGCGACGGGCTCGGCCTGGCGGTGTTCGCCGGAGCGGTCGTGCTCGCCGCCATGACCTGGCGGAAGAACACCGGCACCGTCTCCACCGTGGTCGACGGCGTCATGCGCGGTGTCTTCGGTTCGCTGACCTGGGTGATCCCGATCCTGCTCGTGCTGCTGGCCTGGCGGCTGCTACGCCACCCCGACCAGAACGCCGACACCGGCCGGATGATCATCGGCTGGTCCGCCCTGACCATCGGCGTGCTCGGCGTCGTGCACGTGGTCCACAACACCCCGTACCCGTCCGGGGGAGAATCCGACGGCATGGACAAGGTCTCGGCCGCCGGAGGCATGGTCGGCTTCATCGTCTCCGCGCCCCCGGCGAGCATCCTGCCGTCCTTCATCACCATCCCGCTGCTGCTGATCCTGTCGGGCTTCGGCATCCTGGTGATCACCGCGACGCCGGTGCACCGGGTCCCCGAACGGCTGGCAGAGATCCGGCACATGCTCTTCAACCGGGATATGCCCCCCGCGCCGCGCGTGTCCAGGAAGAAGCCCTCCACCCGTAAGAAGCCGGAGTCCGAGGGCGACGAGCTCGGCGACCACGTCAAGCCCTACGACACGCCCCTGGTCGCCGAGACGCCCGGCGGGTCCCCGGAACACTCCCCGGAGATCGTGCCCGGCCTGGTGGAGGACGAGGCGGCGGAGGAGGCGGTGGTCAGGGCCGCGCCCCCCGAGCCGTCCCCGGCCCCGCGCAAGGTCGAGCAGCTCGTCCTGTCCTCCCAGGCCGGCCCGTACACCCTGCCCGAGCCGCAGCTCCTGCGTCCCGGCACCGCGCCCAAGCCGCAGACGAAGGCCAACACCGTCGTCGTCAACGCGCTGACCAGCGTGCTGGAGCAGTTCGCCATCGACGCCCAGGTGATCGGCTTCACCCGGGGGCCGACGGTGACGCGCTACGAGATCGAACTCGGCCCGGCGGTCAAGGTCGAGAAGGTCACCGCGCTCACCAAGAACATCGCGTACGCGGTCAAGTCGGCCGATGTCCGGATCCTTTCTCCGATCCCCGGGAAGTCGGCGATCGGGGTCGAGATCCCCAACACCGACAAGGACCTCGTCTCGCTGGGCGACATCCTGCGCTCCCCGGTGGCCCAGGCCGACCATCACCCGATGATCGTCGGACTCGGCAAGGACGTCGAGGGGCGCACGATAGTGGCCAACCTGGCGAAGATGCCGCACCTGCTCATCGCGGGCGCCACCGGCGCGGGCAAGTCGGTCTGCGTCAACGGACTGATCACCTCGATCCTGATGCGCGCCACCCCCGACGAGGTCCGCATGGTCCTCGTCGACCCCAAGCGGGTCGAGCTCAGCGTCTACGAGGGCATCCCGCACCTCATCACGCCGATCATCACCAACCCCAAGAAGGCCGCCGAAGCGCTGGAGTGGGTCGTCGGTGAGATGGACC
The DNA here is from genome assembly GCF_040649155.1 of Streptosporangium sp. NPDC049046. Classification (NCBI taxonomy): domain Bacteria; kingdom Bacillati; phylum Actinomycetota; class Actinomycetes; order Streptosporangiales; family Streptosporangiaceae; genus Streptosporangium; species Streptosporangium sp. NPDC049046. The sequence goes on along the minus strand of NZ_JBEZEZ010000008.1, from coordinate 219,684 downwards.
GCCGCTACGACGACCTCGCCGCCAGCGGCTTCCGGCACGTCGACGACTTCAACAAGGCGGTCCGCACCGGCAAGCTGGTGGCGCCGCCGGGCAGCGAGCGCGTCTACCAGCCCTACCCGTACCTGCTGGTGATCGTCGACGAGCTCGCCGACCTGATGATGGTCGCCCCGCGCGACGTCGAGGACTCCATCGTCCGCATCACCCAGCTGGCCCGTGCCGCGGGCATCCACCTGGTCATCGCCACCCAGCGCCCCAGCGTGGACGTGGTCACCGGTCTGATCAAGGCCAACGTGCCCTCCCGGCTCGCCTTCGCCACCTCCTCACTGGCCGACTCCCGGGTCATCCTGGACCAGCCGGGTGCCGAGAAGCTCGTCGGGCAGGGCGACTCGCTCTTCCTGCCGATGGGTGCGAGCAAGCCCATGCGGCTGCAGAACGCCTTCGTCTCCGAGAAGGAGATCGGCGAGATCGTCGGGCACTGCAAGGCCCAGATGACGGTCGAGTACCGCGAGGACGTGTCCGTCGTGGCGACCGCGAAGAAGGAGATCGACGAGGACATCGGCGACGACCTCGACCTGCTGGTCCAGGCGGCCGAGCTCATCGTGACCACCCAGTTCGGCTCGACCTCGATGCTCCAGCGCAAGCTCAGGGTCGGCTTCGCCAAGGCGGGTCGCCTGATGGACCTGCTGGAGAGCAGAAACGTCGTCGGGCCCAGCGAGGGGTCGAAGGCGAGGGAGGTCATGGTCAAACCCGACGATCTGCCCGGCCTCCTGGCCGACCTGCGCGGGGGCTGACGGCACCGTACAGGGAACGGCACCCCCGCCGCACACCTTCCGCCCGGTTACTGATTGAATAGGTACCGCTACGCAACGTCGGGGGCTGGGAGGCGTGCGCCATGGGCATTGGAAGCGATCTGGCGGATGCCAGACGGTCGATGGGGATGACCGTCGGGCAGTTGAGCGCGCGGACACGCATTCGCGAGGTTCTCATCCAGGCGATCGAGAGGAACGACTTCTCGCAATGCGGGGGAGATTTCTACGCGCGAGGCCATATAAGAAACATCGCCAAGGTCGTCGATCTCGATCCCGAGACGCTGGTGCACCGCTACGACGAGCAGCACGGGGGCGTGCCGCTGCCGGTGCGGGCCTCCAGCGTCTTCCAGGCCGACATGCCCCTGAAGATCCGTGAGCGCCGCTCGCCCAACTGGACGACGGCGATGGCGGTGGCGCTGGGCATCGTGGTCATCTTCGGTGTGGTGCGGACCATGGGCGGGGGAGACACTCCCGTGGCGGATCTTCGTCCCATGCCGGTGCCCGCCGTACCGCCGCCCTCGGCGGGCTCGGGTCACGACTCACCGCGCCGGGCGGCGTCGCTGGCCGAGGGGAAGCGGCGCGACATGGTCGTCCTCCAGGTCAGGGCGAAGCGCACCTCCTGGCTCGACGTGCAGGACGCGGGCGGCCGGAGGATCTTCTCGGGGACGCTCGCGGCGGGCAAGACCTCGACCTGGAAGGCGAAGGTCGGCATGAGGGTCACTTTCGGTGACGGAGGAGCCGTCTCGCTGAAGGTGAACGGTAAGGACGTGGGTGCCCCCGGCCGCCGAGGACAGGTCGTCAACCGCTCCTACGAGGCTCCCGCGGCCAAGAAGCGCTAGGTCAGGCCATGGGGAACGCCTCACGCGCCGCGCGTCCGGGAAGGCCCGCGGAGCCCCGGGACCGCCCGCGACGGCGGCGTGCCCGGGGTGGGGCGGTGCCTGAACGGAGGCCTGGGCGGGGCCTCGATGGGGGCCTCAATGGGGGGAGGTGCATCGGGTAGTGGCCAACTCCCGATACCGTAGTGTTCACCATGTCATCCCGCCGAACCGCATCGCTGATCACGCTTGGTTGCGCACGCAACGAGGTCGACTCCGAGGAACTCGCCGCTCGCCTTGAGGCTGCCGGTTGGCAGCTGGGCGACGACGATCCCGACGTCGTCGTCGTCAACACGTGCGGCTTCATCGACTCGGCGAAAAAGGACTCCATCGACACGCTGCTCGCCGCGGCCGACTCCGGGGCCAAGGTGGTCGCCGCGGGCTGCATGGCGGAGCGATACGGCGACCAGCTCGCCGACGCGCTGCCCGAGGCCGCGGCCGTCATCTCCTTCGACGACTACACCGACATCGGCACGCGTCTCGACGATGTGCTGGAGGGCAGGCCGCTCGTCCCGCACAGTCCCCGCGACCGCAGGACCCTGCTGCCCATCTCCCCGGTGGAACGCGCCGCGGCCCCCAGGACCGGCATTCCGGGCCACGGCGAGCTGCCCGAGGGCCTGGCCCCCGCGAGCGGCCCCCGGCCGCTCCGCAAGCGCCTGGGTGACGGCCCGGTGGCGTCACTGAAACTCGCCTCCGGCTGCGACCGGCGCTGTACGTTCTGCGCCATCCCCGCCTTCCGCGGAGCCTACGTCTCGCGCGGTGCCGAGGAGCTCCTCGGCGAGGCCGCCTGGCTGGCCGAGCAGGGCGTGAAGGAGCTGGTGCTGGTCAGCGAGAACTCCACCTCCTACGGCAAGGATCTGGGCGATCTGAGGGCGCTGGAGAAGCTCCTGCCCTCCATCGCCGCGACCGAGGGCGTCGAGCGGGTGCGCGTCAGCTATCTGCAGCCCGCCGAGCTCCGCCCGGGACTGCTGGAGATCATCGCCTCGACCGAGGGTGTGGCCCCCTACTTCGACCTGTCCTTCCAGCACGCGAGTGGCCCGGTGCTGCGCCGGATGCGCCGCTTCGGTGACCCCCGGCGTTTCTTGGACCTCCTGGAGTCGATTCGTGCCCACGCGCCCGAGGCGGGTGTGCGCTCCAACTTCATCGTGGGTTTCCCCGGCGAGACCGAGGAGGAGTTCGGGGAGCTGGTGGGCTTCCTGGAGGAGGCCAGGCTCGACGTCATCGGCGTCTTCGGCTACTCCGACGAGGACGGCACCGAGGCGGCCTCGCTCCCCGGCAAGCTCGACCAGGAGATCGTCGACGCCCGGGTGTCCGCCCTCACCGAACTGGCCGAGGAGCTCATGGCTCAGCGGGCCGAGGAGCGGATCGGGACCGAGGTCGACGTCCTGATCGAGGAGGACCTGGGCGACGGCGGCTACGAGGGCCGCGCCGCTCACCAGGGGCCCGAGGTGGACGGATCCGTGACGGTCCAGGGCATCGGGCTGGTGCCGGGCCAGATCGTCCGGGCCGTCGTGGTCGACTCGGAGGGGGTCGACCTGATCGCCCGCATCAAGGCGGCCCCATGAGTGCGCCGCCGGGCCGGGAGAGCGTATGACCAACACGCCAGAGACCGGCACCGACTCGACAGCGGCATCCGCGCGCCCCAAGGTGAGCGCCTGGAACATCGCCAACGTCGTGACGGTGATACGGCTGGCGATGGTTCCGTTCTTCGCGGCCTGCCTCTTCCTCCCCGGAACCGGCTGGCGGGCCGCGGCGCTGGTGGTCTTTCTGGTGGCCTCGCTCACCGACCTGCTCGACGGCGAACTGGCCCGCCGTTACGGCCTGATCACCGACTTCGGGAAGATCGCCGACCCGATCGCCGACAAGGCCCTCATCGGCGCCGCCCTGGTCAGTCTCTCCATCCTGGGAGAGCTGCCCTGGTGGGTCACCGCCGTGATCCTGGGCAGGGAGTTGGGTGTCACCACGCTGAGGTTCGCGGTCATCCGGCACGGTGTCATCCCGGCCAGTTACGGCGGGAAGGTGAAGACCGTCCTGCAGATCGCCGCGATCGTCTCCTACATCTGGCCGGGCGTGCCCGACCTGATCCGCTGGGTTGTGATGGGCGCGGCGGCCCTCGTCACCGTCGTCACCGGCCTCGACTACGTGATCCGGGCGATCAAGCTGCGGCAGGTCGCGAAGCGGGCGCGGGCCAGATGAGGACGGGCGCCGAGTCTGTGAGGTGGGCCGGATGAGCCGACGCCCGCCCGTGACCGCCGAGATCCTCTCCCTTCTCGTCCGCAGGGGCGAGACGGTGGCGGTGGCCGAGTCGCTGACCGCCGGGCTGATCTGCGCGGCCCTCACCGGCCCTCCCGGGGCTTCGGCGGCCTTTTTGGGCGGGGTCGTCTCCTACGCCACCGAACTCAAGCACCGGCTGCTGAACGTTCCGGCGGACCTGCTCGCCCGTGAGGGGGCGGTGCACCCAGGGGTCGCCGCCGCCATGGCCGAAGGGGTACGCCTCCTCGTCGGTTCCACATACGGTCTGGCGGTCACCGGGGTGGCCGGCCCTGAGCCGCAGGATGGTAAACCGGTCGGCACTGTGCATCTCGCTGTTAGCGGTCCGGGAGGGCGGGTATGGCACCGGGATCCGCGGCTCTCCGGGACGCGCGATCAGATCCGGGAGGCGACCGTGAATGAGGCCGTAGACCTCCTCCGAGGTGTGCTGGAGGCGAACGTGAGGGAACATTCGGGATGATTACCGCGTTACGTCCCCAGCGAACATGCTCCACATGGTCTGCCGCGTTGTCGGTGGATACAGGTACGGTGGAACTGTGAGTGAGGTAAAGGTCAAGCGATGATGACGGCGAGGAGTATGTACCAAGGGTCGCGTTCGAAGAACGGGCGGCACGAACCGATAGCGCGGAGTGTCGTGAAGACGCCCGCGCCGGGGAGGGAGCGACAGATGGTCCTGCTGCGTCAGCTGCTCGGTGACGTGCTGCGGCGGCTTAGGGTGCGCCAGAGTCGCACCCTTCGTGAGGTGTCCACATTGGCTCGGGTTTCTCTCGGATATCTGTCCGAGGTGGAGCGCGGCCAGAAGGAGGCCTCTTCGGAGCTGCTCGCGTCGATCTGCGGTGCCTTGGGCGTGCCGCTTTCACAGGTTCTCCGTGAGGTTTCCGATCAATTTGCCTTGGCCGAGCTGCAGCATGCTCCGGTCCTGGCCAACGATGTTCCCGAACGGGAGCGTCTGCCGATTCCCGAAACCGTGCCTGATTCCGTGTTCCCCGAGGTCAACGACATGGTCGCCGCCTAGCCGGTCGGTTCTTCCGGCTGGCAGTGACGGCACCAGACGATCAGCCGTTCCTGCGGCTGTTCGCCCATCTCCCCACGACTGATCCGACGCCCGCAGCGCAGGCAAGGCCGCCCGGCCCTGCCGTAGACCCAGGTGCTCCGTCCCGGACGGAGGTCGCCCGTCGTCGTTCTACTCGGGCGTTCCTTGTTGGCGTCCAGCAGCCGCCGTGCGATCGACACGATCGCCCCCAGATCCTCAATGGCTCCTACGGGTCGCCACGGCGACACTCCGGCGAGAAAAAGCGTCTCGGCGCGATAGATGGTGCCGATTCCCGCCAGGTTGCGCTGATCGAGCAGCGCGACCCCGATGCTCGTTTCAGGCCGCCGTGCCAGCCGCCGTACGGCTTCGGTCTCGTCCCAGTCCTCCCCGAGCAGATCGGGTCCGAGGTGCCCGACGAGCAGTTCCTCCCGCTCGGTCGCCACCAGATCGACCATGCCCAGCCGTATCCCCGCCGCCTGCCATTTCGCGTTGGCGAGCACCAGGCGGACGACATCGCCGCCGGGCAGCCCACGTCCCGCGGGTGAGATCTGCCAGTGGCCCTCCATCCGCAGGTGGGTGTGGACGGTGAGCCCGCCCTCGACCCTGGTGAGCAGATGCTTGCCGCGCGAGACGGTCTCCAGCACCGCGCGTCCGGTCAGGTCGGCGGTGGAATGGCGGGGCACGCGGAAGTCCGAGCGGGTGAGCACCCGTCCGTCGAGCGCCCGGCCGAGCCGCAGTGCGGAGCGGTGGACGACGTCACCCTCGGGCACGGCGCCCGCCCCGAGACGTGGGCCGCTCCCGTGCGGTGAGCCGGTCGAGTGAGACGGATGGATCCCGCGAGCCGGACCTGTCTCGGGTGGCGGGGCGGTCGAGTGAGACGAGGTCTCCTGAGATGAGCCGGTCTCGGACGGGAGGCCGGTTCCGGAAGGACCCGGCCGGCCGGAACCCTGTGGGCGGCCACCCCGGCACGGTCAGTCCCAGGCCGCGGGGTCCGCGGACAGGCTGCGGACCCGCTCGGGGAGGGCTCCGGTGGCCACGTTCTCCAGGGTCACCTCCTCCAGGATCGCCCGTTCGCTGGCGCGCAGCGCGATCCAGACCTGCTGCAGTGATTCGGCGGGACCTCGGTATCCGACGTGCTCGGGCCGCTCCCCCCTGACATTGGCGAGCGGGCCGTCAACGGCGCGGATCACATCGGCGAGGCTGATCTCGGCGGGCGGGCGGGCCAGTACGTAGCCTCCCTCCGGGCCGCGCTGGCCGCGAACCAGTCCGGCGCGGCGCATCTGAAGCAGGATGTTCTCAAGATACTTGGGAGGCATGTCCTGCTCTTTGGCCAGCTCACCCACCGTGGTAGGGCCGTCACCCGCGGCGGCGAGTTCGGCGGCGGCACGGAGGGCATAGTCGACACGAGCGGATAGGCGCATGTAGCCGATTATCCCGCCTGCTATTGGTTCCTTACGCGCGAGGGGCCGAAGGAGGTGAAATCACCCCCGTCGCTCTCGGTGACGACGGGCACGTAGAGCGACGCGCCGGTGTGTCCCGGCGGGTGCGTGACACGGTGGTGAGGTGCCGTCGCGGGGGTACGGTCCGGCGGCGGAGCGAGGCGGCCGGTGGGGATCTCCTCGGGTTTTCGGAAGTGATGTCGCAGCTCAGAGGTGTGTCGGGGGTGTGTGCCACGAGGATGAGACGCCTTTGGGTGCTCTCGTGGGCCCAGTGGTACCACCGCGCCGCGGCTCACTCGGTAGGGGGCGGTGTGATCCGTTCCAGATCGTGCCAGATAGGCGAAATTCCCGATATATTCGTAATGTCGGAAGCGTGGACACCTCCGCCCCGGCTCCGGACCGGGTCGTGGCGATGGTGTCCGTGTCGAAGTCTGCCCCACCCCGGCCGTGAGGGCTTGCCGGAAAGAATCTCTGCCGCTTCTGGGAGCGTTCCACGCACCGGGCAGGCGTCGCGGCCCCTCGCCCTACGGGCGTCGCGGCGGCGGGTGCGGGAGACGTGCGGTGAAACGGCGACGAGCGGGAGAGGCGGCGCCGGCGTGTCCTCCGTAGCCCTCGCGGGGTGAGGGCGGGGCTAAACTGTCAGGAAGCCTTATTAAGAATAGAGTTCTTATTCTTGATTGAAAGTAATCGCGACGGGGAAGCGACGAGCAAAAGAGGAAGCGGCGAGCAAGAGAGCATGCGTATGGAGCGACGTCCTGGCGTGCCCAGGCTACTGAGGGAGATCAACGACAGGGCCGCCCTGGAGTTGCTGCTCGCTTCCGGACCGCTGACGCGGGGGCAGATCGGCGAGCTCACGGGCCTTTCCAAGGTGACGGCGTCGCAGACACTCGCCCGCCTGGAAGGGCGCGGGCTGGTGGAGGTGGCGGGGGAGCAGGCGGGAGGCCGGGGGCCCAATGCCGCCCTTTATGGGATTATTTCCTCCTCGGCCTATGTGGCGGGTCTGGACGTCGGCCCGGAATTCGTCACGACCGCCATCGCCGATATCCACGGGGAGATCATCGCCGAGGTGCAGGTGGCACCGAAAGGACACGACGATCCGGTGGCCCTCGTGCACAGCGCGGTGGTCAAGGCGTGCCGGTCGGCCAAGGTCGCGCTCTCCAAGCTGCGCTCGGTCGTCATCGGCACCCCCGGCGTGGTCGACCCCCGCACCGGGGACGTGCGGTTCTCCTTCGACCTGCCGGGCTGGCACGAGGGCATCCACGAGGCGCTCGCCCGTGACCTGCGCCGCGACGTCAGGATAGAGAACGACGTGAACCTCGTCGCCATCGCCGAGCGCACCCTCGGTGCCGCCCGCGAGGTCGACGACTTCGTGCTCCTGTGGGTGGGGCGCGGCATCGGTCTCGGTGTCGTGCTCGGAGGCCGGCTGCACCGGGGCCGCTCCGGCAGCGCGGGCGAGATCGGCTACCTGCCGGTGCCCGGGGTGCCGCTGGCCGAGGACGTGCGGGCCGTGCCGGGCAGGTTGCCGTCGCTCGCCGGGGGCCTGCAGTCCCTGGTCAGCGCCGAGGCGGTCGCCGAGCTCGCCGCGACGTACGGCTTCGAGGGGGAGAGTGCCGCCGAGTGCGTCGCGGCGGCGGTCGCGGCGGGGGAGCGGGGGGAGCCCTTGATCAACGACATCGCCGGGCGGCTCGCGCTGGGGGTGGCGTCGGTGTGCGTCGTGCTCGACCCCGGGCTCGTGGTGCTCGCGGGGGAGGTGAGCAGGGCCGGAGGCGACGAGCTCACCTCCAGGATCGAGGAGGCGGTGGCGAGGAGCTGCCCGGTCAGGCCGCAGGTGGTGGCGAGCGAGGTGGAGGGCAACCCGGTGTTGCGCGGGGCCGTCATCGCCGCACTGGAACAGGCGAGGGAAGAGATCTTCACCTCCTGATCCTCCTGATCCTTCTGACTTCTTGAGGGCCCGAGGTTCTGTCGCCGGGCCTTGAGTCCTCGGCGATTCCTTGGCCGGGAGTTCCTGGGGCCCGGTTCCTGGAGCGGGAGTCCTTGGCCGGAAGTTTCCAAGGTCCGGTTCCTGGAGTCGGAATCCCTGGCCGGAAGTTTCCAAGGTCCGGGCTCCCGAAGCTGGAATCGCTTGCCCGCGACCCCCGTGCCGATGAGTCCGGCCGGTTCGGAGCTCGCGCCGTTCGGTGCGCTCTTTCGGGCATCGCGGACGGTCGTCACCGTGCCCTGACCGGTTCGTGGCAGGTCGCTTGTCTCAGGCGTGTCTCGTGTGTAGCATTCTGGTTGTTTAAATAAACAAGAAACTTTCCTAATAATTAAGCGTCGAGATCGCATGCCGGAGGCGAGGAGGCCCCGGCGCCTGCCCGAGGTGAGCCACCCCCGAGGGAGACGGACAGGATGTCGCACAGTCCTTTCGACCTGCGGGGAATTCCGCTGGCGCTCCACCTGAACGGCCCCGTCGACGTCCTCGCGCTGACGGAGGCGTGCGCCGACGTGGCCGGCAGGCATCCGGTGCTCGGGCGCGTCAGAGTCACCCGCGCGGAGTCGACCCCGGAGCGCTACCCCGAGCTCGCCACGGCGGAGGCCACGCGCCCCTTCGACCTGGAACGCGGCCCGTTCGCCCGGTTCACGCTGGTCACGGTGGGTCCCGAGCGCGTCAGGCTGCTCTTCACCGCGCACGGACGAGTGTTCGACGCGGCCTCCAAGGACGTCCTGGTCCGCGACCTCGCCGACGCCTACTTCTCCCGGGCGACCCTGCCGGTGCCGACGCCACACTCCTCGCCGGTCTCGCCGTCGTACGGCTCGGCGCAGGCCGTCCCGTCCACGCGGACGGGACGGCACAGCGGCTCGGAGGCGGACCACGAGGCGTCTCCGGCGACGCCCTGCGGAGCCGAGGAGTTCTGGGAGGAGCGCGACCGCGAGCCCGCGGAACCGATCCTGCCCGGGCTGCGCACAGTCCCGCGCGGCACCGGCCCCGGAGAGATCGTCGAGATGGTCCTCGGTGGCGTGGAGTCCGGGGCCCTCACCGAGGCCGCCACAGAGCTCGGTGCCACCAGGTTCGAGTTGCTGCTCGCGGCTGTGGGCGTGCTGCTGCGCCGCTACGGTACCTCCGCGTCACCGCTCGCCCTCGATCTCGGCACCCGCACGCGCGAGACGCGCGACCGCGTCGGGCCCTTCGTGGCGAGGGTGCCGTTCGTTCCGCACCCCGGCCTCGAAGAGGGTTTTCCCGGCTATCTGCGTGCGGTCCGGACCGAGCTCCAGGCCATGTACCGCTTCCGGCACGCGCCTCCCGAGCCGCCCTCCTCACCGGTGCTGCTCAGCTACCGCAGAAGGACGGCCGTCCCTGAGTTTCCCGGTGTCGGGGCGGGTGTGGAGTGGACCGTCTTCAACGGGGCCGCCCACGGCGCGCTGCACGTCCAGGCCGTGGACGCCGGGTCGAGCCTCACCCTCGGCCTGCGCTTCAACCCCACCGCGATCGGCCACGACGATGTGTCCGCGATCGCGGGTCACCTGCGCGTGCTGCTGCGCGCCGTCTCCGAGCACCCCCGTGCGAAGGTCGCGGATCTGGTGGCATCGGCCGATTCCATGCCCGGAGAATCGGCCGATGCCACGCTTGAGGAGAAGCCTCCCGCGACCGGCCCACTCGTCCCGGACCTCGGGAAGGTGACGTAACCGTCCGTGAGGGAAAGGGCGATCACCCCGCAGGCGAGGGTGGCCGATGCCGTCAGACGCCCAGGAGCTCGGCGGCGGCCTGGGCGTTGGCGCGGGCGGCGCCGTAGGTGGCCAGGTAGGTGACACCCTCGGGACGCCAGATCGGCAGACCCATCTCGACGACCGTGGCGTCGGGGCGGGCGGCCAGCAACGCGGAGACCACCGACTGGCTGGCCTCGTAGCGATGGGCGTCCTTGACGACGACGATCAGGGAGCGGCCCGAGGCGCGCTCCAGGATGTCCGCCACGTCGGCCATCTCCGGCTTGACCCGCAGCACCTCCGCCTGCGGCAGCAGCGGCGTGAAGCCCCACGGTACGTCGCCGACCGCGATGGTCGGCGGGGTGTCCACCTCGACCACCAGCGGGTCGACCGGGGGCGGGGCGGAGCCGGTGAGGCTGACCGCGCGACGGGCGGCGGTGAGACCGATCACGTCCCGCTCGGCCTCGCCGGTGCGTGGCGTGCCGAACCAGGCGCGCAGGGCGGCGACCCGCTCGGCCGCCGCCTCCAGGCGGGCCACGGGAAGCCGCTCGTCGTGGACGGCCGCGACGATCTCGTCCACGATGAGGCGGACGTCGCTCTCCGTGGGGATCGGGCCGAGACAGAGCAGGTCGGCTCCGGCGGCGAGGGAGAGCACCGAGCCCCCGGCGAGACCGTAGGCGGCGGTGACGGCCCCCATGTCGAGGGCGTCGGTGATGATCACGCCCTCGTAGCCCATCTCGCCGCGAAGCAGGCCGGTGAGGGCGGCGGGGGAGAGCGTCGCGGGAAGCGCGCCGGTGACGGCGGGGACGCGTACGTGCGCGGTCATGATGGATCTGGTCCCGGCCTCGATCGCGGCGCGGAAGGGGGCGAGCTCGCGCTCGCGCAGCAATTCCACGGAAGCGTCGACGAGCGGGACCTCCAGGTGGGAGTCCTGCCGGGTCGCACCGTGGCCGGGAAAGTGCTTGACGCAGGCGGCCACTCCGGCCGCCTGCAGGCCGTGGACCGCGGCGACGGTGTGCCGGGCGACGAGCGCGGTCTGTGACCCGAACGAGCGGGTACCGATGACCGGATTGTCGGCGGCGGTGTTGACGTCCGCGGACGGCGCCATGTCCAGGTTGATGCCGCAGCGGGCCAGTTCGTCGCCGATGGATCGGTAGACCCGCCGGGTGAGCTCGACGTCGTCCACCGCGCCGAGGGCGGCGTTGCCGGGGTACGGGCTGCCGACGTGGTAGGCGAGCCGGGTGACGTCACCCCCCTCCTCGTCCAGCGATATGACCGGATCGGCGGACGCGCGCAGCCGGGAGGTGAGAGCGGACAGCTGGGCGGCGTCGGCGATGTTGAAGCCGAAGAGCGTGACGCCGCCGAGACCGTTCTCCAGCTCCCGCAGGACCCACTCGGGTGCCTCGGTGCCCTGGAACGCGGCGAGCAGCGTGCCGGCGGCGAGACGACGCAGCCCCTGGTCGCCGCGATCCGCGATGAACTCAGACATGGCGGTAGGTGTTCCTTACCTGAGATGTGGGGGTGTCGGACATGGAAGTGAGCAACAGGAAAACGGGCAGGGCCGGCACGGCCCGCGCCTTGTGGGTGCGTGCCGTGCCGGCACCGATGGGGTCAGCCCTTGACGGCGCCCGCGACGAGCCCGGAGACCATCCGCCGCTGCACCAGGAGGAAGAAGACGATGACCGGGATGGTCATCAGCGTGGAGGCGGCCATGATGCCGCCCCAGTCCACCGACCGCTGGCTGACGAAGTAGCGCAGCGCCACGGGCATGGTGAAGTTGCTCTGGTCGCCGATGAGCGTCAGCGCGAAGACGAACTCGTTCCACGCGGTGATGAACGAGAAGATGCTGGTCGCCACCAGCCCGGGGGCCACCAGCGGGAACAACACCCTCCAGAAGGTGGCGAACCGGCTCGCGCCGTCGATCCAGGCGGCCTCCTCCAACTCCTTGGGCACCGCCGCGACGAAGGTGCGCAGCATCCAGATGGCGAACGGCAGCGTCATGGCGACGTTCACCACGACGAGGCCGAGGAGCTGGTCGTACAGCCCGGCCCGCCTGACCATCAGGAACAGCGGGATGAGCAGCGCCTCGCCGGGGACCATCTGCACGATGAGCAGCAGGATGAGGAACGAAGTGCGTCCGCGGAAACGGAAGCGGGCCACCGCGGTCGCCGCCAGCAGGGCGAACACCGCGCCGACGAGCACGGTGCCGATGGCGACGATGGAACTGTTGAGCAGGTAGCGCCAGATGGAGTGGCCCGCGACGCCCTCGGTGAAGACCCGCTTCACGTGTTCGAGCGTGGGGTCGGTGGGGAACGGGATGAAGTCCGTCGTGAAGATCTGCTCGCTGCTCTTGAAGGCCGTGCTCACCATCCAGTAGACGGGGAACACCGCGAACAGGAACACCAGGACGGCTGTGGTGTTCAGACCGATCTTGCCGAGCGTCCTGCGCCGCTTGGGGCCGCTCCGCGTCCCGGACGCGGGCCGCCGTCGCCGGGATGCCCGTGTGTCGTAGGTGGTCATCGCACGTCCTCCGTCTTCACGATCTGGCGGACGTAGAAGAAGGTGATGACGAGCAGGATCAGCGTCAGCACCACGGCGATCGCCGCGCCCATGCCCATCTTGGGCGGCGCGCTGAATGCCTGGGTGAAGGCGAACAGCGACAGGTTGAACGCCTCCCGGTTGGACGTGCCGCCCGCGAGCACGAACAGCTGGGTGAAGACCTTGAAGTCCCAGATCACCGAGAGCACCGTCAGCACCGCGAAGACCGGCTTCAGCAGCGGGAAGGTGATCCTCCAGAAGATCCGCCACGCGGAGGCGCCGTCCACCCTGGCGGCCTCGTACAGCTCCTGGGAGATGCTTTTCAGCCCGGCCAGCACCGAGACCGCGATGAACGGGAACGACGCCCAGACCACCGCGATGATCAGTACGACGTAGATGGTGAACGCGTCGTTGAGCCACGGCTCGCCGGTCCAGTCGGAACGGCCGAACAACAGGGAGGAGAACCAGTCGGGCAGCGCGTTGAGCACCCAGTTGATCACGCCGGATTCGGCGTCGAACAGCCAGCGCCAGATGATCGCGGTGGCGATCTGCGGGGTGGCCCAGGCGGCCATGATGCCGACGATCAGGAAGGTCGACATCTTCTTGCCCAGCTTGTGCAGGAGCAGGCCGACCAGCGTGCCGAGGATCAGGGTGCACGCCACCGTGACGACGGCGAAGACGACGGTGTTGCGGAGGGACGTCCAGAACAGCTCGGACTCGACCAGCTTCTGGTAGTTCTCGACGCCGACGAACTCGGCCGGTACCCCCCGGATCTGCCGCAGTCCCACGTTCTGGAAGGACATGACGACCATCTGGTACAGCGGGTAGAGCAGCAGGCCGGCGATGACGATCAGGCCGGGGACGAGCAGCGCGTAAGGGACTGCCCAGGCGGGCAGACCCCTGGACCCGCGCGGGGGCGTGGTGCCTCGGTGCCCCCGCGCCGGGACGGAGGGGGAGCCCCCGTCCCGGGCGATGGTTGAGGTGTTCGCCATGGTTACTGGTTCAGGATCTCTTCGAGTTCCTTGTTGGCGTCGGTCAGCGCGGTGTCGACGTCCTTCTTACCCTCGATGACCGAGCGGGCCGCGCTCTGCAGGACCGCCTTGGTGTCGTTCGCCTCGGCCCAGTTGGTGTCGTTCGGGAAGCCCTTGGCGACCTTGAAGGTCTCGGCGAACGGCGCCTGCACCGGGTCGGCGGCGTACTCGGCCAGAGCCTCGGGGTAGAGCGGCAGCAGACCGCCCTCCTTGGCGTAGCGGGTGCCGAACTCCTTGCCGGCGGCGAGCTTGACGTACTCGGCGGACAGCTCGGCGTTCTTGGTGTCCTTCCAGATGGCGATGTCGTTGCCGCCCTGGAAGGCCGGGGCCGGGCCGCTGCCGTCCTTGGCCGGGAGCGAGAAGAAGGCCATCTTCGAGTCGTCGACCTTGCCGCCGCTCTGCTCCTTGATGGTGGTGATGTCCCAGCCGCCGGTCACGTACATGCCGACCTTGCTGTTGGCGAAGCGGGTCGCGATGTCCACCGAGTTCTGGGTGAGGGCGGACTTGCGCGAGACGCCGTGCTTGGTCACCAGGTCGGTGTAGTACTGGAAGCCCTCCTTGAAGCCGGGGTCGGTCAGCTTGCCGACCCACTTGCCGCCCTCGAAGGCGGCGAAGTCGCCACCGGCCGACCAGACGAACGGCGAGAGCGACATGTTGGCGTCGGAACCGCCGTTGAAGGCGAAGCCGTCGACGTCCTTGCCCTTCTCCGCGACGATCTTCTTGCCCGCCGCGACGAGGTCCTCCCAGGTCTTGGGGACCTCGATCTTCAGGTCCTCGAACCAGTCCTTGCGGTAGAGGACGGCGCGGGTGCCGCCACCCCACGGGGCGGCGTAGATCTTGCCGTCCACCGTCTCGTAGCCCCACAGGTTCTGCGGGATCTGCTGGAAGTCGGGTGCGCTCTTGACGACGTCGGTGATGTCGGTCAGCGCGTCCTGCGCGACCCAGGCGGCGACCTGGTCGTTGCCGAACTCGGTGACGTCGGGGCCCTCGCCGCCGGCGAGGGCGGCGGTCCACTTGGCCTGCGCGTCGGGCCAGGGGACCCACTGGACCTTGACGTCTGCGCCGGTGGTCTCCTTGAACTTGGCGTTCAGGTCGGCCATCAGCTTGTCCTGCTTCTCGTCCGGAGCGCCGAGGCGCCAGACGGTCAGCGTCTGACCTGCGAACTTGGGGCCGGACGCGGCGGGGGCCGTCGCGTCGGAGCCGGCGGCCGGAGCGGCAGGCTCGCTGCTGCCACACGCGGCGAGACCCAGGGCGAGGGCGGCCGTGGTGGCCGTCGTGGTGGCGATTCTCGCGAACTTCACTGGAGTTCTCCCTTTCAGGCTTTCGCCGGGGTTTGCGCTCATCTGTTATGGCCGGGGTCCCCGTGACCCTCTGCACTCAATGGGAGCTGTCGGGTTTACCGCAACCCGCGGCTCCGATCGCTTGCCTGCGGGCTGACTAGGGTTAAACTAACAAGAAACTTTCTTAAAAGAAACGATCGTTAGCGGATCGTGACGGGGAGGACGACCTTGCCCACACGCCCGGGGACCCCCCGGCTGCTGCGCCAGCTCAACGACCGCGCAGCGCTGGAACTCCTACTGTCCAGCGGCCCTCTCACCCGGGCCGAACTGGGAGAATATACCGGGCTCTCCAAGGTGACCGCCGGTCAGCTGCTGTCCAGACTCCAGGATCGCGGCCTCGTCGCGGTGGTCGGCGAGCAGGCGGGCGGACGCGGACCCAACGCCGCCCTCTACGGGGTGGTGCCCTCCTGCGCGTACGTGGCCGGGCTCGACGTGCTGCCGGACAGGATCAGCGCCGGGGTCGCCGACATCACCGGCACCCTCGTCGCCGAGGTCGCCGCGGATCCCAGCGGGCACGACGACCCGGTACGGCTCGTGCGGAGCGCGCTCGGCCAGGCGTGCGAGGCGGCGGGCATCGGCGTCGACCGGTTGCGCGCCTTCGTGATCGGCACCCGGGGCGTCGTCGACCCCGGCACTGGTGACGTGCGTTTCTCCTTCGACCTGCCCTCCTGGCACAACGGCGTGCTCGCCGAGCTCCGCCGCGACCTCGGGGTCCCGGTGACGATAGAGAACGACGTGAACCTGGCCGCGCTGGCCGAACGCGCGTACGGAGCGGCGCTGGGCGTCGACGACTTCGTGCTCGTCTGGGCGGGGGTCGGCCAGGGACTCGGCGTCATGCTGGGCGGACGGCTGCACCGCGGCTTCACCGGCGGCGCGGGCGAGATCGGCTGGCTCCCCGTCCCCGGCGAACCGCTCCCCACCGACGTGAGCGAGCCCCAGTCGGGCTCGTTCCAGCGCCTGGTCGGCGGTGACGCCGTGGCCGGGCTCGCGAGCGCCCACGGCATCGGCTTCGCCCCCGGGGCCGACCCCGACGCCGACTCCGTGGGAGAGCACGTCCGTACCGCCGTCGCCCAGGGTGCCGAGGCGTTCCTGGACGAGCTGGCCGGGCGGCTCGCCATCGGCGTCGCCGCCGTCGCGGTGGTCCTGGACCCCGGGCTCATCGTGCTCAGCGGCGACGTCGGCAGGGCCGGGGGAGACGCGCTCGCCGACAGGGTGCAGGACGCGGTGGCCCGGTTCTGCCCGAGCCGGCCCAGGGTCATGGTCTCCCGGGTCAGGGGAAACCCCGTGCTGCGCGGTGCCTTGGTGTCGGCGCTGCACCAGGCCCGTGAGCAGGTGTTCTCGGACACGGTCTGACGTCCCGCGCGATCTTGCCCGCTGTTCCCGGACACGGTCCGATATCCCGCACGATCTTGTCCGCCGCCGGGCCCACTCCCCGGTGCGCCCTCTCGCTCGTGGCGGGCGGGTCCGCGCACGGTGGTGCTTGGGGAAGAATTACGGTCATGCGCGACATCGTTCTGATCTCCGATGCCCGAGTCGTCTCGATCCCCGTCGAGGAGTCGGGCGAGCGGCTGGTGGATGTCCGGGGACGGCTGCGGATGGACGGGCGGCTCGCCGACCCCGCGGGAGCCTTCGCCCACCTCAGGCTCGGGCTGCTCACCCGGCTGGAGGAGGCCCAGGCGCAGCTGCCGGGGGGATACCGGCTGCTGATGGTGGAGGGGTACCGGCCACCGGCGACGCAGAAGGAGATCTTCGACGGCTACTCGGCGGAGCTCAAGACGCTGTATCCGGAAATGTCGCCCGCGGAGCTGCGAGCCGCGGCGAGCCGCTACGTCTCGCCCGTCGAGATCGCCCCGCACACCGCGGGAGCGGCGGTCGACCTCACCCTGTCCACCGAGGACGGGACCGAGGTCGACATGGGCACCCGGCTCAACGCCACCCCCGAGCAGAGCGACGGCGCCTGCTACACCGACGCCCCCGGGCTGTCCCCCGAGGCCCGCCACCACCGCAAGCTCCTCGGCACCGCCCTGGAGGCGGTAGGACTGGTCAACTACCCCACCGAGTGGTGGCACTGGTCCTACGGCGACCGCTACTGGGCCCTGGCCACCGGCTCCCCGGCCGCCCTCTACGGCCCGGTCTCCATCTGACCTCGTACGACACCGCCGGGCAGCGGTGCCTCGCGGTCACGGAGTGGATGCCGCATCCTTCAAAAGGTTCGCGCGCCGGAGCAGGGGGCGGTCGGCGGCGGTGCCGATCAGGGTGCCCGCGTGCCCGGTCAGCACGGTGCAGCCGCTCGCGTCGCACAGGTCGGTCCATCCGGCCGGGGTCGCCACCGGCAGTCGCGTGCGGATCCTGCCGTCCGCGTCCGCCAGGTACAGCCGGCCGTTCATCGCGGTCAGGGCCACGGCGCCGGAACCGGCCTCGACCAGGCTCCAGGCCGAGGTCTCCGGGTCGAGCAGCCACAGGCCGTCCGCGGCGGCGGCGAACAGCTCGCCGTTCACCATGCCCAGGCCGACCCCGTCGCGGGGCCCGTCGGCGAGGGTGATCCAGCCGTGCTCGGGGTCGCGGTAGACGAGCCGGTCGTCGGCGGTGAGACCGTACAGGCCGATCGGGTGGACGGCGGTGGCCTCCCTGGGGGTGGCGAGGGCGACGAGGGCGGGGGCGGTGCCGGCGGGGCGCCAGCGCAGGTTCTGGCCAGAGACCTCGCGGGCGAGCAGCGAGCCGCCGGAGGTGGCACCGTACAGCAGGGAGTCGAACACGGTCAGCGCCCGGATCTCGTCCGCGGCGCCGATGGTCTCCCAGTCGTCCGCGCGTATCGAGAGCCGGTCCAGCACGTTGCGGGTGATCCGGTCCACGACCGGGTCGTGCAGGGTGTTTCCCCAGTTCACGGTGGAGGCGGTGAAGACCGTCCCGGCGCCGAGGCCGAAGACGCCCATCGTCGCCATGCCACCCTGGCCGTACCGGTGCCAGTGGCGCAGGTCGGCGGTGGCGAGGATGACGAAGGACGGCGGGGTGCCGTCGCGTCCGGTGGCCACCGGCACGCCGTCCTCCTCGACGAAGTCGCAGGCGTCCGTCTCGTAGCCGATGGCGCCCTTGCCGAACGTGTCGCCCTCGTCCAGCTTGGTGCCCTCGAACACCCAGTGTTCGGGGAAGCGGACGGTGTAGGTCTCCTCGTGCATGAGCCGCATGTACGGGCCCCACGTCCCGGCGCCGCGCCGGAAGCTCACCCCGGTCAGGCCGTTCTCCGGGCGGTTCACCGGCGCGCTCGACCACTCGACCGTGGTGAGGGCGGGATCCACCGCGGCCATCGGGTCGGCGACCGCGTCGCGGTAGCAGACCATGGTGCGCCCCTCGTCCTCCAGCCGGAACTGCCACCAGCAGGTGTTGCCGGAGAAGACGGCCATGTTGCCGCCCCGGCGGACGAACTCCTCCACGCTGTCGCGCATCCCCGCCGACCAGTACTCGTCGTGTCCGCTGATCATCAGCAGCCGGTGACCGGAGAGCAGCTCGCGCCCGGAGTGCAGGTCCAGGGCCGAGCAGTAGTCGACGTCGTACCCGGCGGGGCCCAGCCAGCGGATCATGCCCTCCTCCCAGCGCTCGGGCGGCGGCCCGCCGCCCGGCCGGTCGAAGGAGACGCGCGCGGCGCGGGTCGGCTGCTCGGTCCAGTAGATGGACTCGCCGGGGATGCCCGCCCGGTTGTAGGCCTGCCAGGTCGGGAACGGGATCGACAGCAGGACCGGTGAGCGGGGACGGGCGGCCCGTACGACGAAGTAGACCTCGCTGCTCTCCTCGTCGGCGCTGAAGATCGCCCGGTAGAGCGAGCTGCGCCAGCCGGGGGAGACCCCCAGCGTCCACAGCGGCCCGGTGAACTCCCCGTCGAGCACGGCCAGGTCGGTGGCCACGTCCTCGACCAGCACCGAGCCGCGCAGCGGGGCGCGGGAGGCGCGGGCGAGATGGAAGCGGAGCGCGCCGCCCTGGACGCAGGACGTCGACTCGGCGTAGGCGTGGATCGTCAACCGACCGGCTCCAGCACCTCGCGGAACGCGGCCTCGACCAGCAAGGACTCCAGGTCGAGCAGGTAGCGTTCCATGGCGGGGCGGGAAAGACAGCCGGTGTCGGCGGTGAGCGAGACGCCCAGCCCGCCGGGCTCGTCGGTCACGTGCAGGCAGAAGCGGCAGTTGAGCCGTTCCTGGCTGAGCGGCCAGGTGAGGGTCGTCTCGTCCAGCGCCCGCCGCACGCTTCGCTCGTCGGGGGAGGCGTCCACCCGGTCGGTGAAGCGCATGTCGTTGAAGCAGCAGTACGGGTGGATCCGCACCCCCCGCTCCCGGCCGGCCCGCTCGGTGAGCCGGTCCCGGTCGTCCGGGTCGTGGTATGCGGACCGGTAGGCGCGCAGCGCGGCGGGCTTGGCCGCGCGCAGCAGCTCGGTGAAGCCGCCCTCGCGCAGGTCCAGCACGAACAGGCCCTCCTGGGAGAGCGTGGTGACCGCGTTGACGGTGTCGCCGCGGAAGCGGTTGCTCACGATCGGCAGCATCACGCCCAGGTCGTGGCCGGTCACCCTTCCGGCCAGCGCGGACGCGGCGGCGAGCAGGACGGTCGAGGTGGCCGCGCCGCGCACCGCGGCGATCCGCCGCACGGCCAGGTCCATCGCCCGGGAGACCAGGTGTGCCCGCCAGATCGGGGGATCCTCGGCGGCGCCGTCCGTCCGCCGCTCGAACACGGTCGGGGGGATGCGCCGGTACTCGCTCGCCCAGTGTTCCGCGGCCACCGCCGCGACCTTCAGACCGTGCTGCGAGCCCTGCCAGCGGGCCAGCTCCAGCGGTGAGGGCGGGGTCGGGCCGGGTACGGAGCCGCGCAGCAGGAGCAGCCGCAGGTCCGTGATCGCCACCTCGGCGCCGAGGCCGTCGGCCGCCAGGTGACAGAAGACGAGCACGATGTGGGTGACCTCGTCGCGGTCGACGACGAGCCCGATCCTGAGCGGCCATTCGCCGCCGTAGTCGAACGCGGTCTTCGCCAGCGCGTCCCGCAGCCGCTCGGGGTCGCCCTCCGACACGGTGACCGGGATGGAGCCGTCGGCGATGAGCACCTGCCACGGCTCCGCGCCGTCGTTTGCGCGGGAGCCGCCTTCGCGGGGTGTCGTGCCGCTCGCGTGGACCGCCTTTCCGTACGGCGTCGTGCCGCCCGCGTGCGCCGCGTTCCCGTGCGGCGCCTCGCCGAGCCTGGTGCGCAGGGACTCGTGCCGTTCCACCAGGGTGCGCAGCACCTCGGCCGCTCCCGCCACGGTGAGCGGCCTGGCTCTCCTGGGTACGGCGAGCACGCGGCCGAAGTTGAAGTAGTGGTCGTCCGGTGCCGTCTTTCTGATCGTGTCCCAGATGGCCCGCTGCCCCCAGGTCAGCGGTGCCATTCCCGAGCGGCTCCCCGAGAACCGGATGTCCATGTGTCTCCCCCGTTCGGAGCTGGGTTCAGGAACGCGCGCGTCGCGCCTCGTTGATGTGGCGTTCCAGCGCGTCGAGGTCGTCGAGCAGGTCGAACCCGTCGCCGGACAGGTCGATCTCGATCCCGAACTCGGTCTCCACCGCGTCGATCAGCCGCATCTGCGCCAGGGAGGTGACCCCCAGCGCGGACAGCGGGACCGTGGCGGCGAGTGCCTCCCCGGCCGTGACCGCTCCGTCGGACGCCGAGGCGACCATCGCCGCCAGCCGTTCCCTAACCATTGCGGGCCCCTCTCCTGCGGTCTCCGGCGCCGCTCGCCGGGATCCGGATCCAGTTGTCGAACATTTCCGGACTTTTCATGAACTTCTCGCGCTGAGCGGGCGCAGGTCGGTCCAGACGCGGTCGATGTGGGCGAGGCACTCCTCCTTGCTGCCGGAGACGCCCTCCTCTCGCCAGCCGTCGGGAAGGTCCCGGCCGTCCGGCCAGATCGAGTACTGCTCCTCGTGGTTGACCACGACGCGGTGACCCATCTCAGCTCCCGGTTTTCATGAGGCGCTCGGCCTCCTCGTCGGACATCTCAGCCAGCTCGGCGACGAGCAGCTCCTCCACCGCCGCCGCGAGGTCGGCCACGGTGCTTCTGGCGAACAGGGTGCGGATCGGCACCTCCACCTCGACGGCGGCGCGGAGCCTGGCGACGGCACGGGTGGCGAGCAGCGAGTGCCCGCCCAGCGCGAAGAAGTCGTCGAAGGCGCCGACCTCCTCGACGCCCAGCACCTCGCCGAAGATCTCGGCCACCAGCTCCTCGGCGTCACCGCGCGGGGCGGTCCTCGTCCGGGAGCCGGCCTCGGGCGCGGGCAGCGCGGCCCGGTCGAGCTTGCCGTTCGCGGTCAGCGGCAGGACGGCGAGACTCACCCAGGCGGCCGGGACCATGTAGGCGGGCAACGTCGCCGCCAGGTATCCGGCCAGCTCGTCTCCCGTGGCCGTGCCGACGACGTAGCCGACCAGCGTCTCCCCGCGGACCGCCACCGCCGCCTGGCCGACGCCCGGGTGGGCGAGCAGCCGCGCCTCGATCTCGCCGAGTTCGATCCGGAAGCCGCGTACCTTGACCTGGTCGTCCAGGCGGCCCAGGAACTCCAGCCGCCCGTCGGACCGCCAGCGCGCCAGGTCGCCGGTCCGGTAGATCCGCTCTCCGCCGAGGGCACCGGGGACACCGGGATCACCGGAGACACCGAGGGTGGGGAAGCGCTCGCCCGTGAGGTCCGGTCTGCCCAGGTAGCCGACGGCCACCCCGGCCCCGCCGACGCACAGCTCACCCGGCGCTCCCGGCGGCACGGCCTCACCGGAGCCGTCCAGAAGCAGGACCGAGGTGTCGGCGATCGGGACGCCGATGGGCGGGCGTCCGGGGGAGCCGTCCAGTTCGGCGGCGGTGGCGATGATCGTCGCCTCGGTCGGGCCGTAGGTGTTGATCAGCCGCACCCTGTCGCCGAAGCGTTCCCGCCAGCGGGTCACGGCCGCCTCGTGCACCTGCTCGCCGCCGAGGATCACCAGCCGCAGCGTCGGCGGCCAGGAGATCTCGTCGATGTCGTCGACCAGCGCGTGCCAGTACGCGGTCGGCAGGTCGAGCACGGTGACCTGGTCGAGGTGGTCGGGCAGGGTGACGCCGCCCTCGGGCAGCAACTCCAGCCGGGCCCCGGCGGCCAGCGCCGGATAGATCTCCTCGGCGTGGGTGTCGAAGCTCAGCGAGGCGAACTGGACCACCCGGTCTTCGGGGCCCAGCTCGTACGCCTCGCGCATCCACGCGACGCGGGCGGCCAGGTTGTGGTGCGAGACCACGACCCCCTTGGGCGTTCCGGTGGATCCGGAGGTGTAGATCACGTAAGCGGCCGAGCCGGGCGCGGGGACGTTCACCGTGCCGTTCAGCATGGCGGGAGGGCGTTCGTTCGTGTGCGCGCGTGGCGTTCCAGGCGGCAGGCGGTCGCCCAGGTCCGCCGAGGTGAGGACGAGGGAGGCGGCGCTGTCGTCCAGCATAAAGGCGAGCCGCTCGGCGGGATGGTCCGGGTCGAGCGGCAGGTAGGCCGCCCCCGCCCGCCAGACGGCGAGCAGGGCCGCGACGGCGTCGGGCGACCTGTCCAGGCAGACGCCGACCACGTCGCCGGGCACGACCCCCCGCCCCCGCAGCAGCGCCGCGAGCTCGTCCGCGCGGGCATCCAGGTCGGCGTAGCCGAGCGTGGCGCCCCCGCATCCGATCGCCGTCGCGTCCGGCGTGTCCCGTACGGTCGCCGCGAACAGGGCGGGCACCGGGAGCGCGGGTGGTCGCGCGGGTCCCCGCGAGAGGCGCCGCAGCAGGGCGTCGTCCTCCCCGGTGCGCAACGGAAGCTCGGAGATCCGGTCGCCGGACGCCTCCGGCAGCGCGGTGAGCAGCAGGCGGAACCGCGCGGCCATCGCCTCGATCGTGGACCGGTCGAACAGTTCGGCGTCGTAGACGAAGCTGAGCGTGAGCTCGTGCTCGTCCTGCCATGCCTCCAGCATCAGTTCGAGCTTGGCCTGCCGCATGCCGTGTTCGAACCCCGTCGTGGTCAGCCCCGCGAAGGCGTCGCGGGGCCGGCCGACGTCCTGGGTGTGCAGGATGAGCATGGTCTGGAACAGCGGCGTGCGGGTGAGGTCGCGCTCGACCCTCAGGGCCGCCACCAGCTCCTCGAACGGCACGCCCTGGTGGGAGAAGGCGTCCAGGACGCCGATCTGGGTCTCACGGAGCAGCTCGGCGAAGGTGGGGTCGGCCGACAGGTCGCCGCGCATGACCAGGGTGTCGCTGAGATAGCCCACGACCGGTTCGAGCTGGACCCGGTCCCGGCCCGCGGTGGCCGTACCGACCAGGATGTCGCTGTGCCCGGTGTGCCGTGACAGCAGGACCTGGTAGGCGGCGAGCAGGACCATGAACATGGTCGCGCCGTGCTCCCTGCCCAGCCGGGCGAGGGCGGCGGCCTCCGCCGCGTCCAGCCGGACGTTCGCCACGTCGCCGCGCCTGGCGGCACCCGCGGTGCGCGGCCGGTCGACCGGAAGGTCCAGCGGGGTGGGGTCGGCGAGCCTGTCCCGCCAGTAGCCGAGCAGGTCGCCGAGATCGCGCCCGCGCTGCCAGAGGGCGACGTCGCCGAACTGGAGCGGGACCGGCGGCAGGGCGCCGGCGCCGGAGTACAGGTGCGACACCTCGTCGAAGATGAGGTTGAGCGACCAGCCGTCGCCGAGGATGTGGTGCAGCACGACGCACAGGACGTGGTCGTCCTCGGCGATCCTGATCAGTGTGACCCGCAGCGGCGGCCTGGCGCCCAGCTCGAAGGGCGCGTTGGTCAGGGTCGCGACCAGCTCCAACGCCCCGGCCTCGCCCGCCGCGTCCGTCTCCTCGACAGCCACCGGCCCCGGCGGGTCGACGACCACGACCGGCACCCCGTCCACCTCGGGAAAGCGGGTGCGCAGGCTCTCGTGCCTCGCGACGGTCCCGGCGAGGGCGCCGGCGAGCGCGTTCCGGTCCAGTGGCCCGCGCAGCCGCCTGACCAGGCACATGTTGTACGACGCGTCATCGGGATCGAGCCGGTTGAGGAACCAGAGCCGCTCCTGCCCGAAGGAGAGCGGCGGGACGGTTCCCTCCGGCCGAGGTCGCGGCCCGTCGCTCCTGTCGCCGGACGCGGTGGCGATCGGTTCTGCCACGGACGCGGTGGCGATCAGGTCCGCCACGGACGCGGTGGCGATCAGATCCGCCAGCGCGGCGACCGTCGGCCGCAGGAACACCTCCCGCACGGGCACCTCCATCCCGGACAGCGCCGTCAGCCGCGCGGTGACCATGGTGGCCAGCAGCGAGTGGCCGCCGAGGGTGAAGAAGTCGTCGTACGCCCCGACCTCCGCGGTCCCGAGCACTTCGGCGAAGACCTGCGCGACCATCCGTTCGCCCGGGGTGCGGGGGGCGATCGCGTCCGGTGAGGGCGCCGCGTCCACGTCGGGGAGCGCGTTGCGGTCGACCTTCCCGTTGGGGGTGAGCGGCAGCGTCTCCACCTCGACGAACACACTGGGCACCATGTAGCCGGGCAGCTCGCGCGCGGCGTGTTCCCGAAGGCCGTCGAGCGCGCCCGCGCCCTGCGCGCGGCCCGTTTCCGTGCCGTCCGTTCCCACGTGACCTGCTCCGAACCCGCCTGTTTCCGCGCGGCCCGTTTCCGTGCCGTCCGGTCCGGTGGCCGCGGTGTCCGCGTCCGTCTCAGAGAGAGCGGCGGGTACGGCGAAGGCGACCAGGCGGTCTCCGCGCACCACGACGACCGCCTGCCGCACGCCGGGGCAGGCGTCGAGCACGGCCTCGATCTCGCCCAGCTCGATACGGTGACCCCGCAGCTTGACCTGGTTGTCGGTCCGGCCGAGAAACTCCAGGGTGCCGTCGTTACGCAGGCGGACACGGTCTCCCGTCCGATAGTGTCGCGAACCGCCGGGGCCGGGGACGAAGCGCTCAGCGGTCAGGGCGGGGCGGCCGAGGTAACCGGTCGCGACCCCCTCGCCGCCGATGAGCAGCTCCCCGGCCACCCCGATCGGGCACGACCCGCCGCCGAGGTCGACGACGTGGACGACGGTGTTGGCGATCGGGCGGCCGATGACGATCTCGCCGGGGTCCTCGGGAACGTCCCAGGCCGTGGACCAGATGGTGGTCTCGGTCGGCCCGTAGACGTTGACGAGCCGGTCGACCCGGGGACGCAGCTCGCGGGCGAGCCGGGGGGCGAGCGGCTCGCCGCCGGTCAGGCCCACCACGCGCGGCAGGTCGCCGGTGAGCAGGACGCGCCACCCCGAGGGCGTCGCCTGGACGTGGGTCACGCCCTCGTCCCGCACGAGCCGGGCGAGCCGTACCCCGTCGCGGGCCGTCTCCGCGTCGGCGACGACCACCCGTCCTCCCGTCACCAGCGGCAGGTAGAGCTCCAGGGCGGAGATGTCGAACGACAGCGAGGTCAGCGCGAGCCACACGTCCTGCGGCGAGGACCGTACCAGGTCACGCATGGCCAGCAGGAAGTTGGTCAGTGCCCGGTGGGGTACCACGACGCCTTTCGGCCGGCCGGTGGATCCCGAGGTGTAGAGCACGTACGCGGTGTCGTCGGGAAGCGGCCGGGCGGGTGCCGCGGGGACCAGCGCGCCGGTCGCTGTGCCGGTCGCTGTGCCGGTCATTGGGCCGGTCGCCTCGCCCGTCACCGCGTCCGTCATCGGGGGGAGGTCGTCGAGGCCGGTCAGGACGAGCGCCGCCGCGGAGTCCTCGATCACGTACGAGACGCGGGCCTCGGGGTAGTCGGGGTCGACGGGAAGGTAGGCCGCGCCGCTCATCGCCACGCCCAGCAGGGCGACGAGCATGTCGGCGCCGCGCTCCATCCGGACCGCGACGAGTGAGCCGCGCCCGATCCCGGCCGCGCTCAGCCGCCCGGCCAGCTCCGCCGCCCGCCCGGCCAGCTCCGCGTACGTCAGTTCCCGCGCGGCGGGTCCGTCCACCGGCGCTCCCTCGCGCACCGGTTCGTTCGCGGTGAGCGGGGTGGTCCCGGCCGGCGTCGCGGCGGGGGCGGGTGTGGCGCGTACCGCGATCGCGTCGGGGGTCGCCGCGACCTGTTCGAGCAGCAGGTCGACGAGTGTGAGCTCCGGTAGTTCGGTCGCGGTGTCGTTCCACTCCTCCAGCAGGTCGAGCTCGGCGTCCGGCAGCATCCGCAGCGAGCTCACCGGAGCGCCCGGATCCGCCACGGCGGCCGTGAGCAGCTCCTGGAAGCGGGCGATGATCCGTTCCACGGTCTCGTGGTCGAACAGGTCGGTGCTGTAGATGGCGGTGCCGTTCAGGGCGCCGTCCTCGCCACGGTAGAGGTCCACCGAGAGGTCGAGCCGGGCGCGGGCCCAGCCGTTGGGGAAGTACGTGGCGTCGAGGCCGGGCAGCGGCTCGTCCGGTTCGCCGTGGGTGTGGAAGGCGAACAGGGTCTGGAACAGGGGAGTGCGGCTCAGGTCCCGTTCCACGTCGAGATCGGCCACGAGGCGCTCGAAGGGGACGTCCTGCCGCGAGAGCCCGTCCAGCACGACCCTGCGAGTGCGCCTGAGCAGCTCCTCGA
Source organism: Streptosporangium sp. NPDC049046 (assembly GCF_040649155.1). NCBI lineage: Bacteria > Bacillati > Actinomycetota > Actinomycetes > Streptosporangiales > Streptosporangiaceae > Streptosporangium > Streptosporangium sp. NPDC049046. Next base: position 193,136 of record NZ_JBEZEZ010000008.1, on the reverse strand, counting down.
AGGTGGGGTCGCCGGAGACGTCGCAGCGCAGGGCGAGGGTGGTCGAGAGGAAACCGATCATGGTCTCCAGTTCGGTGCTGCCGCGACCGGCCGAGGGGGTGCCCACGCAGAAGTCGCTCTGGCCGGTGTGCCGGTGCATCAGGACCTGGTAGGCGGAGAGCAGCACCATGAACGGTGTGCACCGGGTGCGGCGGGCGAGGTCGCCGATCGAGGCGGTCAGGTCGGGGGCGATCCGGAAGTCGACCTGGGCGCCCGCGCCGGTCCGCCGGGCCGGGCGCGGCCGGTCCGTGGGGAGTTCCAGGGGAGGCACCCCGGCCAGCCGCTCGGTCCACCAGCGCAGCTCGGAGTCCTCGGGACGCTGGGCGCGGGCGTACTCGCCGTACTGCAGGGGCAGTTCGGGCAGCGGGGCGCCGCCCCGGCTTCCGTAGTGGACGGCGACCTCGGAGCGGAGCACGCTCAGCGACCAGCCGTCGCCGTTGATGTGGTGCAGGACGACGCAGAGCACGTGATCGGCGGGGCCGAGCTCGATCAGCGAGACGCGGAACGGCGGCGCGGCGGCCAGGTCGAAGGCCGTGTTGGTGAGCGTCGAGACCAGAGCCGCGGCTTCCCGCTCGCCGGGGGCGGTGAGGTGCTCGACCGTCACCGGCGACGGCGGCTCGACGATCGCGACGGCCTCCCCGGCCACTTCACGGAACCGGGTCCTCAGGCTCTCGTGCCGTGCCGCCACGGCGGTGAAAGCAGCGGCCAAAGCGATCTTGTCAAGGCGACCTTTCAACCTGTAAACATAGGATGTGTTGTAGGCCGAGTCGCTGGGGTCGAGCTTGTGGAGAAACCAAAGCCGTTGCTGACCGTACGACAGGGGGTATTCCGTCCCTGTTTGACCGGTTGGAACGGTCTCCGGTGGGAACACAAAGGGCTCCTTTGTCGGCCACGGGCCCGTTAGTTCACGCAATCGCGTTGGAGGTTGGTACGCAAAAAACCCACTCTGTGCCTATTTGACCAGTTAAGTGGGCGTCGGGAAAGGTCTCTTTCTGGAAAGAAACCTTTCAGTTAGCTCCGCGGTCGTCAGTGTTACACCTTCGTCCTGAGGGCGCAAGGGTCACTTTCGCGCGTTTTCAGTTCCTTTGTGAACCCCCTCCCCAAAGTCTTGTGTGAGCCTTACGATCATGTAAGACTAGCGCTCGATTTTAAATAGTAAAGATTCTTTCCTGTTGTGCCTTCGGTGCTCGCACACATCGAACGCGCATACATCCGATCTTTAATGGGAGGTTCACTTGGTGAACCTGACCGTCCCCCAGTTGCTCAGGGACCGAGCCCTCGCCGACCCCGAGGGGGTCGCGCTGATCGTGCACGGCTCGGCTCGGCTCACCTATCGCGAGTGGCACGAGCGGTCCACCGCGCTCGCGAACAGCCTGGTCGCACGGGGCGTCACCCGAGGCGACCGGGTGGGTCTGGTGTTCGGGGCCGCGGACTGGGCGGACTACGCCGTGGCGTTCTGCGGGGTGCTGGCGGCAGGGGCGGTGGGCGTACCGCTCTCCGACCGCCTCGCCCTCGATGACCTGCGCCTCATGCTGGAGAACTGCCGCGCGACCGGCGTCGTGCACGCCCCGGGTCTCGCGGTGCCCGAGGTCGGCTGGAGCGCCACGGTCGACGGTCTGAACGTCGAAACCTCCTATGAGAAGGCCGATATCGCGCCTCCGGAGCCCGGAGATCTCGCCCAGATCCTCTACACCTCCGGTACGACGGGCCGTCCCAAGGGGGTCTCGGCGACCCATGCCAATCTGGCCTACGGCTGCGGTGCCAAACGCCGCCCGTTCGCGCACTCCCGGCATCTGGTCCACGCCTTCCCGATCGGGACCAACGCCGGGCAGGCGATGCTGATCAACGCGCTCGACGCCCATCCGGCCGTCGTGACGCTGCCGCGCTTCACCCCGGCCCGTTTCGCCTCGCTGATCGAGTCCTACCGTGCGGGAACGGTCTTCCTCGTCCCCGCGATGGCCATCGAGCTGATCAACGCGAAGGTGGCCGAACGGCACGACCTGTCCAGCGTGCTGCTGCTCGGCTCGGCTGCCGCGCCGCTGCCCTCGGCCGTCGCCCAGGCGCTGACCACGGCCTTCCCCAGAGCGACGATCACCAACTACTACACCTCGACCGAGGCGGCCCCGGCCCAGACGGTGATGATGTTCGACCCGGACCGGCCGGGAAGCGTCGGCCGCGCCATCGCCGGAGGACGGGTCAGGATCGCCACCGCGGAGGGGGAGCCACTGGAGGCGGGAGAGACCGGGGAGGTCTGGATGCGATCCCCCGCGGCACCGCGCGCCTACTACGGCGACCCCGAGAACGGGACCTTCCGCGGCGGCTGGGTGCGGATGGGCGATCTCGGCTACATCGACGCCGAAGGCTATCTCTACCTCGTCGACCGCGAGAGCGACGTGGTGAAGTCCGGGGCCTTCAAGGTCTCCACGATCCACATCGAGGAGGTCGTCTACCGGCACCCCGCGGTGATCGAGGCCGCCGCGTTCGGGGTTCCCCACCCCGTGCTCGGAACCGTCGTCGCGGTGGCCCTCGTCACCGAAGAGGCCCTCGCGCCCGAGGATCTGCGGATCTTTCTCAAGGACCGCCTCGCCCCGCACGAGTTGCCCGCGCACGTCATCACGGTCGACGCCCTGCCGCGCAACGCCGGCGGCAAGGTCGACAAGAAGGCCCTGCGCCGGATGACGGAGAGCGAGTGATGGCCGGTCTCGCCGCCGAGAACACTTCACGGAACGAGGTGGCGGAGACCTCGGAGACCTCGCGGGAGAACACGTCCGCGGGCCTGCCGGAGGTCACGTTCACCCAGCAGGGGATGTGGGTGACCGAGCAGAGCGTGGGCGGGGGCGCCGCCTATCACATGCCGATACTCGTCCACCTGCGCGGCGATCTGGACACCGGAGCGCTCCTGGCGGCCTGCGCGGCGGTGGTCGCCCGGCATCCGATGCTGCGCGATGTGGTGGCGGAGGTGGACAACGAGCTGCGGCTGGTGCCGGGAGCCGAGGTTCCCGTACGCCGGGTGACGATCCCCTCTTCCGCCGACGTCGCCGCGGGGGTGGCGGGGGACACGCGCGACCTTTCGCCCTCGCCGCATTCGCCTTCCCGGGACGGCGAGAGCGGTGAGGACGGCGAGCGGTACGGGCGGGCCGTGCGGGAGGAGATCCTGCGCGCGTTCGACCTGGAGAAGGGGCCGCTGGCCAGGTTCACCCTGTTCGAGATCGGTCCCGGACGGAACCTCCTGCTCTTCGTCGCCCACCACCTGATCTTCGACGGGCAGTCGAAGGACATCCTGGTGCGCGATCTGGCCGCCTTCTACAACGGCGAGCCGCCGCCCCCGCTGCCGGAAATCGACCACGGGCGGGCCGAGCGCGACCGGGTGGCCGCCCTGCTTCCCGCCGCGCGCGAGTTCTGGAAGCCCCGCTGGCGCGATCCCGGCGAGACCGTCGTTCTCGGCCGCGCGCTGAGATCCCGGCGAGCGGCCCAGGGCCGGGTACTGCGGTTCACCGTGAACCCGTCGATCGAGCCGGACCCGTCGCGGGACCTCTCCTCCACCCCCGTCCTGACCCGGTTCGAGGTGCTGCTCGCCGGGCTGCACACCCTGCTCCTCGGCTACGGCAACACCGCGGTCACCACCGCCGTCGACCTGTCGACCCGGACCCCCGAGGCCGCGGGACACATCGGGCTGTTCGTCAACGAACTCCCGGTCGCCTCCGGTCCGTCCCCCGAGGCGACCTTCCGCGAGTTCGCCACCGCGCTGCGCACCGAACTGAGGGAGATCTACCGCTTCCGCCAGGTGCCGCTCTCCCGGGCGATGCCCCGCCTCAGACCGCACGCCGCGCTCGTCCCCGTCTCCGTCAGCTACCGCACCCGCCGCGACACGGACCCGGTGTTCACCGGGCTCGACGCGTCGGTGGAGTGGACCGTCTTCAACCACGCGGTACGCGGCGCGCTGCACCTGCAGTGCGTGGACGGTCCCGGCGGGCTGGAGATCAGCCTGCGCCACGACCCCGAGACGGTGCCCGACGCCGCCAGGGTCGCCGACGACCTGCGTCTCCTTCTGGAACGCGCCACGCACAACCCCAACCTGACACTGCACGAAATTCTGGAGGACGAGATGGGTTCCGTCACCACGCTGAACGACCAGGTACGCGAGATCTGGGAAGAGGTGCTCGGCATATCACCGATCGCCGATGACGACGACATCTTCGATCTGGGGGGCCACTCCCTCACCATCACGCAGATCATCGCCCGGATGCGCAAGCGCCTGGACATCGAGGTCTCCCTCGACGACTTCTTCGACAACCCGACAATCGCCGGGATCGTGGACTCCCTCGGCGATGACTGAGATCCTCGACGGCCTCCGTCTCTCCCGCCTCGCCGACGACGACCTGGAACTCCTGCTGTTGGTGAGGCACTTCGAGCTCAAGCTCCTGGAGCTGTACGGCAGGGGCGACCTCAACGGCACCACGCACACCTGCCTCGGCCAGGAGTACGTCCCGGTCGCGCTGCGATCCCTGCTCGGCCCGGCCGACCACGTCTTCAGCAACCACCGGGGACACGGCCACTACCTGTCCAGGTTCCGCGACCCGCACGGCCTGCTCGCCGAGATCATGGGCAGGGAGGGCGCGGTCTGCGGGGGTGTCGGCGGCAGCCAGCACATCCACCGCGACCGCTACATGTCCACCGGCGTTCAGGGTGAGAGCATGCCGGTCGCCGCCGGTGTCGCGCTGCACCTCAAGCGCTCCGAGCCCGGCACCCTCGCCTGCGTCCACATCGGCGACGGCACCTGGGGCGAGGGCGCGGTCTACGAGGCGCTGAACCTCGCCGCGCTCTGGCGGCTCCCGCTGCTCGTCGTGGTGGAGAACAACGGCATCGCCCAGTCCACTCCGACCGCCTCGCAGATGGCCGGGACGGTGGCCGGCCGGGCGGCGGCCTTCGGCATCGCGCACCGGCTGGTCGTCTCCACCGACGTCAACGAGATCCGCCTCTCGCTGGAACGCGAGATCGCGCGGGTGCGCGAGGGGCAGCCCCTGGTGGTCGAGTTCGTCACCCACCGCCTCGGGCCGCACAGCAAGGGCGACGACATCCGCCCGGCCGACGTCGTACAGGCCGCGAGGGAGAACGACTGGTACGCCCGCTACGCCCACGACCACCCCGAGCACTTCCACCGGCTCGACGGCGTCGTCAAGGCCGAGGTCGAGGCCGTCGCCGACGAGGTGGCCGCGCGCCCTCTCTCCCGCTGGGAGGGATCGTGCGTGTAGCGGAGAACCTCAACGCGGCCCTGCACGGGCTGCTGAACGACGACCACACCGCCTACGTGCTCGGCGAGGACATCCTCGACCCGTACGGCGGCGCCTTCAAAATCACCAAGGGGCTCTCCACCCGCTTTCCCGAGCGGGTGATCGGCACCCCGATCAGCGAGGGCGCGCTCACCGGCGTCGCGGCGGGACTGGCGCTCGCCGGTAACACGGCCGTGGCCGAGATCATGTTCGGCGACTTCGTGGCGCTCGCCTTCGACCAGCTGTGCAACTTCGCCGGCAAGTCGGTGTCGATGTACGGCAGGCGGCTGCCGCTGCGAATGGTGGTGCGCTGCCCCACCGGTGGCGGCCGGGGCTACGGTCCCACGCACAGCCAGAGCCTGCAGAAGCACTTCGTCGGCATGCCGGGACTGTCGCTGTACGAGATGTCCCCCTTCCATGACAACCGCGCGGTGTTCGCGGCGATGCTGGAACGGGGCGAGCCGTGCGTGTTCTTCGAGGACAAGGTCCTCTACACCCGGCAGATGGAACGGGTGGACCCGCTGTTCCTGATGCGCCGCGACGGGGACCTGGCCGTGGTGGACATCCGCGACGCGGGTGACCGTCCCGACTGCGTGGTCATCGCTCCCGGCGGAATGGTCCACCGGGTGCTGGGCGCGATGCGCTCCCTGATGATGGAGGAGGAGATCTCCGCCCGGCTGCTCGTCCCCTCCCGGCTCTACCCGCTGGACGTCGACACGCTGCTGCCCCACCTCGGGGACGTCGTCCTGGTCGCGGAGGAGAGCACCGCCGGGGGCACCTGGGGCAGTGAGGTCGCCCACCTGCTGCACGCCCGTCTCTGGGACCGTCTGCGAGGACCCGTCCGCCTCGTCCACTCGCGGGACTCCGTGATCCCCACCGCCGCGCACCTGGAGAACGAGGTCCTGGCCGGGGAGTCCACGATCCACCACGCCGTACGGGAGGCTCTGCGTGGCTGACATCCACGTTCCCAAACTCAACAACAACGACACCGAGTACCTGGTCGTCGAGTGGCTCGTCGGGAACGGAAAGCCCGTCGTCGCGGGAGAGCCGATCGCCGTACTGGAGACCTCCAAGGCGGCCGACGAGCTGGAGGCGGGGGAGAGCGGCTACCTGCACCACGTCGCCGCCCTCGACAGCTGGATCGCTCCGGGCGCGCTCCTCGCCCGCATCACCGCCGAGGCGGTTCCGCAGCCCGCCCCGGTCACCGACGTGCCCGCGCCGGTCACCGGCGTGCCCGCCCCGGTGGTCTCCGAGGATGCGGCGCGGCAGCGGGACGCGCCGGTGGCCGAGCCGGTCGTCACCGCTCCCGCGCGGGTGGCGATGGAGGAGCTCGGCGTCTCCCACGCCGAGGTCGCGTCCCTGGGCCTCGCCGTCGTCCGCAGGACCGACGTGGAGGCCCTGGTCCGCCGCCGTACCGGGCAGACGGCCTCCGACGTGCACGAAGACGTGCACGAAGACGCGCGGAAGGGGCGGCAGGACGCGCGGGAGTCGGCCGCGGACCCGGGCGCGCACCGCCTCTCGCGGGTGCAGCGTGCCGTCGCGCGTGCCGTCACCACCTCGCACGCGACCATCCCCGCCGCGTACACCGTGGTGAAGTTCGAGGTGGGCCCGCTGCTGGAGCGGGCCAAGGGGCTGAGCAGGGAGGTACGCAGGCCGGTCGGGCCGGCGGAGCTGTTCGTCCAGGCCGTGGCCGCGCTGCACCCGGCGTTCCCGCTGTTCTTCGCCTCGGTCGACGGTGACCGGGTACATCCGGCCGACGCCCCGCGCGTCGGCGTCACCTTCGACATGGGAGAGGGCCTGTACGTGCCGGTCGTCCACGACACCGGCTCGCTCAAGGCCATCGCCGACGCGCTCATGCGCTACCGGCTCGCCGCCACCGAGGGGGACTTCCGCGAGAAGGACCTCACCGGTGCCAACATCGCCGTCACCCTGCACACCGACGCCGATGTCATCCTCGCGATCCCCCTCATCTTCCCCGGTACGGTCTGCGCTCTCGCGATCACCTCGCCGCAGCCCGAACCGCGACTCGCCGAGGACGGCACGGTGACGATGAGAACCGTCGCCAACATCGGCCTCGCCTACGACCATCGGCTGATCAACGGACGGGACGCCGCGCTCTTCCTCGCGGCCCTCCGGATGGAGTTACAAGCGTGACCGAGACAACACTGTCGGACGCCAAGAAGGCGCTGCTCGCCAGGCGGCTCAAGAGCCGCGGAGAGTCACGGGCCACCGTCGCCCGCCGCGCCTCAGGAACCGTCCCGCCCCTGTCCCACGCCCAGGAACGCCTGTGGTTCCTTGAGCAGTACCGGCCGGGCACCACCACCTACACCGTCCCCGTCGCGGTGCGTCTGCGCGGTGAGCTGGACGAAGACGCGCTGCGCCGGGCGCTGGACGAGCTCGTCGCGCGCCACGAGGCCCTGCGGACGCGGTTCCTCACCACCGACGACGGCACCCCGGAACTCGTCATCGACGAGCCGGGTCCGGCCGCGCTGCGCGTCGTCGAGGCGGACGGCGTGGACGCCGCGATCGAGCTGCTCGACGCCGACCTCGCCGTCCCGTTCGACCTGGAGCACGGCCCGCTCTTCCGCACCGTGCTGGTGAGGATCGCGCCCGACGACCACGTCCTCCTCATCGCCGCCCACCACACCGTCATCGACGGCTGGTCCAGCGACCTGCTCATCCGCGAGCTGCTCGTCCTGCACGACGGCGGGACCCCGCCGCCCGCACCGGTCGGCTACGGCGACTACGCCCTCTGGCAGCGGGGCCGCGACCACCGCCGCGAGATCGACCACTGGCGCGACCGGCTCGCCGGGCTGCCCGCGATCGAGCTGCCCACCGACAGGCCGCGCCCCGCCGAGCAGCGCCACGAGGGAGCCGCCCTCGACGTCCGGGTGGACGCCGACCTCACCAGGCGGCTCACCGAGCTGGGCGCCGAGGCCGGCGCCACGCCGTACATGACGCTGCTCGCCGCCTTCCAGGTCCTGCTGGCCCGCTACTCGGGACAGACGGACTTCGCGGTCGGCTCCCCGGTCGCCGGGCGCGGGCTGCCCGAGCTGGACGGGGTCGTCGGCATGTTCGTCAACACCCTGGTCCTGCGCGCGGACCTGGCCGACGACCCGTCGTTCACCACCTTCCTCGCCAGGACGCGCGAGAGCGCCCTGGACGCCTACGCGCACCAGGAGCTCCCGTTCGACCAGCTGGTCAACGAACTGAACGTGGTCCGTGACGTGAGCCGGTCGCCGCTCGCGCAGGTCACCTTCGCGCTGCAGAACTTCAAGGCGGGCGAGGAGGACGGGCGCGTCTCCTACCTCACGCTCCCGGCGAGGACGACCCGCTTCGACCTCGGCCTCTACCTGTTCGAGAGCCCGGACGGGCTGGTCGGCCACCTCGCCTACAGCACCGCGCTCTTCGACCCGGAGACCGTGGAACTGCTGGCGGCGCGCTTCGAGACGCTGCTGCGCTCGATCGTGGCGGACCCGGACACGCGGGTGGGCGAGCTGTCGCTGCTCTCCGACGAGGAGCGGGAGAGGGTCCTGGGCTTCGGCTCGGGTCCCGCGCTCCGGCCGTCGGGTCACGACCTGCTGCACGACCTCGTCACCGCGCGGGCCGCGCTCACGCCCGGTGCGACGGCCGTGGTCCACGAGGGCTCGCCCGTCTCGACCACGCTGCCCGCCACGCGCGGCGGCTCAGGGCCGGGTACGGCGTCGACGGCGGGCGGCTCGCTGACGTACGCCGAGCTCGACGAGCGTTCCACCAGGATCGCCGCCCTGCTGAGGAACCGTCACGGCGTGGGCCCCGACACCAGGGTGGGCGTCTTCCTCGACCAGTCCACCGACCTGGCCGCGGCCGTCATCGGCGTGCTGAAGGCCGGTGGCGCCTACGTGCCCCTCGACCCCAAGCAACCCCGTGACCGGCTGGCGTACATGCTCGCCGACGCCGGAGCCGTCGCCGTCCTGACCACCTCCGCCTTGTGTGACCTGCTTCCCGACGTCGCCGGCGCGCCGACGATCCGCCTGGACTCCGAGGCGCTTGACGAGACCGGGTTCGAGCCACCGGAGGTGTCGCCCGGCCATCTCGCGTACGTGATCTACACGTCGGGGACCACCGGGCGGCCGAAGGGCGTCGGGGTGCAGCACCGGCAGGTGCTCAACTATCTCGCCGGGGTCGAGGAGCGCTTCGAGGTCGAACCCGGCGGGGTCTACACCCTGCTGCAGTCGCTCTCGTTCGACTTCGGGGTGACGATCTTCTACCTGTCGCTCATGACCGGCGGAGAGCTGCACCTGGCCGACCCGCAGGCCCCCGCCGAGGAGCTCGCCGGGCTGCTGAGCGGCACCGACTACCTGAAGATGACCCCCTCCCACCTCGCCTCGCTGCTCGCCGCGGTGGACGACCCCGCGCAGCTGCTCCCGCGCAAGCTCCTCGTCCTCGGCGGCGAGGCCTCCCGGTGGAGCTGGGCCCGTGAGCTGACCGCGCACACCACGGTGGTCAACCACTACGGCCCCACCGAGGCGACGGTCGGCATCTCCACCCACGCCGTCACCGGCGAGCACGAGCGGGCGCTGAACCTGCCGATCGGCAGACCGCTGCCCGGGGCCGCGGTCTACGTGCTCGACGAGCACCTGCGGCTGGTCCCGCCCGGCATGACCGGCGAGATCTACCTCGGCGGCGACCGGCTCGCCCGCGGATACCTCGGGCGGCCCGGCCTGACGGCCGAGAGATTCCTGCCCGACCCGTACGGCGGGCCCGGCGCCCGCATGTACCGGACCGGTGACCTCGGCCGGTGGCTGCCCTCGGGCGACCTGTGCTTCCTCGGCCGCCGCGACCTGCAGGTCAAGGTCAGGGGCTACCGGGTGGAGCTGCCGGAGATCGAGTCGGTGCTCGCCGACCAGCCGGGGATCGCCCACGCCGTCGTCGACCTGCGCGGGGACCGGCTGGTCGCGTACGTGGTCGGCGAGGTCGCCGGAGATCAGATCAGCGTCAGCGAGCTGCGGGCGCGGCTCGGTGAGCGGCTCCCCGAGTACATGATCCCCGGGCGGTTCGTCTGGCTGGACGAGCTGCCCCTGAAGTCGCACGGCAAGGTCGACCGGGCCAGGCTGCCCGAACCCGACGAGGCGCGGCCCGACCAGGAAGCCGGATTCGTCCCGCCGGAGACGCCTCTCGAAGAGGCGATCGCCGAGGTGTGGGCGAAGGTGCTCGGCCTGGTACAGGTCGGCGTGCTGGACGACTTCTTCGACCTGGGCGGTCATTCGCTGCTCGCCGCACAGGTGGTCGCCCGCCTTCGGAAAGCCATTCCTGAAGGCGGGCGCCAGGTCACGATCCTGGACCTGTTCAAGCACCGGACCGTCCGCGAGCTGGCGCGGCTCGTCGAGACGGCCGACGACGGCCCGCGCATGCTGCTGCACCGGCTCACCCCGGCCCGCGCGGCCACCTCGACCCTGGTCTGCGTGCCGTACGGCGGCGGCAGCGCCGCCATCTACCAGCCGCTGGCCGACAGGCTGCCCCAGAACTGGGCGCTGCACGCGGTCGCCGTCCCCGGCCAGGAGATGGGGCTGATCGAGGAGACCCGGCCGGTGGCGGAGGTCGCGCAGGGCTGCGTGGACGAGATCCTCAAGGACATCCGAGGCCCGCTCGCGCTGTACGGGCACTGCGGGCTCGGCGTCATGCTGACCGTGGAGATCGCCCGTCGTCTGGAGGCCGCGGGCCGCCAGGTCGAGGCGATCTACCTCGGCGGCATCTTCCCCTTCGCCCGCCCCACCTCGGTGCTGGCCAAGCTGTCGAACCTCACCGACCGCCTCCGCAGCGACCAGGTCTGGGCGAACGCCCTGCAGGCCGCGGGTCTCGACGTGGAGGACCTGGAGCGCGACCAGCTCAAGCTGATGATCGACAACCGTCGCAAGGGCACCAAGGAGGCGGAGCGCTACTTCACCCGCCTCTTCGAGGAGGGCGTCGAGCCGCTCAAGGCGCCGATCATCTCCGTGGCGGGCGACCGCGACCCGGCCACCGAGTTCTATCAGGAGCGCTACCGCGAGTGGCATCTTCTCACCGGCTCCACGGCCGTGGTCGTCCTCGACGAGGCCGGGCACTTTTTCCTGAAATATCGGGCGGAAGAGCTCGCGACCATCGTCACCGGCACCCACCGGGCCATCGCCTCGGGTGACACGGCCAAGCTGGCCCGCACCGACCGGTCCACCTGGTGGCTCGGCGGCGTCTCCACCCAGGACGACCTCGCCGAAGTCGCCCCGGCGACGACGGCACCCGCGATCACCGGTGCGGGACCGGTCGCCCCCGCCGGTCCTGACTCCGCCGGTCCTGACTCCGCGGCGTCCGCCCTTCCCGGCTCCGGCACGGGCGGCGCGCCACCGGGGACGACAGACCCGCTCGCGACGGGCACCCCGGCACGCTCGGGACCTCCGCCCAGCATGAAACGGTTCGCCGTCGTGGCGGCCGGGCAGCTCGTCTCGATCGTCGGGTCGTCGCTCACCGAGTTCGCCATCCCGCTGTGGATCTACATCACCACCGACTCGCTCGCCAGGTTCGCCCTCTTCTCCGTCCTCGCGCTCGTTCCCGGCATGCTGGTCTCCCCGCTGGCCGGAGCCCTCGTCGACCGCCACGACCGGCGCAAGATCATGATCGCCGGAGACATCGGCGCGTTCGGCACCCAGCTGACACTGGGCATCCTGCTGTGGACCGGCAACCTGCAGATCTGGCACATCTACCCGCTCCTGGTGCTGCTGTCGATCGCGCTGACCTTCCAGCGCCTCGCCTACAACTCCGCCATCCCGCAACTGGTGCCCAAACGCTTCCTCGGGCACGCCAACGGTGTGGTCCAGATGGTCACCGGTACCGCTCAGCTCGTCGTCCCGCTGGCCGCGGTCGGCCTGATGGCCGCGATCGGGCTGGAGGGCATCCTCGTCCTGGACGTCGCCGCGTACGTCTTCGCGATCAGCGTGCTGCTCTTCGTCCGCTTCCCGAAGACGATGGCGTGGAAGCGCAGGGAGTCGCTGGTCGCCGAGATGGTCGAGGGCTGGAAGTTCTCCTGGGGCAACCGGGGCTTCCGCGGCATGCTGTTCTTCTTCGCGGTGCTGAACATCTTCCTGTCCCCGCTCTTCCTGCTCATCTCACCGCTCGTCCTGGGCTTCGCCACCCTGGACGACGTCGGCCGGATCTCCTTCTTCGGCGGTCTCGGCGTCTTCCTCGGCGGCCTGACCATGACCGTCTGGGGAGGCCCGCGACGGCAGCGGCTGCGCGGCGTCATGCTCTCCACCCTCGTGCTCGGCGTCTTCTGCCTGGTCACCGGTCTGCAGCAGAACCTGATCCTGATCGGGATCGGCGCCTTCGGCATGTCGTTCTGGCTGACCATGCTCAACGGCGTCTACGCGACGATCATCCAGGTCAAGGTGCCGCAACGCTTCCACGGTCGCGTCATCGCGCTCAACACGCTCGTCGCCTGGTCGACCCTGCCGGTCGGCTTCGGCCTGGTCGCCCCGTACGGCAGCGAGCTGTTCGAACCGCTGATGCTCCCCGGAGGGCCGCTGGCCGACACGGTCGGCCTCGTGCTCGGCACCGGCGAGGGCCGGGGCGTCGGCCTGATGTACGTGCTGTTCGCCGTCGCCATCGTGGTCACGGCGCTGGTCGCGATGCGGACCCGCACGCTGTCCAGGTTCGACACCGACGTCCCCGACGCGCTCCCGGACGACCTGGTCGGCTTCCAGGCCATCCAGAGGCGCCAGGAGCGCGAGCGTGAGGAACGCGAGCGCGGCGAGCCGACAGCCGAGGTGATCTCGATTCGGAGATGACGTCCTTCCCACGCCCGAAGGCGGGGTCTCCACGCTGAAAGCGATCACTTCTCCCGGCCGGCCGGCAGAGGCGCGGTCTTTCATCAGGACTCAAGGCCCGGGAACACAGAGTGCTCACCTGTCGGCGGCCACCACCGGGAGTCCGCCGAATGGCTTACTCCCGGAACCGATCAGGAAGACGACGACCCCGTCCTGAGCGGCGTAACCCCGGCCCTCTTTCGGAGAGGGCCGGAAGGAACGGGCGAAGAGAAAACGGACGGGGCGCGGTCGACGACCACGCCCCGTCCTCTCATGCCTGTCCGGCTACCCGCGCGGCGTCAGTACGCCCAGCCACCGGGGGCGAAGTCCTCCCAGTGGTAGAAATCCCAGTAGTACCCACCGTTGACCTGCGCGAGCTGGCTCTCCTCCAGCTCGGTGCCGATCCCGGCCAGCTCGGACAGCTGAGGCTTGGCCTTGGCCATCGTTGTTTCCCCTTTCGATCTGACAACGCGGCCAATGTCCCAATCTCCGGTTGCGAACCAGTGGTGGACGACTGCAATCGCCTCGCCGAGCACACGCGCCGACACGGGCAAGATCGGATGACAGGTCATGGAGCGCGCGTATCGATACGGGCGGGACCGGACAACGGGGCATGGAGCGCACGTATCGATACGAGGGCCGGATGACAGGTCACGTGGCACGCGCGTCGACGCGAGGTGGGGCCGGACGAAAGGTCACGGTGCTCTATGCCCGCAGACGCAGCCCTCTCGGGGTCGGGTGGAACCCGGCGGACTCCAGGGCCGCGCCCAGGGGGGAGTCGTTGACGGCGGTGCCGTCCGCCCGCTCGACGGTGAGCTTGCCCAGGGCGCCGTCGCGCACGGCGAGCGCGAGGGCGTCGACGGCGGGCTGGAGACGATCGTCACCCGAGAAGGAGAGCAGGGTCTTGCCGCCGCGCTCGACGTAGAGGGCGAGGTGCCCGTCGACGAGCACCACCAGGGACCCGGCCTTTCTGCCCGGCTTGTGGGACACCTCCCCGGGATGGGCGGGCCACGGCAGGGCCGCGCCGTACGGATTGGCCGGGTCGGCGGCCGCCAGCACCACCGCCCGCCGGGTGCTCGCTTCCGCCCTCTCCGGCTTCCGCGTGCTCCACGGGTCGGGCGCCGGCGCCGTGTCCGGCCCGGTGGGGGAGAGGGATGTGGAGCGCATCCGGTCGACGGCGCCGGGAAGGGCGAACTGGGCGCCGCCCAGCCCTTCCACGAAGTAACCCCTACGGCATCGGCCGCTCTCCTCGAAGGCGCGAAGCACCTGGTAGACGGCGGCGAACCCGCCCGGCAGCCGCTCGGCGGTCACCGCCCCCCTGGTCACCACGCCGTGTCGCTCCAGCAGCACCTCGGCCTGGGCGTGGGCGCGCTGGGTGGTGTCCTCCGCGAGGGCGGGCAGTGCCCACCAGCGCCCGCTCACGGTGGGCGGGCCGCTCCTCGTCGGCAGCACCGCCCGACGGCGCCTGGTCGGGGCCGGGCGGTGCGCGGGGCGTCCCGTTCCGAGGACGGCCCGCAGCGGCGCGAGCGTGTCGCCGGTGATCCGGCCCGACCACACCAGATCCCACACGGCGGCGGACAGGGCGCGGTCATCCGGGACGGAACCGGTCAGGAGCGCGCCGACCCGGCTTCCCAGCTCGCGGAAGAACAGCGCGCCCCCGCCGCCGAGAACCTCCAGCACCGCCTCGTGCACCGGCGTCAGGGTGACGTCGGCGGGAGGGGGCATCAGCATCGGCGCGGTGTCGGCGAAGTAGAGCGACACCCAGCCGTCACCGCCTGGCAGGGACCCCTGCCCTGCCCAGACCACTTCGCCCGAGGCGGTCAGCTCGTCCAGGAGCGACGGGTCGTATCCGGGCACCCGCGAGGGCAGGATGAGCGTCTCCAACGCCGACGCGGGCACCGCCGCACCCTGCAACTGCTCGATCGCGCCCACCAGCGCGTCGATCGGCGGCCTGCCCCGTGGGGGAGAGCCGCTGATGCCGTGCCAGGCGGGCGCGAAGGCGGCCAGGGTCTCCGGGGAGACCGGCTCCACCTCCTTGCGGAGCCTGGCGAGGGACCGGCGGCGCAGCATCCGCAGCACCCCCGCGTCACACCACTCCTCACCGCGGCCCCCCGGCCTGAACTCCCCGCTCACCACCCGCCCCGAGGCGGCCAGGCGGCGCAGCGCCTCGGTGACGACCGCGGCACCGAGGCCGAACCTGGCCGCGGCGGTGCTCGCGAGGAAGGGGGCGCGCGTACGGGCGTGCCGGGCGAGCAGGTCGCCCAGCGGATCGTCGACCGGCTCCAGGAACGCGTGCGGCACACCCACGGGCAGCGGCACGCCGAGCGCGTCGCGCAGCCGGGCGGCGTCCTCGATCGCCGCCCACCGCTCCTGCCCCGCCACCCGCACCCTGATGGCCCGCCGGGAGCCCTCCAGCGCGGTCAGCCACGCGGGGTCGCCCTCGCGCACGCCGACGTCCTCGGCCACGAGGGGGCCGTGGGAGCGAAGCAGGTCGGCCAGATCCTCGGCGTCGCGCAGCGGCCTGTCCAGCCGGGCCAGCTCCCGCTCGGTGTCGGTGATCACATCGAGGTCGAGCAGCTCGCGCAGGTCCGCCTGGCCGAGCAACTCGGCCAGCAGGCTCGTGTCGAGCGCGAGCGCCTGGGCGCGTCGCTCGGCCAGCGGGGCGTCGCCCTCGTACATGAACGCGCCGATGTAGTTGAACAGCAGCGACGCCGCGAACGGCGACGCCTGGCCGGTCTCGACCTCCACCAGCCGGACCCGCCGCGCCTCGATGTCACGCATCAGCCGGACCAGCCCCGGCACGTCGAACACGTCCTGGAGGCACTCGCGCATCGTCTCCAGCACCACCGGGAACGACCCGTAGCGGCCCGCCACGCTCAGCAGGTGCGAGGCGCGCTGCCGCTGCTGCCAGAGCGGCGACCGCCTGCCCGGCACGCGGCGCGGCAACAGCAGGGATCTTCCCGCGCACTCGCGGAACCGCGCCGCGAACAGCGCCGAGCCGCCCAGCTCCTCGGTGACGATCCGCTCGATCTCGTCCGCGTCGAAGATCGCGACATCGGACGGAGGATCGGAGAGCGTGTCGGGAACACGCAGCACGATCCCGTCGTCGGAGTGCACGGCCTGCACGTCGACGCCGTAGCGCTCCCGCAGCCGCCGCCCGATCGCCAGCGCCCACGGCGCGTGCACCCGGGCACCGTACGGGGAGTGCACCACCACCCGCCAGTCGCCCAGCTCGTCGTGGAAGCGCTCGACCAGCAACGTCCTGTCGTCCGGCACGTAGCCGGTCGCCTGCCGCTGCTCGGCCAGGTAGGAGAGCAGGTTGGCCGCGGCGAACTCGTCCAGTCCCGCCGCCCTGATCCTCTCCAGGGCGCCCTCCCGCGCCGCGTCGCCTGCTTCGGCCCTACCCGTCTTCCCGTCCCCCGCTTTCGCTTTCCTCCTCTCTCCGTCTCCCGTGCCTCCCGCTCCGGTCTTCCCCGTCCCTCCCGCTCCGGCGCTTCTCGCCTCCGCCGCTCCGTCTTCGGCTTTCGCCGCTCCCGTCCCCGGGCTCCGGGCGCCCCCGCCTCCCACTCCGGCGTCCGCGCCCGCCGCCGACATCTCGCGGAGGAACGCGCCGATGGCCCTCCCCAGCTCCGCGGGCCGCCCCGCGGTGTCGCCGTGCCAGAACGGGAGCTTTCCCGGCTGGCCGGGGGCGGGCGTGACCAGCACCCGATCGGCCGTGATCTCCTCGATCCGCCAGGAGGTCGCGCCCAGCACGAACACGTCACCGGCCCGCGACTCGTAGACCATCTCCTCGTCCAGCTCGCCCACCCGGGAGGACTTCTCCCCGACCAGGAACACGCCGAACAATCCCCGGTCGGGGATCGTGCCGCCGTTGGTGACCGCGAGCCGCTGGGCTCCGGGACGGCCCCGCAGGGTGCCGGTCACCCGGTCCCAGACGATGCGCGGCCGCAGCTCGGCGAACTCCTCGCTCGGGTATCGCCCGGCGAGCATGTCGAGCGTCGCCTCCAGCGCGCTCCTGGGCAGCGTCCGGTAGGGGGCGGCCCGCCGCACGACCTCCTCCAGCTCGTCGACCGTCCACTCGTCCAGCGCGGTCATCGCGACGATCTGCTGGGCGAGCACGTCGAGGGGGTTGCGCGGGTAGCGCAGATCCTCGATCTCCCCGCTCCTCATCCGCTCGGCCACCACCGCCGTCTGGACCAGGTCCCCCCGGTATTTGGGGAAGATCACGCCGCGCGAGACGGCCCCCACCTGGTGCCCGGCCCGGCCGATCCGCTGCAGGCCGCTCGCCACGCTCGGCGGTGCCCCGACACACGCCACCAGGTCGACCGCGCCCATGTCGATGCCGAGCTCCAGGCTGGAGGTCGCGACCACGGCGGGCAGCCGCCCGGACTTGAGCGCCTCCTCGATCTGGGAGCGCTCCTCCTTCGACACCGAACCGTGGTGGGCTCTCACGATCTCAGGGACGACCCCCTTGGCCGCACCGGCCTGCGCCATCATCGCCGCAGGGGTGGAGATGGAGGCCGGTGGCACGGGGAACCCCTCGGCCCAGTGCACCGGCTCCGCTCCCACGCCCTCCTCCGCCGCCCGCTCCCCGCCGTCGTCCCGTCGCTCCCACGCCAGCTCGTTGAGGCGGGTGCACAGTCTCTCCGCGAGCCGCCGGGAGTTGGCGAACACGATCGTGGAAGCGTGGTCGCCGATCAGCTCGAACAGCCGCTCCTCCACATGCGGCCAGATCGACCGCCTGGCCGGGGTCTCCGTCAGCCAGCGGTCGTCGTCGGGGGCGGGGGCGGGGGGAGGCGTGTCGAGCTCGGTCATGTCCTCGATCGGGACGACCACCTCGACCGCGATCTCCTTCTCGGAGGGCGGCTGGACCACTGTCGCCGGGCGCGTCCCACCCAGGAAGGCGGCCACCTCGCTCACCGGGCGCACGGTCGCGGACAGGCCGATCCGCTGGGCGGGCCTGGGCAGGAGGGTGTCGAGCCGCTCCAGGCTGAGGGCGAGGTGCGCGCCGCGCTTGGTGGCCGCCACCGCGTGCACCTCGTCGACGACGACCGTATCCACGTCGCGTAACGCCTCGCGGGCCTGGCTGGTGAGCAGCAGGAACAGCGACTCGGGGGTGGTGATCAGGATGTCGGACGGCCTGGTCGCGAACCGGCGCCGCTCCTCGGGGGAGGTGTCGCCCGACCGGATCGCCACCGAGATCTCCGGCACCGGCAGACCGAGGCGCCGCGCGGTCTGCCTCAGCCCGGCGAGCGGGGCCCGGAGGTTGCGCTCGACGTCGACGGCGAGAGCCTTGAGCGGCGACACGTACAGGACCCGGCACCGCCTCGCCGGCTCGCCGTCCCCGCGAGAACGCCCCCGCCCGCGTCGCGAGCCCGCACCGCCCGCCTGACCCGTACCGGAGGTCTCGGCGTCGGGGGGAGGGGCGGAGGCGAGCCGGTCGAGCGACCACAGGAAGGCGGCGAGCGTCTTGCCGGAGCCGGTGGGCGCGACCACCAGGGTGTTGTCACCCCGGGCGATCGCCGCCCACGCCCCCTCCTGCGCGGCGGTCGGCGCGGAGAACGCCCCGGTGAACCAGTCTCTGGTCATCCGGGTGAAGTGGTCGAGCGCGCCGCCCGTGCCCGTTGTCTCGCTCATCGCCGCCCCCCTGGCTCCCGGTCCGGCCGACCAACCGGGTCACCGCCCATACTGCACGGTCCCACCGACAGAACCCGCCACCGCCGACCGGCGGGCGGGAGTGGACGGACCGCGCGTCACCTGCGGACACACGAACCGGCCTCGCGGCAGGAACGAGGGAGATCACGCCTCCCGGGGGTCTTCCCGACGCCCTGCGGCCATGACATGGCGTCCGGGATAGGTTGGCCCCCTGTCGTCACGGACACGACTTTGACGAACACACGACGCATTGAGTGGTGAGCTAACGGTGAGCATCGACCATCAGGCCATCGAGGCGACACGCGAGCGGATCAAGGCGGAGCACCTCAGGGAGCACCGCCCGCCGAGCAGCGCGAGGGGGTTGCACCACTTCGCGCTGATCTCCTCCGACGTCGAGACGACGATCGCGTTCTACCAGGACCTCCTGGAGTTCCCGCTCACGGAGATCTTCGAGAACCGCGACTACCGGGGGTCGAACCACTTCTTCTTCGACATCGGCAACGGCAACCTCCTCGCCTTCTTCGACTTCCCCGGCCTGGACCTCGGCCCCTACAAAGAGGTTCTCGGCGGGCTCCACCACATCGCCATCTCCGTCGATCCCTCCACGTGGGAGCGCCTGCGGGGCAAGCTGGAGGCGGCGGGAGTGCCGCACCAGGTCGAGAGTGGCGCGTCCATCTACTTCGCCGACCCCGACGGCGCACGCCTGGAGCTGCTCGCCGACCCCCTCGGAGAGATGTACGGCTCCCGAGTGCTCTGACGACTCCGCCTCCTCACCCCGGACCTTGGCCGCCCGCGTTCTCACCGGCGACGGCCCTTCCCCCGTACGTCTCCCGTCCAGGTCCCGGCGGACCTGGACGGGAAATCGGGAGACGGGGTGGTTCGCGGTCAGGCGGCGTCTCGGAACGGGCTCCCCCACCCCGGAGTGGACCCATACTTGGGGTATGCGCCTGTCGGAATTCTGGAAGCGGATGAAGTCACACTTCGGTGACCGGTACGCCGATTCATGGGCCAACGACTACGTCATCGCCGATCTCGGCGGTCGGACCGTGGTCCAGGCGCTGGCCGACGGCGTGGGGGCGAAGGAGGTCTGGCACGCCGTGTGCGGGGTGACCGACGTCTCACCCAGGCTCCGCTGAGAGCCGGTCAGGATTCGGGAAGCGGGACGAGGAGCCTCTCCACCACCTCGGCCGCGTGCGCGGGATCGTCGGCGCTCTCCTCGCCGTCCGGTGCCCACAGGAACAGCCAGCCGTCCTTGACCGGCGTGGCGAAGACGATCGTCTGCCGGTGACTGTCGGGATGCCACACCCACAGCACGGGGGCGGTGCCGCCGAGGGTGCGGCTCACCATCCCTCGTTGTCGCAGTTCGGCGGCGAGGGAGTCGAGATGGGCTAGGCGTTGCTGTGTGAACGCGTTGGGCACGTCGGGCACCTCGGGTCGTTTCCCCTCAGGATCACCCCAGGTCAGCCCGGTTACAACAGGCTCCAGGTAATTCTTGGAAATGTCGCCTTTCGGATGGGTTCCGGGTTCTCCGGGGCGGTTCTCCCGCCGCCGGTGCCCACGGCGCCTGGCGCCACGCGCCTCGTCGGCGGCCCCGCCGCCCGTGCCTGGTTGCGTAGACCTATGGCGTTCTATGCCAGTTACCGGCTATTCATGTGTTTCGTAGCCATTCGTGCCCGATGATGCCTGTCGCACCCGGTGTCACGCACGCCTCGCCGGCGGCTCCGCCGTCCGCGCCCCCGTGTTCGTCGGACCGCCACGCGACATCTGGACCGCCAAGGTGGACCCGCCGTCCGCGCCCGCTCGTGTTCGTCCGCGTCCGTCTGTGTTCGTCGGCGTCCGGTCGTGCCCGGTCGTGCGCGGGTGACCTCCGCGATGGTTCGCGACTCCCGCAACCCGTGGTGCCAACGGGCGGCGATCGAACAGTCGTTCGGCTATATTGAACAGGCCACCACTCCTGGCGTGCCCTCCCGAAATTGTCGGCGGCACCCCGTAGCTTTCTGGCAACCGATCCAACCCGCGACCCTTCAGGGGGCTCCCATGGCAGCTAACGACCGCGAGAAGGCGCTTGAGACCGCACTCGCTCAGATCGAGCGTCAGTTCGGCAAGGGCTCGATCATGCGCCTGGGCGACGAGACCCGGGCTCCCATCGAGGTGATTCCCACCGGCTCCATCGCGCTCGACGTGGCCCTCGGCATCGGCGGTTTCCCACGCGGCCGCATCGTCGAGGTCTACGGTCCCGAGTCCTCGGGCAAGACCACGGTCGCCCTGCACGCGGTGGCCAACGCCCAGCGCGGCGGCGGCATCGCCGCGTTCATCGACGCCGAGCACGCGCTCGACCCGGAGTACGCCCAGAAGCTGGGCGTCGACACCGACGCGCTGCTCGTCTCCCAGCCCGACACCGGTGAGCAGGCGCTGGAGATCGCCGACATGCTGATCCGGTCCGGCGCCGTCGACCTGCTGGTCATCGACTCGGTCGCCGCACTGGTGCCCAAGGCCGAGATCGAGGGCGAGATGGGCGACAGCCACGTCGGCCTCCAGGCCCGCCTGATGTCCCAGGCGCTGCGCAAGGTCGCCGGCGCGCTCAACAACACCGGCACCACCGCGATCTTCATCAACCAGCTCCGCGAGAAGATCGGCGTGATGTTCGGTTCGCCCGAGACCACGACCGGTGGAAAGGCGCTGAAGTTCTACGCCTCGGTCCGTCTCGACATCCGCCGCATCGAGACGCTGAAGGACGGCACTGAGGCGGTCGGCAACCGCACCCGGGTGAAGATCGTCAAGAACAAGATGGCCCCGCCCTTCCGGGTGGCCGACTTCGACATCCTCTACGGCGTCGGCATCTCCCGCGAGGGTGGCCTGATCGACATGGGCGTCGAGCACGGTTTCGTCCGCAAGTCCGGCGCCTGGTACACCTACGAGGGTGACCAGCTCGGCCAGGGCAAGGAGAACGCGCGAAACTTCCTCAAGAGCCACCCGGACATGGCGAACGAGATCGAGAAGAAGATCAAGGAGAAGCTGGGTGTCGGCCCGCGCCTTGACAGCCCGGCCGCCCCGTCGCCCGTCCCCGCGGCTTCGGCCCCGGCCGCCGCGTCCGGTCGTGCGGCCGGTGCCGCGTCTTCCGCCGGGTCCGGTCGCGGCTCCAAGGCCGCCACTCCCAAGCCGGGTGACGCCTGAGTCCGGGCTGATCGATGACGACGGGACCTGACTCCGGTCCGGCCGACCAGGCCGGGCCGAGAGACTGGGGCGCCTGGCCCGACGAACCTCGGGCGGCCTCACCGGGCAGACGTGGGCGCGACTTCGGTTCGTCCGCTTCTGAGGAAGGGTTCCGCGAGGAGACCGCGGAACCTGCGGGCGACGCACCCCGCGGCCGGAGGAAACGTGCCTCCCGTCGTGGCGGGCGGCGCTCAGGGAGGGCTACCCCGGGTTTCCTTCCCGAAGGATCCGACGGCCCCAACGGACCAGGCGGGTCCGACGGATCGGCCGAGCGGGCCGGGGCGAGCCGGAAGTCCGAGGCCGACCCGCAGGCGGTGGCGCGAGGCATCTGTCTGCGGCTGCTGACCATGGCGCCGCGCACCCGAGCCCAGCTCGCGGAGGCGCTGCGCAAGCGTGAGGTGCCACAGGAGGCGGCGGACGCCGTGCTGGACCGCTTCTCCGAGGTCGGACTCATCGACGACGAGGCGTTCGCCGCGGCATGGGTGAGTTCACGCCACGCCGGGCGAGGGCTCGCCAGAAAGGCCCTCGCCTCGGAGCTCCGCCACCGCGGGGTGGAAGAGGAGACCGTGAAGGAAGCGGTGGATCAGCTCGATCCCGAGGAGGAGGCGGAGACCGCCCGTCGCCTCGTTCGGCGCAAGCTCTCCTCGACCCGAAGCCTGGAGCCCGCGGTCAGGACTCGCAGACTGGCCGGCATGCTCGCCCGGAAGGGATACGGCCCCGGCCTGGCCTTTCGCGTCATCCGCGAAGTGCTGGAGGACGAGGGTGCGGAAACATCGTCATTCACGGATGATTCGGGCTATTCGCTTGACTAGTCCAAAGCAGCTTGACAGCGGGTCTTTGCTTGCTCGTTACCTCTCTGACGCTTAATCTCAACGGCAGTGAGGAGTTACTCCGCGCAGTGCGGATTGTCATAGCGGTGTAGTACGGGCAAACAGGCTTGGCGGATGAGGACGGAACGACGGACCGGCGGGAAGAGCCGGTAGGTGATCCCCTCTGGGGTCACTTCTGTCCCGACAGCGCCGCCACCTGGACTTTCCGTGCCGTGCGTGTGACCCCTCGTGTGCCTGATATTTGCGACGCGAGGAAGGTGAGGCGCGCATGGATCCGGTCGTGGTCGTCATGTTGGTAGTGACGGTTGTGGCTCTCGCCGTGATGACAGCCGTGCTGGTCGTGTTGCTGCGTCGTATCGGTGGAGCCGGGCCCGTGCAGAAGGGCCCCACCCCCGAGCAGGAGGCCGAGGCCGAGACCCATCTGGAGGAGGCCAGGCGCGAGGCCGCCGACATTCGGGCGAGAGCCAGGGATGACGCCGGAGAGCTCCTGCGCAAGTCGGAGACGGCGGTCGAGGCGGCGGCGGAGATGCGCAAGGAGGCCGAGGCCGAGGGCAAGATCCTGAAGTACGAGCTCAAGGAGCTCCGGTCCGACCTCGAACGCAGGGAGAACCGGCTCGCCGAGCGGGAGCAGCGTCTCGACGAGGAGGCCAGGCGCCAGACCGACCGGGCCCGCAAGCTCGCCGAGACGGAGGTCGAGCTGGCCGACCGCCGTGAGGATCTCGAACGGGTCGCCGAGGAGCGTAAGACCATCCTGGAGCGGGTGTCCGGACTCACCAGCGACCAGGCCAAGGCCGAGTTGGTCCGAGAGATCGAGAACCAGGCCAAGCGCGAGGCCGCGCTGATCATCAGGGAGATCGAGAGCGAGGCCCGCAAGGAGGGTGAGAAGCGCGCCACCAAGATCGTCACATTGGCGGTCCAGCGGGTGGCCACCGAGCAGACCGCCGAGTCCGTGGTGAGCGTTCTGCACCTGCCGGGTGACGAGATGAAGGGGCGCATCATCGGCCGTGAGGGCCGCAACATCCGCGCCTTCGAGTCGACCACCGGCGTCAACCTGATCATCGACGACACACCGGAAGCCGTGTTGCTGTCGTGCTTCGACCCGGTCCGCAGGGAGACCGCGCGACTGACCCTGGAGAAACTCGTCCTCGACGGGCGCATCCATCCGCAGCGCATCGAGGAGGCCCACGAGCGCAGCAAGGCGGAGGTCCAGGAATTGTGCGTGCGCGCCGGTGAGGACGCCCTGGTGGAGCTCGGCATCACCGATATGCATCCCGAGCTGGTCACCCTTCTCGGCCAGCTTCGTTACCGCACCTCCTACGGCCAGAACGTGCTCGGTCACCTCATCGAGTCCGCCCACATCGCCGGAATCATGGCGGCCGAGCTGCGGCTCGACACGACACTGCTCAAGCGCTGCACGCTCCTGCACGACATCGGCAAGGCGCTCACCCATGAGGTCGAGGGCAGCCACGCGCTCATCGGCGCCGAGATCGCCAGACGCTACGGCGAGCACGAGGACGTCGTCCACGCCATCGAGGCCCACCACAACGAGGTCGAGGTCAAGACGGTCGAGGCCGTCCTCACCCAGGCCGCCGACGCGATCAGCGGCGGCCGCCCCGGAGCCCGCCGCGAGTCGCTGGAGGCCTACGTCAAGCGACTGGAGCGGCTTGAGGAGATCGCCACCTCCTATGAGGGCGTCGAGAAGGTCTTCGCCATGCAGGCGGGGCGGGAGATCAGGGTGATGGTGAAGCCCGACGCGGTCGACGACATCCAGGCCCAGGTGATCGCCCGAGATGTCGCCAAACAGGTCGAGGAGGAGCTCACCTACCCCGGCCAGATCCGCATCACGGTCGTCCGTGAATCGCGGGCCACCGAGTTCGCCCGCTGACCCCGCCGAACCGTCGCCCCCGCCGGACCGCTGAAAACCCGTTGAGCCGCTGACCTCGCCGACCGGTCAGGAGTGGAAGATCTGCTGGTAGAAGGCGAGCTCGGTGGCGAGGGCCGCACTACGGGTCTCGGCGCGGCGGAACCCGTGGGCCTCGCCCTCGAACGTGAGGTAGGTGCAGGGGACGCCGCGTTCGGTGAGAGCGTCGACGAAGGCCTGAGACTGCGCCGGAGGGACCACCGGGTCGGACAGCCCCTGCAGGAGCAGCATGGGACAGCTCACCCCCGCCACCTGGCCGACGGGCTCGCGCGAGGCGTACAGGGCGGGATCCTCCGGGCCGATCAGCCACTCGACGTAGCGTGACTCGAAGTCGTGGGTGGTCGCGCTGAAGTTGGCGAGTCCGCTCACGCCGTAGTAGGAGACACCCCCGGCGAACGCCTCGGACGCGCAGCAGGCCGCCATGACCGTCCATCCGCCCGCGCTGCCGCCCCTGATCGCGATCCGCGCCGGGTCGCCCAGACCTTCCGCGGCCAGCCACTCGGCCGCGGCGATCGAGTCTTCGACGTCGACCACGCCCCACTGGCCGTGCAGCCGCTCGCGATAGACGCGGCCGTAGCCGGTGGAACCGCCGTAGTTGACGTCGAGCACACCGATGCCCCTGCTGGTGAAGAACGCCTTCTCCAGGTCGAGTGCGCCGACACTGTGCCCGGTCGGCCCGCCGTGCACGAACACGACGTACGGCGCGGGGCCCTCGCCACGCGCCTCGGGGTTGGACGGAGGGTAGAGGAACGCGTGCACCTCGCGCCCGAACCGGGTCTCGAACTCCACGGGCCTGGCGAGTGGCAGGTAACCGGCGTCGGGCAGCTCGTTGACGTCCCTGCGGAGCTCCTCCACCCGCTCGGTCACGGTGTCGACCCGGATGATGGACCGGGGCAGCGCGGGACCGTACCCGATTCCGACCAGGGCGTGCCCGTCGGTGGCGAGCACCGCGTCCCAGCCCTCGTAGGGCACGTCCAGGTCGCTCAGCACGCCGCTGTCCGGGTCGAAGACCCCCAGACGCAGGTTGCCCCGCCCATGCAGGACCGCGAGGCTCCCGTCGGCCATCGGTGCGTACGGCACCGCGCCGAGCTGCCACAGCGGACCCGCGAACTCCTCCTCCGCCGGGTAGAGCGCCCTTGGCTCGGTGCCGTATATCCCGACCAGGTAGAGGTTCCACCAGCCCGACCAGTCGGAGATCAGGTAGAGGCTCTGCTCGTCACGCCACTGCGGGGCGAGCACCGACTCGGAGACGCCGCCCCGCACCTTCCAGGCGGTGCCGTCGGCGAGCCGGGAGACCCACAGCTCGGTGCCGTTCCACGGCATCCGGGGGTGGTCCCAGCAGACGAAGGCGAGGTGCTCGCCGTCGGGGGAGAGGGTGGGGAAGGCGTAGAAGTCGTGGCCGCCGGCCCGCTCGCGCGGCGCGTCCTCGCCGGACAGCGGGATGGACACGATCGACCGGCTCACCCGGCCGTCGTCGTGACGCTCCCTCACGCACCAGATCTGCCCGTCGTGGACGACCAGGTCCGCGTAGCGCAGGCCGGCCGGCTTCTCGGGCTCCGGCGTGAGGGGTCTGGGCTCACCGCCGGCGGGCAGTAGGTAGAGGCGCTGGTCGACGAAGTTGGTGAACACCACGCCCTCGCCGGGCACCACCGCGTACGACCGCCCGCCGTACTCGTGGACCCTGGTCCTGGCGCTCCACGGCGCGCTCAGCAGCTCGCGCTGGGCTCCGTCGGCGCTGCGGTGCATGATGGTGGTCCGTCCGCCCTCGGCGGGACGGTCCTCGGTCCACCAGACCTCCTCGCCGAGAACAGTCGGGTATCCGAGGCGCAGCCCGGAACGGGCGACGTCGGAGGTGGAGACCGGCGACGGCCACGTGGCGTACGGCAGGACGACCTGCTCGGGGGACATGGCGTAATCCTGCCCGATAACCCGTCGCGTGTCGCCGGTATCACGCTCGCGTCATCGGAGATATGCCGTCGGTGAACCGAACGGGCCGTGAGATCAGTGGGAATGATGAGGTGAGGGCGGTTGGCCCGGTCTCTGCCATAAATCGGCTTGCGGAGGTTTTTTTACCCGCCTGTCACACGGAAGGGCGGTCACCGGATCCGATGACCGCGGTCCGTCCGTACCGGTCGGCCTTGTACTCCAGCATCTGGGTGAAGGCCGACCGGCCCGCGTCGTGGACGCTCCTGGCCACTCTCGTGCGCGTCGGCTCACCTCCGAAGCAGGTGACATATCGTCTTCTACCCGAGGTAACCAAGTCCTACCAGCTCGCCTGCGGCAAAGCCATCCCGCTGTGACCGTAGAACTGATCACTGCGACGCGGCGGCTCAACTTTCAGAGGCCAAAGGACGGACGGGTACGTCCAGACGGTCGGTCAGCTTCGCGACGGTGATGCCGTAGGTGTTGACCACGACGACGCCGTCGGGGCCGACGAGGAAGGCGCCGTACTCGGTGTAGACCCGGCTTACGCAGGCGAGGCCGGTGAGCGGGTAGGTGCAGTGGGGGACGAGCTTGGGCGAGCCGTCCTTCGCGAAGAGGGTCATCATCACGAAGACGTTCTTGGCTCCGATGGCGAGGTCCATGGCCCCGCCGACGGCGGGGATGGCGTCCGGGGCGCCGGTGTGCCAGTTGGCGAGGTCGCCGTGCTCGGAGACCTGGAAGGCGCCGAGGACGCAGACGTCGAGGTGCCCGCCGCGCATCATGGCGAACGAGTCGGCATGGTGGAAGTACGAGGCACCGGAGAGCTCGGTGACCGGGACCTTGCCGGCGTTGGTGAGGTCGGGATCGATCTCGTCTCCCTCCGCGACGGGGCCCATGCCGAGCATGCCGTTCTCGGTGTGCAGGACGACACCGGAGCCGGGACGCAGGTGGTTGGAGACCTGGGTGGGCTGGCCGATGCCGAGGTTGACGAAGGATCCGTCGGGGATGTCGCGCGCGACTGCGGCGGCCATCTCGTCGCGGCTCAGGGGTCCGCGGTCGGCGCGCTCGATCGTCCGGTCGACGTTGACGGTGATGGTCATGTGGGTTTCTCCTGTGCGACCTGTACGATGCGGTCGACGTAGATGCCGGGCGTGACGACGGCCTCGGGGTCGAGGTCGCCGGTCGCGACGATGTGGGTCACCTGGGCGATGGTCGTCGCGGCGGCGGTCGCCATGACGGGCCCGAAGTTGCGAGCGGTCTTGCGGTAGACGAGGTTGCCCATCGGGTCGCCGGCGTGGGCGCCGATGAGTGCGACGTCGCCGTGGATCGGCATCTCGAGGACATAGTCGCGCCCGTCGATGGTGCGGGTTTCCTTGCCTTCGGCCAGTGGGGTGCCGACGCCGGTGGGACAGAAGAACGCGCCGATGCCCGCGCCGGCCGCACGCATACGTTCGGCCAGGTTGCCCTGCGGCACGACCTCAAGCTCGATCTTGCCCGCGCGGTAGAGCCCGTCAAAGACGTAGGAGTCGGACTGGCGCGGGAACGAGCACACGATCTTGCTCACGCGGCCGGCCGCGAGGAGCGCCGCCAGGCCGGTGTCACCGTTGCCGGCGTTGTTGGACACGACGGTCAGGTCGGTGGCGCCCTGCTCGATCAGGGCGTCGATCAACGCGACCGGCATGCCGGCCATGCCGAACCCGCCGACCAGCACTGTGGAGCCGTCCTCGATGTCCGCGACGGCCTCGAGCGTCGAGCTCTCGATGGTGGTCATCGGACCCCGCCCTTGGACGAGCCGGTGTTCTCGAGCACGACGGCGAGAGCTTGGCCGACGCCGATGCAGATGCCCGCGACTCCCCAGCGCTCGCCCGACTCGGCCAGGCGGTGGGCCAGCGTGCCGAGGACGCGCGCTCCGGAGGCACCCAGTGGATGACCGATGGCGATCGCGCCGCCCTTGACGTTGACGATCTCCGGGTCGATCTTCCAGGCGTCGACGCACGCGAGCGACTGCACCGCGAACGCCTCGTTGAGCTCGACGGCACCGACGTCCGGCCAGCTGATGCCTGCGCGGGCGAGGGCGGTGTTGGCGGCCTCGACCGGCGCGAACCCGAAGTCCTGCGGGTCGAGCGCGTGCACGCCGCGTCCGGCGAACCGGGCCAGCGGATCGAGACCGATCGTCTCGGCCGCCTCGGCCGAGCCGATCAGCAGCGCGGAGGCGCCGTCGTTCAGCGGTGAGGCGTTGCCGGCGGTGATGGTGCCGTCCACTCGGAAGACCGTTTCGAGACCCGCGAGCTTCTCAAGTGTGGTGTCCTCGCGGATCGACTCGTCACGCGTGAGCTCCACGCCGTCGACCGGCGTGACCAGGGCGTCGTAGAAGCCGGCGTCCCAAGCGGCCACGGCCAGCTCGTGCGAGCGGGCCGCGAACTCGTCCTGCCGCTCGCGACTGATGCCGAACTTCTTCTGCAGCTGCTCGTTGCACTCGCCGAGAGAGACGGTCCACTCGGCCGGCATCCGCGCGTTGACCAGGCGCCACCCCAGCGTCGTGGAGACGGCGGTCGTGTCGCCGGCCGGGAAGCCGCGGGCCGGCTTGGGAAGGACCCAGGGGGCCCGCGTCATCGACTCCACGCCGCCGGCGACGACAATGTCGGCGTCGCCCGTCTCGACCGCGCGCGACGCCATGATCGCGGCGTCGAGACTCGACCCGCACAGCCGGTTGACGGTCGTCGCCGGGACGGAGGTGGGCAGCCCCGCGAGCAGCACCGCCATGCGGCCGACGTTGCGGTTGTCCTCGCCCGCGCCGTTGGCGTTGCCCCAGAAGACGTCGCCGATCGCGGTGTGGTCGAGGCCTGGTGCCTTGGCGAGTACGCCCGTGAGTGCCGTCGCGGCGAGGTCGTCGGGCCGCACGTCGGCGAGGGCCCCGCCGAACCTGCCGAAGGGGGTGCGGCCGGCCGCGTAGAGGTGGGCGCTGGTCATGCTTGCTCCTGATCGATCTTGGCCAGGACTTCCTGGGCGATGCGGAAGGCGGTGTTGGCGTCCGGGACGCCGCAGTAGATCGCGGTCTGCAAGAGCAGCTCCTTGATCTCGTCGTTGGTCAGCCCGTTGGTGCGAGCGGCACGGACGTGCATGGCGAACTCCTCGTGGTGCCCCCGGGCGACGAGGGCCGTGAGGGTGATGAGCGAGCGGCTGCGTCGGTCCAGACCGGGGCGGGTCCAGATCGAGCCCCAGGCGTACTGCGTGATGAGCTCCTGGAACTCGGTCGTGAAGTCGGTCGCCGACGCGGTGACGCGATCGACGTGGGCGTCACCCAGCACCTCGCGACGGGTCTTCATACCGGCATCTCGCACCTCGGCGACGGTCAGCGGCTCATCGACCAGGGGCTCGCCCGAGGCGTGGGCGAGGATCAGTCGGGCCACCTCGGCCGGCTGCTCGGCGGGTGCGAGGTGCGCGACGCCGTCGAGCACGACCAGGTGACCGTTCTTCACACCATCGGCGATCTCCTCGAGTGACGCCGGGGGAGTCGGAACGTCCTCACGGCCGGCGATGGCCAGCACGGGCTGCTGGATGTCCGCGAGCCGGTCACGGACGTCATGGCTTGCGATCGCCTCACACACCAGGGCATACCCCTCGGCGTCGGTGTTCTGCAGTGCGTGGAGCAGAGCGGCACCGGTCTCGGGATCGCGCTCGAGGAACCCGTCCGCGAACCAGATGGAGGCCGATCTCTCCAGGACGGCCGGAGTGCCGGACGCCCGGACGGTGGCGGCCCGATCGCGCCAGGCCTGAGCCTCACCGATCTTGGCGCCGGTGCACAACACGACGGCGGAGTCGATGCGCTGCGGTGCGTCGAGCAGGAGATGCAGTCCTACGGCGCCGCCGACGGAGTCGCCGGCGTAGACGAACGAGGTATCGACCGCGTCGCGCTCGGCGAGCACGTCGTCGACCATCGCGAGCACGCCGATGGCGAGCTCGGCCATCGTGAACGGTTCAGCCACGATCGAGTTGGTGCCGTGGCCGGGCAGGTCCCACGCGATGACCTCGAAATGGCCGGAAAGGTGCTTGGCAGTCGACGACCAGAGCGTGCGGGCCGACGTGCCGAGTGAGGGGCCGAGCACCAGGAGCGGCAGTCGGGGAGAGCCGCCGAGCCGGACGGCGGTGATCTGCGGGATGGTCACGCGTTCTCCTCAAGGAAGGTCCGGGCCCGGGCGACCGCGTCGACGACAAGGTCGCCCGAGAAGCCGAGGTAGGTGGTGGGGTCGTCGTCGTGCTTCGCGTCGAGTAGGTCGGCGACACCGCGACGCTCGGCCAGGACGTCGTCCGCCGAGTGGTCGAGCGTCGCGCGCATGCGCTCGGTGTCGACGCGCAGCCCTTCGAGGAGCTCGGTCGTCTGGGAGGCCGCGACGACGGTGCGCCGCGCGAGGGTGCGCAGCGTCGCCCACTCGACGTGCCATGCGCCGTCGGGACGCTGGTCACCTGCCATGGCGGACGCCAGGTGCATCGACGAGCCGAGGCCCGGGGCCGCGAGGGCGGCGCGACGGATGAGCACGGACAGCACCGGGTTGCGTTTGTGCGGCATCGTCGAGGAACCGCCACGCCCGTCGACGGCCGGCTCGGCGAGCTCGCCGATCTCGGTGCGGGACAGGGTCGCGACGTCGGTCGCCATGTGTCCCCAGGCGTCCGTGCACGCGACGAGCGCGTCGGCGGTGCGGGTCAGGGGACCACGCGAGGTGTGCCAGGGCCGGCGGGTTCGAAGACCGAGCGCCTCCGACGTGATCGCCACGACCTCGGCGGCCACGGAGGGCGCATCGGTGAGGTCGCGTAGGCCGGCGAGCTCCGTCGTCGCCGCGAGGGTGCCGACGGCGCCGCCCAGCTGGACCGGCAGCTGGCCACGCGCGTCCACGACCGACTCGGCTGCGTCGACGATGCCGTCCAGCCACGACGCCGCGATGGCGCCGAAAGTCGTGGGCACCGCGTGCTGTGTGAGGGTGCGACCGACCATGGGTGTGGTCGCGTGCTGCTCGGCCAGGACCGACAGGGTCGTGACCTGCGCCCGCAGCTCGTCCAGCAGGCGGTCGAGCACATGGCGCATGGTCAGGACCAGCGCCGTGTCGAGCACATCCTGACTCGTGAGTCCGCGATGGAGCCACGCCGCCGCGTCCTCGCCGACGCGTGAACGCAGCAGCTTCACGAGCGGGATGACCGGGTTGCCCCCGGACTCCGCGCCCAGGGCGATCGCTTCGACGTCATCCGCCGTGACAAGAGCCGTGAGGTCGACGTCGTCTGAGGCCGGAACGAGTCCGGCGTCGACGAGAGCGCTCAGCCAGGCGGCCTCGACCCGCACCATCGCTTGGAGCAGGTAGGCGTCGGACATCAGCTCGCCCGCGCGTTCGTCGCCGGGCCAGAAGAGATCGGTCATGGAGACAGCCTGCCGCTCAATGACCGGGGTAGGTCAGGAAGACCGTCTCGCGGCCCCCCTGCAGGTGGATGTCGAACACGAAGCCGGTCGCGTCGGCCTCGGCGACCAGGGTGCCCCGCCGCTCTGGCGCGACCGACGACAGCAGGGGGTCGTCCGCCAGCCGAGGGTCACCCGGGACGTAGGCGCGGGTGAAGAGCCGGTTGAGCAGGCCGCGGGCGAAGACGGTGACGGCGAAGAACGGTGCACGGCCGGGCTCGGTGGCGCCGGGTACGAGGGTCGAGAACGAGTAGCGTCCCGCGCCGTCGGTCGCCGAGCGTCCCCAGCCGGTGAACGTCCAGCCGTCGCGGTGGAGCGAGCCGGGCCGCTGGGGAATCGTCCCCTCCGGAGCGGCCTGCCAGATCTCGACGAGCGCGTCGGGGACGGGGGTGCCCTCGCCGTCGACCACCAGTCCATGCAGGCGGATCGCGTCGGTGCTGCCGGCCGGCACGAGCTCCGAGTCTCCCCCGAAGGGGAGCGCGTAGTGGAAGAACGGCCCGACGGTCTGGCCGGGCGTGGGGGGCAGGGGGCTCATACGTGGTCCTCGCTCTCGTCTTCCATCCACGTACGGTGGCTGCCCGTCAGGACGATGTCCCAGCGGTAGCCCGTGCTCCACTCCGGCGTCGTCAGGTCGTGGTCGTACGTCGCGATGAGGCGAGCGCGCGCCTTCTCGTCGGTGATCGACTGGTAGATGGGGTCGAGGGCGAACAGGGGGTCGCCCGGGAAGTACATCTGCGTGACCATACGCTGCGTGAAGTCGGTGCCGAACAGCGAGAAGTGGATGTGCGCGGGGCGCCAGGCGTTGCGGTGGTTCTTCCACGGGTACGGGCCCGGCTTGATGGTCTGGAACGTGTACGACCCGTCGTCGCCGGTCAGGAACCGGCCGGCTCCGGTGAAGTTGGGGTCGAGCGGCGCGGGGTGCTGGTCGCGCTTGTGGATGTAGCGCCCACCGGCGTTGGCCTGCCACACTTCGACGAGCTGTCCGCGCACCGGGCGTCCGTCGCCGTCGACGACGCGGCCCGTCACCGTGATGCGCTCGCCGATCGGCTCGCCGCTGTGCTGGATCGTGAGGTCGGCCTCGAGGGGACCGACGTCCTGCGGGCCGAAGCACGGGGCCCACCGCTCGATCGTCTCAGGATCGACGTGGTGCAGGTCCTTCGTCGGGTGGCGCAGGACGCTGCTGCGATAGGGCGGATAGTTGAGCCGCGGCTGGGTCTCGGGCTGGGGGAGGCGCGACTGTTCGTACTCCTTGGAGATCGCCGCGATCTCGCGGCTGATCTCGTCCTGCATCGCGAGGGTGGGTTCGTTCACGCTCCTGACATTAGGTTCGTGAGCTGCGAAGTGAGAGGATGGCCTTTCACTGGATGAAAGGGCGGCTCATGGCCGGACGGACCTCGAACCCCGGGGCGAGCGTGGCCTCGCGGCTGCTGGCCGTCCTCGGTGCCTTCGACGCCGACCACCGGTCTCTGACCCTGAGCGAGATAGGCCGCCGGGCGGACATCCCTCTCCCGACAACGCACCGTCTGGTGGCAGAGCTGACGGACTGGGGTGCCCTGGTTCGACGGTCGTCGGGGGAGTACGTCGTCGGCCGGCGGATCTGGGAACTCGGACTCTTGGCGCCCTTGCAGACGGGTCTCCGCGAGATCGCCTCCCCGTTTCTGCACGACATCTATGCGGCGACGCTCGCGACGGTGCACCTCGCGGTGCGCGACGGCTCCGAGGTCCTCTACCTCGACCGGCTCGCCGGATCGCAGTCCGTACCGATCGTGAGCACGGTCGGATCCCGCCTGCCGATGCATTGCACCGGCGTGGGCAAGGTCCTCCTCACCTATGCGCCCGAGGTCGTGCGGGCCGAGGTGCTCGAGAATCTCACGCGGGTCACGCCCTACACGGTGACCCAGCCAGGACGTCTGGTCGCCGAGCTGCGCCGCGTCGAGCGCGACGGCTACGCCACGACGACTGAGGAGATGAGCCTGGGGGCGTGCTCCGTCGCCGTGCCCGTCCGGGCCGGCGACGGACGGGTCGTCGCGGCCGTGGGCATCGTGGTCCCGAGCCTCAAGCGAGACCGGGTGAAGCTGGTCGCCTCCTTGACCGTCGCGGCGTACGGCATCGGACGCAGCCTCGGGGCCCTGCATGCGCTCGATCGCAATCTCGATCCTTGGGTCGCGGTGACAGTGAGGCGGGCGAACTGAGCGGCCTTGGTCTGCTGGTAGGCGACAAGCTCGACACCGGCTCCGGGACCCTCCCTCCCTGGGCGGGGTGTGTTTCCTGTTGGCGATGTGCCTGTTTCCGAAAGGTCGGCTACCGGCTTGTCCGAAAGCGGCTGCTGTACTTACATGCTCGTGCCGTGGGAGAAGGGATCAGACGGCAACGACTTTTTCACCACGGTGACGCACGGGAGCCCATGTCGTCGGCCGCCTGCGCATAACCCGCTCCTCCCGGCCAGGTCCGGAGTCGACCGGCACGCCGGCGGACCGCCGCGGGGCACAGGGGTCCTGTACCCCGCCACGGTCCGTCGATCGCAAGGATCAGTAGCGATAGCCTGATAATTCCCTACCTGGTGCCAACAAGTGTGATCCGGTGCCCCAAACCGTCCAGGCCGCGGCCACTCATTGGCTCCGACTATCGCGATCCGGCTCAGTACTCCTACGGTGCGGGGGTGCCGGGGCCGTCCTCGACCGCCGTCGGCGAGTCGGGCCGGGCGATCGGCTTGGCCGCGGTCTTCCTGCTGCGACGGCTCCGTCTCTCCAGCCAGGTGGCGACGGCGCCCACCATCACGTTGATGATGATGTAGATGATCGCGATGACGATCACAGCGGGAATGATGTTGTTGAAGTTGGAGGGCAGCACGCGTGCCCCCGCGTTCAGCAGGTCCTCGAACGACACGATGAAGCCGAGGGCGGTGTCCTTCAGGAGGACCACCAGCTGCGCGACGATCGCCGGCATCATGACCGTGACCGCCTGCGGCAGCAGGATCATCCGCATCACCTGGCCGGGACGCATGCCGACCGCGAGCGCGGCCTCGCTCTGCCCGCGGGGGATCGACAGGATGCCCGCCCGGACGATCTCCGCCAGCACCGAGCCGTTGTAGAGGACGAGGCCGATCACCACCGCCCAGAACGGCGTCACGGTGAGCCCGAAGACCGCGCTGCCGCCGAACATCACCGCGAAGATCATGATCAGCAGCGGGATCGCCCTGAAGAACTCGACGACCGCACCGGCGGCGCGCCGGATCCAGGCGTTCGTGGAGAGCCTGCCGATGCCGAAGACGAACCCGAAGGGCACCGCGATCAGGGCGGCGACCGCGGCCGCGGTGAGCGTGTTCACCAGGCCGGGCAGGATCAGGTTGATCCACACGTCGCCGCGCAGGAACGGCGTCCACAACTCGGCGCTGAGCTGGTTCTTCTCGCCGAGCTTGGTCACCATCACGTACACCGCGAACAGCACGGCGAGGATGACGAGCACGGTGAGAACGTTGTTGCGGATCCGGGCCCTGGGGCCGGGAATGTCGTACAGGACGCTGACGCGTTCCGAGCTCTCGGCGCGCCGCTTGCGCGCCGGGGGCCGTTCTGTGGTCACCGCGGTCATCGGACCACCGCCAGGCGCTTGGCGAGCCAGCCGAACAGCAGTCCGGTCGGCAGGGTCAGGATCAGGAAGCCCAGCGCGAACCCGGCGAAGATCTGGATGACCGCGTCGCCGTGCGCCTCGAACAGGGTCTTCATGGTCAGGGACGCCTCACCCACCCCGATGGCCGCGGCGATCGTGGTGTTCTTGATCAACGCGATCAGGACGCTGCCCAGCGGGGCGATCACCGCGCGGAACGCCTGGGGCAGCACGATCAGCCTCAGGTTCTGCCCGAAGGTGAGCCCGATGGCACGGGCCGCCTCCGCCTGGCCGACCGGGACCGTGTTGATCCCGGCGCGGATCGCCTCACAGACGAACGCCGCCGTGTAGGCGGACAGTCCGATGATGGAGAGCCACAGGTAGTTGGTGGACAGGCTTTCGGAGAACGAGACGTCCAGGACCAGGCCGAGCCCCAGTCCGCAGAACACGATCACCAGGGTCAGCGGGGTGTTCCGCAGGGTGTTCACGTACGTCGTGGCGATCCCGCGAAGGACCGGCAGCGGGCTGACCCGCATGCCCGCGAGGATCGTCCCGAGCACGAGCGCCACCAGCCCGCTGGCGAGGGTGAGCCGGATCGTCAACCAGAAAGCGCCCAGAATGACCTGGTATTCATCGAAGAGTGCCTGCACTCATCCCTCCCGTGGTCACAGGCCGGGGCGTCCGTACGCCCCGGCCGAGGTGTGACCGAATCAGTAGCGCTCGACGGTCGGCGGGTTGGTGAAGAACTTGCCGAACTCGCCGAAGTTGGCGTCGATGGCCTTCTTCCAGCTGCCGTCCGTGAACATCTTCTCCACGGCCGCGTTGACCTTCTCGCGGGTCTCCGTGTCCTCCAGCTTCAGGCCGATGCCGTACTTCTCCTCGGAGAAGGGCTGGCCGACGAGGCGGAACTTGCCGGGAGACTGGGTGGCGAAGCCGGCCAGGATCGTCGCGTCGGTGGAGATCGCGTCGACCTGCTTGTTCTCCAGCAGGGGCAGGCAGGCGCCGTAGCCCTGCTGCTCGGTGAGGAAGCCGCTCTTCCACTCGTCGCCGAACTTCTCGACCAGGCGGGCGGGGGAGGAGGAGCCCTGGGCGCCACAGACCTTCTTGCTCTTGAGGTCCTCGACGCTGTTGATCGTGGTGTCGTCCGCCCGGGTCAGGATGTCCTGGCCGGTGACCAGGTACGGGCCGGCGAAAGCGACCTTCTTCTTGCGGTCGTCGGTGATCGAGTAGGTCGCGATCACGGCGTTGACCTGGCCCTGCTGGATGAAAGACTCACGGTTGGCCGAGATGGCCTCCTTGAACTCAATCTTGTCGTCCGTGTAGCCGAGCTCCTTGGCGATATAGCGGGCGACATCGACGTCGAAACCCTTGAAGGAGCCGTCAGGCTGCTTCTGGCCGAGACCGGGCTGGTCGACCTTGATTCCCACGACGAACTTGTCGCCTCCGCTGCCGCCGTCGTCGCCGCACGCGGTCAGACCAGCCAGCGCCGCCGCGGCTGCGATGACCACGGCTCCAATACGACGTACACGCATTCTTGCTACCTCTTTTTCGTCAGGGACATCAGGAACATCAGGGGTGAGCAGGCCGTCAGTGAGTGAGGATCTTGGAAAGAAAATCCTTGGCCCGGTCGGTCCGGGCGTTGGTGAAGAACTCCTCGGGGGTGTTCTCCTCCACGATCTGGCCCTCGGCCATGAACACCACGCGGTTCGCCGCGCGGCGGGCGAAGCCCATCTCGTGGGTGACGACCATCATCGTCATCCCCTCCTGGGCAAGGCCGATCATGACGTCGAGCACCTCCTGGACCATCTCCGGGTCGAGTGCCGAGGTCGGCTCGTCGAACAGGATCATCTTGGGGTCCATGGCCAGGGCGCGGGCGATCGCCACGCGCTGCTGCTGGCCTCCCGAGAGCTGCGCGGGATACTTCGACGCCTGGGCGCCGATACCGACCCGCTCCAGCAACTCCATGCCCCGCCGCTCCGCGGCCTCCTTCGCGACGCCGCGAACCTTGATCGGCCCAAGGGTGACGTTCTCGAGGATCGTCTTGTGGGCGAACAGGTTGAAGGACTGGAACACCATCCCGACCTCGGACCTGAGCTTGGCCAGGGTCTTGCCCTCCACCGCGAGCGGCTGCCCGTCGAAGGTGATGGTCCCCTCGTCGATCGCCTCCAGCCGGTTGATCGTCCGGCAGAGGGTCGACTTGCCGCCGCCTGAGGGGCCGATGACGACGAGGACCTCGCCGCGGGAGATCGTCAGATTGATGTCCCGAAGGACGTGCAGGCTGCCGAAGTGCTTGTTGACACCTTCAAGCACGACCAGAGGAGTCTTGTCCCCGTTCTCCGTCATGCTGGACAACGTAATTCTGTAAAGGGCACCTGGGGCTAACCCTGCGGTACCGATCAGATCACGTCCTGCTCACGCCTTGATCATCAAATCCTGCTCAAAGCCTCAGGGTCGACTCTGAACTTGAACGGCTCCGTCAGGTCCACGGTCGTTCCGGTGGCGACACGGTGGATGAGCTGGTACTCGCCGTTCTCGTCGAGGGCATATGTGAAGATCACGGGAAGCTCGTCGGATCCCTGCCCTCGGAATGGCTCCATCTCGACGCGCCAGAAGTGAGGTATCCCCGCCTGTGCGTACTTGGCCGGTTTGATGATCCGGTCCATCGCCGTGGTGGATCTGGAAACGATCTCCACGACGATGTGCACCCACTCTGGGTCTATGAGCTGTGCGCCGTTGCGGATCGGCTGCCTCTCCACCACCATGACGTCCGGGATGACGCCCGGCCTGGCATCCAGGAGAAGCCCGGTGGCGGTGATGGCCATCAGTTCCTCGGGTGCGGCGTCTTCCAGAAACCGGCGGAGCCGGTCGCCGATCCACTGATGCTGGGCGGGTGGAGCAGGAGACACAGTGAGGCTCCCGTCGATGAGCTCGTAGCGACAGCCGTCGTCCCGGGAATTGAGCTCGAACCATTCGTCAACACTGAGTTCGCCGGGCGTCTCCCAGAAGTTCGCCGCCGGGGCCGCGGGCGTCTGCGGCTTCTTGCGTGGCTTCTGGGTGGGCTTCTTGGCCTTCAAAGGGGCCTCCGAGGTCTGCACGAGCATCGCCACCGTGGCTCACCACTCTCAGCTGTCGGTCGAGTCCTCATTCTCGCATGCGGCTTCGGAACCCCAGCTTAACGAGATGATTGACGGTGTGTGACCGTTCGATTACCTTGAGTTCGGCTGGGTGAGGGCGTACCTGAAGGTTCCGCGGAGCGCCTACCCTTGTCGTGAGATGACTGCCACCGTGGAGAGCGCCCGCACGTACGAGGTCCGTACCTATGGGTGCCAGATGAACGTGCACGACTCGGAGCGCCTGTCGGGCCTCCTGGAAGACGCGGGATACGTCCCGGCGGCCCAGGGGGAGACGGCCGACGTGGTCGTGTTCAACACCTGTGCCGTGCGGGAGAACGCCGACAACAAGCTTTACGGCAACCTCGGCCACCTGCGTCCCTCGAAGGTGGGCAACCCCGGCATGCAGATCGCCGTGGGCGGTTGCCTGGCGCAGAAGGACCAGGGGGAGATCGTCCGCAGGGCGCCCTGGGTGGACGTGGTGTTCGGCACCCACAACATCGGCTCGCTGCCGGTGCTGCTCGAGCGGGCGCGCGTCCAGCGGGAGGCCCAGGTCGAGATCAAGGAATCCCTGGAGACCTTCCCGAGCACGCTGCCGACCAAGCGCGAGTCCGCCTACGCAGCGTGGGTGTCGGTCTCCGTGGGGTGCAACAACACCTGCACGTTCTGCATCGTGCCCGCGCTGCGCGGCAAGGAGAAGGACCGCCGTCCCGGCGACGTCCTGAACGAGGTGCGCACCCTGGTCGACCAGGGTGTGCTGGAGATCACCCTCCTCGGTCAGAACGTCAACACCTACGGCGTGGAGTTCGGCGACCGGCTCGCCTTCGGCAAGCTTCTGCGGGCCTGCGGCGACATCGAGGGGCTGGAGCGGGTCCGTTTCACCAGCCCGCACCCGGCGGCCTTCACCGACGACGTGATCGCGGCCATGGCCGAGACGCCCAATGTGATGCACCAGCTCCACATGCCGTTGCAGTCGGGCTCCGACCGGGTCCTCAAGGCCATGCGCCGTTCCTATCGGGCCGAACGCTACCTGGGCATCATCGAGCGGGTCCGCGCGGCGATGCCCGACGCGGCGATCTCCACCGACATCATCGTTGGTTTCCCCGGCGAGACCGAGGAGGACTTCCAGGGCACCCTCGACGTGGTGCGCGAGTCGCGGTTCGCCAACGCCTTCACGTTCCAGTACTCCATCCGGCCGGGCACCCCGGCCGCCACCATGGACGACCAGATTCCCAAGGAGGTCGTGCAGGAGCGCTACGAGCGGCTCGTCGCCCTGCAGACCGAGATCTCCTGGGCGGAGAACAAGAAGCAGGTCGGCCGGACGCTCGAGGTGCTGGTCGCCGAGGGCGAGGGCCGTAAGGACGAGGCGACCCATCGCATGTCGGGCCGGGCCCCCGACAACCGTCTGGTGCACTTCACCCCCGGTGCGGAGGTTCCGCGTCCCGGTGACGTGGTGAGCGCCGAGGTCACGTACGCGGCACCGCATCACCTGGTCGCCGACGGTCCGGCTCTGAGGCTTCGCCGCACCCGCGCGGGCGACGCCTGGCAGGCGCGTCAGGGCGCCCCCGCCGGGGCCGGTTCCGGGGTCATGCTCGGCATGCCCTCGATCGGCCGCCCCGCCCCGCTCCCCGAGACCTCGGGCTGCTCCGTCTCCTGAAGGTCCGGTCTCCCGGCCGGGCGTCCGGGGTCCGGTGCTCGCCCCTGCTCCACGAGCTGCTGAGCGCGGTCCGGTCTCTCGCGGCCCCGGCCTGTCTCCTGAGGCCCTGCCCTTCCTGAGAGGGGCACGGGAGACAACTCTCCCGAGGCGCTCCCTCCCGGCGGGTTTTCCGGGGCGTGCGCCCGGAGTGCCCTCTCAGGACGACCCTCGTGACGCGCTCCTTCCCTGGGCCGGGATTTTTCGGAATGCTCCCCCTCTGGGGGAGATCTTCTGATTGTTTTCTGGACGCCTCTCCAGGTGGTGCGAGTCCATGATCGAATCGCCGGAACCCCCGGTGGGGACGGTGATTCCGGTGACGCCGATGCTCCTGCCAGGGAGGACGTGCACGGCGTCGCCGTCGGTCCCTTAACGGATGATATTTCGTGATTCATCCGTGATTGATGTGCGAGCATTTCCCTGCTGTGGCTACTGTGGTTCAGCACCCGCGGAAGCCGTGGAGGTTTCCCCCCGAGAACCGCAGGGAGTTTTCCCCATGCACGTCCCTCCATCTTCGGGCAGTCCCGAGGAACCAGAGATCATCGTCGGACCCGCCGACGAGCCCAGACAGTCACGTAAATCCCGTAAGCCCCGACGGAGAAGCGGCCTGGCCATAGCCGTCTTCTCCGTCCTCGCCGCCGCGCTCCTGGGCGGAGGTGCCGTCTTCGCCTACGTGAACGCCGGAGGCGACGACCCCCGAGTGCCGGCGGTGCCGGACAGCGCCCAGGAGGCGGTCCAGGAGCCTGAGCCGGACCAGAGCTCGCCGCAGGACGAGAAGCAGAAGCCGAAGAAGAGCGCGGACGTCGCCTCCGGAGGCGATGACACGTCCACCGGAGGTGGTGGCTCCAACACCGGAGGCGGCGGT
This sequence comes from Streptosporangium sp. NPDC049046, assembly GCF_040649155.1. Classification (NCBI taxonomy): domain Bacteria; kingdom Bacillati; phylum Actinomycetota; class Actinomycetes; order Streptosporangiales; family Streptosporangiaceae; genus Streptosporangium; species Streptosporangium sp. NPDC049046. The sequence continues at coordinate 151,757 of NZ_JBEZEZ010000008.1, read as the reverse complement.
TCCAACGCCAACGCCAACACCGGCGGAACGGGCGGGAACGAGCCGGCCGCGGGGAGACCCGCGGAGGACAAGCCGTCGAAGCAGCGGCAGAGCAGCCCGCAGAAGCCGCAGGGCACCCAGGAGGGCGATCTGAGCGACGGCCCTGCCGGCTATGTGCATCCCCAGGGGCCTGTCGGCGGCTACTGACCCAGGGGGGATGAGCCAAAGATGATCGGTACGGCCGGGGCGCGGTGCGAGAAGCACCGCGCCCCGGCGCGTTTCCGGATCTTGTACGACCATCCTCGCCGCGAGGCCGCGAGGCCGCGAGACGGTCGCCGGGAGAGGGCTCCGTTAGTCTGGCGAGGTGCTTGTCGCCGCGGCCGTGTGTCCGCATCCCCCGCTGCTGGTCCCCGAGCTGGCCGGGGCCGCGGCCTCGGAGCTCGACGACCTCAGGGCGGCCTGCGCGGCCGCGGTCGGGGCGTTGCGCGGCGCGGAAGCCGACGAGATCGTGGTGGTGGGAGGCGCCGACCGAACCGCGGCGTACGGCGCGGACGCGGCGGGAAGCCTCGCCCCCTGGGGGGTCGACGTCCGAGGCGGCGAGGGGGAGCCTGTCCTGCCGCTGTCCCTGACGATCGGACGCCGCCTCCTCGACGCGGAGCGCCTGACCGCTTCGGGATTCCACGCGATCTCCTTCGACGCTTCTCCCGGGGAGTGCGCGGCCCTGGGAGAGCGGCTGGCGGCCACGGCCGGTCGCGTGGCGATGCTCGTCATGGCCGACGGTTCGGCCTGCCTCACCGAGAAGTCCCCCGGATATCTGGACTCCCGCGCGAAACCGTACAACCGGGCGATCGTCGAGGCACTGGCCCGCGCCGAGATCCCGGCGCTCGACCCCGGTGAGGCCGCCGGGCTGTGGGTCGCGGGCCGTGCGGCCCTGCAGGTTCTCGGCGGGTGCCGAGGCGCCCTGCGCGGCGAGATCCTCTACGACGACGCGCCTTACGGCGTCGGTTATTTCGTCGCCCGCTGGACGGAGTGATCTCGCAGGGAAGTGGCTATACCGTGGCGGACGAGGACGGCGCCAGGGGCGTCGGTGACGACGATCTCGCGAAGGGAAGACGAGGCCGATGGCGGGGACCGTGGCGTTCGGGAGCATTCCGACGCGGCTGGGGGACATGGCCGTCGCCGTGACCGAGGACGGCGTGGTGAGCGTCGGCTGGGAGGATCCGTCCCGGTTCAGGGCGCGCCTGCTCGAACGGCTGGGGTTGGAGGAGACGGACGATCCCGGCATGACGGCGGCCGTGCTCGGCGAGCTGGGCGACTACTACGCGGGCAGACTGAAGGTCTTCGGGGTGCCGCTGGACTGGCGGCTGACCTCGCCGGTGCAGCGCAGGGTGCTCGGCACGCTGTACGAGACGGTCCCGTACGGCAAGGCGGTGACCTACGGAGAGCTGGCGGCCCGCAGCGGGACGGGTGTTCCCGCGCGGGCCATCGGGTCGATCATGGGAGCCAACCCGATCCCCGTCATCGTGCCGTGCCACCGGGTGGTCGCGGGTAACGGGCTCGGCGGGTTCAGCGGTGGCGACGGCGTGGAGTCGAAGCGCTGGCTGCTGACCCTGGAGGGCTACCTGCAGCCGATGCTCGACTGGGACTGACCGTGGACCGGAATCGGCCACGGTAAATCGTCTGCGGATCGCCTAAGGCCCTGAGGGCGGCGGCGTTGTGCCGGGACCGGACGCGGTGTCGTCCCGCCCGGAAGGCCCGGAAGGTGTGGTGTGTCCGGGCGTGGGCTTCGTATCCGGCGGCGTGGCGCGGCCGGGCTCGTCGATCTTGTCGGCCATCTTCCTGGCCTTCTGCGCGGCGGTGTCGACCTGCTGGGCGTGCTTCGGACCCAGCTTCTTCTTGGCGAACCGTTCCGCCTTGTCGATGCCCTTTTTGGCGAGTTCTTCGGTCTTGGCGCCGCCACCCAGCATGTGCTTGACCTTGTCGAGGATGGACATGGTGAATCCCCCAATTCCGATGCGAGGACACATCGCCTCTCATCCATACCCGGGGAGTTGGCAGACTTACCTCGTGCCTCAACTACCCGTCATCGCCGTCGTCGGCCCGACCGCGGCCGGAAAGTCCGACCTGGCCGTGGATCTCGCCCTCGAACTCGGGGGCGAGGTGATCAACACCGACTCCATGCAGCTTTACCAAGGAATGGACATCGGAACGGCGAAACTGTCCGTGGCGGAGCGCAGGGGAGTGCCCCACCACCTGCTGGACATCTGGGACGTGACCACGACCGCGAGCGTGGCCGAGTACCAGTCGCTGGTCCGGCCGCTCATCGACGACCTGCGGGCGAAGGAGGTCGTGCCCATCCTGGTGGGCGGATCGGGGCTGTACGTGCGGGCCGCCCTGGACGACCTGGAGTTCCCCGGTACCGATCCGGAGGTCCGCGCCCGACTGGAGGCCGAACTCGACCTGCGAGGCCCCGGCCCGCTGTACGAGCGGCTCCGCGAGCGCGATCCGAAGGCCGCCGAGACCATCCTCCCCGGCAACGGGCGCAGGATCGTCCGCGCGCTGGAGGTCATCGAGATCTCCGGGCGGCCGTTCTCGGCCACGATGCCGTCGTACGACGCCGTCTACGAGAGCGTCCAGCTGGGGGTGGAGGTGCCCAGGGCGACGCTGGACGCCCGGGTCGAGGCGCGGGTCGACCACATGTGGCGGGCCGGGCTGGTGGACGAGGTCAGGGAGCTGGCCGCGCGCGGGCTCGCCGGAGGCCGTACGGCGAGCCGTGCCCTCGGGTACGCGCAGGTGCTGCGCTTCCTCGGCGGGGAGTGCACCGAGGAGGAGGCGAAGCAGGAGACGGTACGGGCGACGCGGAGGTTCGTCCGCCGCCAGGAGTCGTGGTTCCGCCGCGATCCTCGCGTGATCTGGCTTCCTCAGCAGGAGCCCGACCTTCTGGGGCGCGCGCTCGCCGCGATTCGCGGCTGACCACTCCGGGGGACCGGCCGGGGAGCGGATACGGGCGTGGGTGAACGGCCGGGGTGCGGACGGAGGCGCGGGTGACCGGCCGGGGTGATGAGGGCGGAAGCGTGCCCGGATAGGGTTGGTGAATGCGATTCGTGAAGGGACACGGCACCGAGAACGACTTCGTCATCCTCCCCGACCCGGACGGTGAGCTGGAGTTGTCCGCGACGACCGTGGCGGCGCTGTGCGACCGGCGCGCGGGGATCGGCGCGGACGGCGTGCTGCGCGTGACGCGGACGAAGCTCAGCCCGGAGGTGTCCGGCCAGGCGGGCGAGGCCGAGTGGTTCATGGACTACCGCAACGCCGACGGCGGCGTCGCCGAGATGTGCGGCAACGGGGTGCGGGTCTTCGCCCGCTACCTGGTCGACGCGGGACTCGCCGTGCCCGGGGAGTTCGGTGTCGCGACCAGGGCGGGCGTCAAGCGGGTGCGGCTGGCGGAGACGGGTGACGTGACCGTCGAGATGGGCCCGCCCAGGGTGCTGGGGTCGAGTCGCACGACCGTCGCGGGCCACGAGTACGAGGGTCTGCACGTCGACATGGGCAACCCCCACCTGGCCTGCGTCATCGGCGACCCGGTGGCCCAGCTCGACCTGAGTCACCAGCCCGCGTTCGACCCCGAGACCTTCCCCGGCGGGGTCAACATCGAGCTGCTCAATCCGGTGGGCCCGCGCCGGGTCGTCATGCGGGTCTTCGAGCGCGGTTCGGGTGAGACGAGGTCCTGCGGCACCGGCGCCGTCGCCTCGGCGGTGGCGGCCGCGCGGCTGGCCGGTGAGAGCGGCGGCACCTGGGCGGTGGAGGTGCTCGGAGGCACGGTCACCGTCACTCTCGACGAACACACCAGTTACCTGGCGGGTCCCGCCGTCCTGGTCGCCTCCGGTGTGGTCACGCTCTGAGCGGTGCGCGTCCTGGGTCGTGTCCGGTGTGGGTCACGCGCCGAACGGCACGTTTCCTCGGCCGTGTCCTGTGTGGTCGCGTTCGGAGTGGTACGTGTCCCGGTCACGTTCCGAGCGGTGCGCATGACGTCGCCGCCTTCGCCGCCCGCACTGTCGCGCGGGCGCGGCGTGCCCGCCGGGGACACGCTCCGGGGCGCGGAGGTGAATCTTTCGTGACCCTCGTGGCGTCGCCGCGGGCCCCGCGCCCGGCGGGGACACGCTCATCCGCACGTGCGGGGCCACACCGTGAGGCCTCGGAGGTGCACGGGATCGCCAAGCCGTTTGGGGCATGCTCCCCGACCTGGCAGACTGACGTCCCATGGACGTGGACATCTGGGCCTGGGTGGGCGACACCCAGCGGCAACTGCATGAGGCAGGCAACACCGGTCTGGCTATGGCGATCGGAGACGTGCCCGCGCAGGCGTTGGAAGGCCGGTACGGGCAGCTCGACGTGCTCGCGCCCGCCATCGCGCAGCAGGCGGAGAACCTGCGACTGCCCTGGTTGGAGTTCTACGCCCGCTACTGGCACCTGATCGGCCGCGTCGGCGACCGCGCGCAGGGGACGGTCGCGATCGCCGACGCCGAGACGCTGGTGGAGTTCACCAAGCGGGAGGACGTCCGCGAGTGCCCGTCCGTGCCCGGTGCCGTCGTGGCGCTGGCCATCGCGCAGGCGAACGCGGACGGTCCCGGTTACGCCTCCGAGCGGCTGGCCGCGCTCTCGGCCCTGGACGTCGAGCCCGGCTCGCTGGCCTTCGCCTCCGTCGCCGAGCAGTACGTCGCGGCGCTCGTCGACGCGGGGCGCGTCGACGAGGCCGTCTCCCACGCCGAGACCGCGGTGGCGGCGCTCGGCGGTGCCGACCGTGAGGCGAGCTGGGAGCTGGGGGCCGCCTCGGCCCGCGCGCTGCTCGCCGCCGGACGAGCCGAGGACGCGCTCACCGCGCTCGACGCCGCGACCGGGTTCAAGCCCGACGACCCGGTGGCCAAGGAGCACCGCGAGGGAGTGCTCCGCTCACTCGTGCTCGCCACCCTCGGCAGGGTTCAGGAGTCCGTCGACGCCCTGCCCGACCTCGACGTGGTCGGCGACCACCCTCGCGTCTGGGTCGAGTGGTCGCACGCCATCCACGCGCTCACCGGAGCGACGCAGATCACCAACACCTGGCAGCTGGGCCGGGTGCTCAAGCAGTGGATCGACTACTTCGCGATGATGGGCGGCTACCGCGCCCGGGTCGAGCTGGCGCTCGTCGCGGGGCACCTGGCGGTCGCGCGCCAGGGAATCTGGCAGGCGCGGCTGTTGGCCGACCTGGCGGAGTCCGCGGCAGGGGAGCTCAGGAGCCCCGGTGACATCACCGAGCGGATCACCGAGCTGCGCGCCGCCGCGGACTCCGCCACCGCGCTTCCTGCCCCGGGTCCCACGGACGAGCTGGTCGGCTACTTCGACGCCGCAGACGGCTTCAACGCCGACCCGGAGCGCTGGGTGGGCTGGCTGGCCCCGCTGTCCGGCCGTGATGTGGAGGCCACCCGGCGCCACACCACCACGCTGGGCTTCCTCGGCTACCCGGCCAAGGGCGCCGACATCTACTGGACCATGCTGGTCGAGTCCGGTGACATCGAGACCGCGGACCCGCAGGATGCCTCGTACCTCAGCGGCCTGCTGATCGAGGCCCGCCAGGACGAGCGCCTGGAGCAGGTGGCGGAGCGGCTGCCGGTCGCGCAGCGCCACATGGCCCTGGGCCGCCTGTACACCTCGCGGGAGCGCTGGGAGCAGGCGGCGGCCGAGGGCGAGGCGGCGGTCGCCGCGGGCGGCGGCATCGAGGCGGTCCGCCTGTGGTCGGCCGCGGCGCAGCAGCTCGGCGACAACGCCAAGGGCGCCGGCGTGCTGCGTGATCTCCTCGACTCGGAGGAGATCGAGCAGCAGGACATCTGGCGAATGATCGTCATGGCGACGGCCGCGGAGGACTGGGAGACCGTCCGTCTGGGCACCGCCAAGATCGGGATGCCGCTGCAGTCGACCGAGGGGCCGATCGAGGAGGAGATGGGCCTGGTGCGCATCATCCTTCCCGCCCCGGACGGCAGCCAGCGCCAGGTCCTGAGCGTGCGCACCGGCCCCGCGACGGCGCGTCTGGCCATCCCCCAGCCTCCCGGTATGGAGTACAACGCCGGTGACCTGGTCGTCTTCGAGCCGCAGCTGCTTGAGCCGATCCCGGAGAGCGCCGAGGAGCAGGAGAGCTTCGTCCCGCCCTTCGCCGCGGTCAGCATGCTCCGTCCGGGTGGCTACACCAGCTGGTTCTTCGACGGCGCCGCTCCCAGCCAGGCCGACTGGACGGAGTTCAACGACGTCATGGTCGAGCGCGGCTGGCCGATGTGGGTCTACAGCGACGACAACTACACCGTGACCCACCCGACCTCGGGCGAGCCGCTGCCCGGCGTTTTCGGCTGGATCGCGGTCCCGCCGGATGTCAGCCCGGTCGAGCTCGACGCGCTTCTGGACGACGCCACCGAGCGCTGGGTGCACCCGCTGGCCTGGCTCGACCTGGCCAAGGCCGTCGACGTCGAGGTGGAGCGGCACGAGCGGATCACCAAGGAGTACGGCCTGTAGGACGGCTCGCCACGGCCGTGCCCGGCGGTCCGTGGCGCCGCCCGCTCTTCGGGAGGTGTGGTCCGCGCGCCGCCTCAGGAGGGAGGGGCGCGGTCATTCGTGACCCACTCGGAGCCCGTGTCGCCGGTGACCCGCCAGGATCACCGGCGAGCACAGGACACCGCGTCGCCCGCGAGTGGACCGACCCCTCGCGAGCGGTTTCCGGCACGGTCACTAGAATCTCATTCGGCATGTTGGACGGATGAGGGAGGACCCCGATGCTGGAACGATTCCGGCTGGACGGCAAGGTCGCGATCGTCACCGGCGCGTCCTCGGGGCTGGGTGTCGCGTTCGCGAGAGGGCTGGCCGAGGCGGGCGCGGACATCGTGATCGGTGCCCGTAGGAAGGACCGCCTTGAGGAGACCCGCGCACTGGTCGAGGAGACCGGCAGGCGGTGCGTGGCCCTCGCCACCGACGTGACCAGGCCGGAGGACTGCCGGGCACTGGCCGAGACGGCGGTGGCCGAACTCGGCGCGGTGGACATCCTGATCAACAACGCGGGTGTGGGCTCGGCGGTCCCGGCGCTGAAGGAGACGCCCGAGCAGTTCCGGCAGGTCGTGGACATCAACCTGCACGGCACCTACTGGATGGCGCAGGCCTGTGCCAGGGTGATGAGGCCCGGCTCCTCGATCGTCAACATCGGGAGCATTCTGGGCGAGACGACCGCCGGTCTGCCGCAGGCCGCCTACAGCGCCTCCAAGGCGGGGGTCGTCGGCCTCACGCGCGATCTCGCCCAGCAGTGGACGGAGCGGCGCGGCATCCGGGTCAACTGCGTCGAGCCGGGGTTCTTCGCCTCGGAGATGACCGAGCAGTACGCCGAGGGTTATCTGGCCAGGCAGCTTGAGCAGCGGGTGCTGATGAAGCGTGCGGGCGACCCGGCCGAGCTCGTCGCCGCCGCGATCTTCCTCGCCTCGGACGCCGCCTCGTACGTCACCGGTGCGGTGATCCCTGTCGACGGCGGGATCCTGATCACCTGATCCGAGGGGAGTGTCTTTGGTAGCTTTTGTCCGTATCGAGTGAGAAAGATGCTGGTAAGGCATGGATTGATGGGTCAGAAATTCTCTCGTTCTCCCAAAGGCTTCTTAAGGCTTTTAAGATTGAGGGCGGCATCTGAGGTAATTTGCCGCTTCAGTTGGTGAGCACGTGAGAGGTGGCAGGGTGCGGACGGCACTGGTACGAGGCGTGGTCGTCGCGATGATCGCGTTCACGGTGGCGGGCTGCGGCCCGTTTCCCGACGGAGGCGTGGACGAGGGGACGCGGTCCTCAGGAGGGGCTTCCGGGGACAGGAACTCCGCCTCCGAGGCGCTCAAGGACCTGAGGAAACTCGAGGTCAAGGGGCGCGCCCCGATGACGGGATTCAACCGCGACAAGTTCGGTCCCGCGTGGTCGGACGTCGACAAGAACGGCTGTGACACCCGCAACGACATTCTCATTCGCGACCTCAAGGAGGAGGTCTTCAAGAAGGGCGAGGAGGGCTGCATCGTGCAGTCCGGAATTCTTGAGGACCCCTACAGCGGCAAGACCATCAAGTTCGAGCGCGGGACACGGACCAGCATGGCGGTGCAGATCGACCATGTGATCGCGCTCGCCGACGCCTGGCAGAAGGGCGCCCAGCAGTGGCCCGCTTCCAAGCGGAAGGAACTCGCCAACGACCCGCTGAACCTGCTGGCGGTGGACGGGCCGCTGAACAGCCAGAAGGGCGCCGGAGACGCGGCGACCTGGCTGCCGCCGAACCGCGCCTACCGGTGCCCCTATGTGGAACGTCAGATCAAGGTGAAGGTCAAGTACGAGATGTGGGTGACGCAGGGGGAGAAGGACGCCATGGAGGACGTCCTCAAATCCTGCTGATCAGTCGTCGTAGTCGCGCTTCAACTTGATGATCTTTCCGGTCTTCGCGGACACGTAGACGTCGTACTCCCAGGCCCCCTTGTGCAGCTCGACCTTCCAGGCGCGCCGGCCGTGCTCCCACTCGCGCTCGACCTTGCTCACGCGCGCGCCGGGAACGCGCTTCTTGGCGATCTTCACGGCCTGGCCGGAGGAGATGTACGCCGAGGTGGTGACGGGTGCGGTGGCGGCACCCGTGGTGCCGGCCGCGGTCACGCCGGTCGTGCCGGTCGTGGCCGCGGTGGCGGTGATCGCCGCACCGTCCGTCTGGTGCGCGGCGAGGGCGATGCCGCCTCCACCGGTGAGGAGGGCGGCGGTTGCGAGGGCTCCGACGGTGATTCTGGTGATTCGTGTCATGGGTCAAGATTTGCGGAGACTTTGCTAGGGGCACGCTAAGAGATCGTTAACCGACGGTGAGTACGGCCCGCCACCGGATTCCGGCGTGCTCCCCAGCGCCGTTTCCGGCGGTCCGATCAGTGACCGGCGGCCGCGGCCTGCTCCCGGGCCAGCCGCTCCTCGCCCGACAGCGTGTTGAGCGGCTTCTCCTTGATGAACAGGACCGCCACCAGTGCGAGCGCGGTGAGCGGCACGCCGATGAGGAAAAGTTCGGCGGTTGCCGTCGCGTACACGTCCTGGACGATGCGGACGACGGGAGCGGGCAGCTTGGAGATGTCGGGTACGGCCCCGCTTTCGCCACCCGCGCCGCCGCCGGCGGCCATCGGGCCGAGCCTCTCCGTCATGAGCGCGGTGATCCGGTTGGCCAGCACCGCGCCCAGGGCGCTGACGCCGACGGCGCCGCCCATGCTGCGGAAGAAGGTCAGCACCGAGGTGGTGACCCCCAGGTCGTGGGCGGGTACGTCGTTCTGGGCGGCGAGGACCAGGTTCTGCATGAGCATGCCGACACCGATGCCGAGCACCGCCATGTAGATCCCGAGCAGCACCATGCCGGTCTGACCGTCGATGGTGCTGAGCAGGCCCATCCCGGCGAGCATGACGACGCCGCCGGCCACCAGGAAGCCCTTCCAGCGGCCCCACTTGGTGATGAGCTGGCCGGCCACGGTGGAGGAGACGAGCAGGCCGAACACCATCGGCAGGCTCAGCAGGCCGGCGACCGTCGGCGACTTGCCGAGCGCCACCTGGAAGTACTGCGACAGGAAGACCGTGCCGCCGAACATGGCCACGCCGACCAGCACGCTCGCCACGGTGGCGAGGGTGACGGTGCGGTTCCTGAAGATGGTCAAGGGGATGATCGGCTCGGCCGCCCTCGACTCCACCCAGATGGCGAGCGCGAGGGTGACCAGGGCGCCGCTCACCAGGGCGACGGTCCACCAGGAGCCCCACTCGAACTGGTTGCCCGCCAGGGACGACCAGATCAGCAGCGTGGACACACCCAGTGTGATCAGCAGGGCGCCCAGGTAGTCGACCTTGACGTCCCTGCGCACCACCGGCAGGTCGAGCGTGCGCTGCAGCAGGACGATGGCCAGGATCGTGAACGGCACGCCGATGAGGAAGCACCAGCGCCAGCCGAGCCAGGAGGTGTCCACGAGCACGCCGCCGATGAGCGGGCCCGCCACGGTGCCGACGCCGAACACGGCGCCGAAGATGCCGGCGTAGCGGCCGAGCTCACGCGGCGGGATCATGGCCGCCATCACGATCATCGCGAGCGCGGTCATGCCACCGGCGCCGATGCCCTGCACGACGCGGCTGACGATGAGGATCTCCACGTTCGGTGTGAGACCCGCGATCAGCGAGCCCACCACGAACAGCCCCAGCGAGAGCTGGATCAGCAACTTCTTGTTGTAGAGGTCGGCCATCTTGCCCCAGAGCGGCACCGTGGCCGTCATGGCCAGCAGCTCCGAGGTGACGATCCAGGTGTAGACGGTCTGCGTGCCCTGCAGGTCGGTGATGATGCGGGGCAGGGCGTTGGCCACGACGGTCGAGGCCAGGATGGACACGAACATGCCCACCATCAGTCCCGACAGCGCCTGCAGCACCTTTCTCCTGGAGGTGGGCGCCGCGGCCACGGACTCGGGCTGCGCGCTGGTGGATGTCATCTTTCCTCGATTTCTCGGGCGGGGGACCGGCGCTCCGCGTGACTCGCGCGGACGCCTTCCGAACGGGAACGTGTTCGGGGGGTGATCGAAGGAGAACGGTGACCGGGACGGTCACGGATTGGGCAGGCCGGCGGCGAGCTGGGAGAAGGCCTCGTCGACCAGGTCGGCCAGCGCCGGGCGGCCGTCCGCGGCACTCCAGCGCATCATCGCCGCCCGGAAGGCCGCCATGGCCACCGCGGTGGCCAGCTCGGGATAGCCGCTCGTACCCGGTTCGACGCCGATTCTGCGCGCGACGACGGCGGACACGGCGCGCTCGGTCTCGGTGCCGTTGGCGACCAGCCGCGGCAGGAGTGACGGGTTCTGCTCGAACACCTTCAACCGCAGCAGCCACTGCTCGCGGCGCTGTTGGACGTGTTCGGCCTCGACCCGCGACATCAGGCGCAGCGCCTCCAGAACCGGCACCTCGGCCGGCACGGCCTCCAGCCTCTCGCGCAGCTCGGCGACGGACGCCGGGCTCGCTCCGACAAGCGCGTCCTCCTTGGACGGGAAGTAGTTGAAGAACGTGCGCGAGGAGAGGTCCACCGCCGTGGCGATGTCCTCCACCGTGACACCCGCCAGGCCGTGTTCGGCCACCAGCGTCAGGGCGGCGTGCTCCAGCGCCGCACGGGTCTCGAGCTTCTTTCGATCTCTCCGGCCGAGCTCGTCCACGCTCTCCACACTGGTCACGACGTCAACAGTAGGGAGGAACTTTCAGATTGTGCAACATTTCATTGTCTGAAGTGCGGCAGATCACAGATGGGGCGAGCACGCGGGCGTCGCGGGGATGGGCGGGGGCTGCCTCATCGGTTCCGTGAACTCCCCGGCCACCGCGTCCACCTCCGGCCACCGCGGGGGCGAGGGTTCCGGGGTCAGGACGTGACGGCGGGCAGGAACAGGATCACGCTCGCCCCACCGGAGGGGGAGGTGCGCAGGGACAGCGAGCCACCCGCCGACTCCGCCGTGCGGCGGGCGATGTCGAGGCCGAGACCGGTCGATCCGGCCCCGCTCTCGCCACGCTGCAGCGGATCGGGCGTGGCGAAGCCGGGACCCGCGTCGGCGACGGTCAGCAGCGCGCCGTCGCCGGTCGCCTCCAGCCGTACGGAGAACGAGACCCCCTCCGGGGTGTGCGCGAACACGTTGCCGAGCAGGGCGTCCACACAGGCGGCCAGATCGTCCGCGGCGACCCCGACCGGCAGTGGTCCCGGGGCGAGATCCAGGGTGAAGTCTCGTGACTGGTCCTCGGCGAGCACCGACCAGAACGCGACCCGCGCCCCGGTCACCGCCGCCGCGTCGCACTCGGCTCGATCACGCACCCGCCGCCGCGCCTCGGTGATCACCGAGGTGACGGCGCGTTCCAGGGCGTCCACCCTGGCCTCGATCCTGGCCGACTCCTCGGGATCGGCCAGTGACTCCGCCTCCAGCCTCAACCCGGTGAGCGGGGTGCGCAGCCGGTGGGACAGGTCGGCGGCGCTCTCCCGCTCCTCTGCGAGCAGGCCGGTGATGCGCTCGGCCAGGTGGTTGAGGGCGAGACCGACCGCGTGCACCTCGGGAGGGCCGTCGGGCACCGTCCTGGCGGACAGGTCGCCCGCCGCGAGCCGGTGCGACACCTTCGCCAGCGCGGTGATCGGCCTGATCACCGCGCGGGCCAGCCGGTCGCCGACCAGCACGCCCAGTCCGACCAGGGCCAGGCCGAGCGCCGCCAGCCCGGCCCAGACCTGGGGCACGCCCCTGGTCAGGTCGGCGTCGTCCAGGAAGACCCGGACCACCGCCGTGCCCCCGGGCGCCCCCTGGACCGCGACCAGGATCTCCCGCCCGCCGGGCGCGGCGGCGGTGACGCTGCGGCCGTGGGAGGCCAGCTCCACGGCGGTGGAGCGCGGTGCGGGATCGCCGATCACCTCCCCGCCGGGAAGGAAGACCGTCACCGGATGCCTGGCCTGTTCCGCGGTGAGCCGCAGGGTCTCGGTGTCCACCGCGCCGACCACGACCGCCACCGACTCGGCCTCGCTCTCCGCCTCACTGACCGCTCCGCTCACCGCGACCGTGCGGACCAGCAGGGCGAGCGGGACCAGCAGGGCGATCAGTACGAGAGAGGTGGTCGCCGCGACCAGCAGGGTCAGCCAGCGCCTCATGCCGGGGCGGCCAGTCGCACGCCGACACCCCGGACGGTCTGCAGGTAGCGGGGCTCCTGGGATGTCTCGCCCAGCTTGCGGCGGAGCCAGGAGAGGTGGACGTCCACCGTCTTGTCGGCTCCGCCGTAGGGGATCTGCCAGACGTGGGTGAGCAGTTCCCGCTTGGTGACCACCTCGCCGGGCCTGGCCGCCAGGTAGTGCAGCAGGTCGAACTCGCGAGGACTCAGATCCAGCGGCGTCCCGTCCAGGGTCGCCTCCCGGGTACGGGGGTCGATGCGCAGGCCACCGACGGTGACCGCGCTGTCGGCGCGGCTCTCGCCCGCCACCCGCCGGAGCACGGCCCGGATCCGCGCGTCGAGCTGGGCCGCGCTGAACGGCTTGACCACGTAGTCGTCGGCACCCGCGTCCAGCAGCCTGACCATCTCCGTGTCGCCGTCTCGCGCTGTCGCCACGATCACCGGGACCCGGCTCACCGCGCGGAGCATCCGCAGCAGGTCCAGGCCGTCCATGTCGGGCAGGCCGAGGTCGAGGACGACCAGCTCGGGGTGTTCCTCGACGGCCAGCCGCAGGCCTTCGAGAGCGGTGGGGGCGGACGACACGGCGTGACCGCGATCGCGCAGGCCCCGGGTGAGGGAGGTGCGGATCGCGGCGTCGTCCTCGATGAGCAGCACATTCGACATTTGCCGCCACGTTAGCCTTCTCCGGCACCGCGTCAAAAGCGGGTTAGCCGCTCCTTAGCGTTGTCTTATCGTTCCAGGTGGCACAGTGAGGACATGCGCAAGCGTCTTCCCCTGGTCGTGGCCGGATGGCTGATCACCGGGCTTCTCGCGATCGGAGCGGGTGTGGCGGTGATCGATCGTCTCAGTGAGCCGCTGACGGACACCGGTCTTCGGCCGCTCTCCGCCGCCGAGGTGGATGAGGCGCTCGCCCTCGCCTCGTCCCTTCCCAGTGCCCCGCCCACCGCTCCCTCCCCTTCCGAGAGTGCCCCTTCCGAGAGTGCCCCTTCCGAGAGTGCCCCTTCCGAGACCGACGGCGTCGAGGAGTCCGGTGAGGCCACCCCCGAGCCCGCCACCACCGCCACGCCTGCCGCGGAGCCCGGTGAGAGCCGACTGATCATCACGAAGGGCGGCAGAGTGATCGCCCGGTGCGAGGGCGGCCTCGTCACCCTGCGGTCGTGGAGTCCGGCCCAGGGCTTCCAGGCCGACGACGTGGAGCGCGGACCCGCCGACCGGGCCCGCGTCGAGTTCGAGTCCGAGGAGGACGAGGTCAAGGTCGAGGTCCGCTGCGCGGCCGACGGATCACCCGTCCACCGCCTGCACAGCTGATCCGGGCTCTCATCTCTCACCACTATCGGGTTCCATAAGTTGATATATCTCCTTTGAGCGTCGGTAACGGCCCGCCCCGCTACCCGTGATCGGCCGCCACTAGGATCCGCCTTCACGAAACGGGTGCGAAAGGGAGAGACGATGAGCGCTCAGAAGGCCGGTGGCGGCAGGCGGCTGCTGTTGAAGGGGTTTCTCCTCGCGGTGGTCCTGCTGGTGGTCTCCGGGTTCGCGCTCAGCGCGTGCTCGCGGGTGAGCACCCAGCCCGACGAGGTGGTCCTGCACTACGCGGGCGGTGTCCTGGAGGCCATCAAGTTCGAGAAGTGCATCAATCCCTCCAGCGGCGCCACGCTTCTCGGCCCCGGCGACAAGGGATACTCCTATCCGTTCGGCCAGCGGACCTTCGACTTCTCCGGGGCGGACGACGCCGAGGCCAAGCCGCTGTCGGTGGTCTCCAAGGACAACGTGGAGATGACGGTTTCCGGGGTGGCGACGTTCACGCTGAACACCGACTGCAAAACGCTCCAGCAGTTCCACGAGAAGATCGGTCTGAAGTTCCGCGCCTACTACGAGGGGGGCGAGTCGTCCGGCGGCTGGCGGCGGATGCTCAACATCTACATGCGCGTGCCGCTGGACCGCGCGCTGGACGCCGCCTCGCAGGAGTTCGAGTGGCGAGGGCTGTTCAACGACCCGAAGGTGAAGCAGGCGTGGGAGGCGCGGGTCGGCCAGCTCGCCAGGGAGTTCATCAAGGAGACGTCCGGGGGCGACTACTTCTGCAACCAGAACTACGTGGGCAGCGGGCAGTGCGGTGACATCGTCCTGACCATCCAGAAGCCCGAGCCGCCGGAGGCCCTGGTCTCCGCCCTGGCCGCTGAGCAGGCGGCGAAGGCGGAGAACATCGCGCAGACCCAGCGCAACGCCAAGGTCCGCACCGAGATCGAATCGATCAAGGACCTGGTCAAGGTCCTCGGTCCTGAGGGGGCCGTGCTGTGGCAGGCCATCCAGAAGGGGCAGGTGAGCGTGGTCCCGGTGCCGCAGGGCAGCAACCTCAACATCACCCCTCCCGGACGATGACCCCGGCACCCAACCTCCGGCAACCTCCGTCCGGCCCCGGGACCCCCGTCCGGCCCCCGGTGATCCCGCGGTCGTCTCACGCTCCCTCGCCCTCGCCGGGCGAGCGGAGCGGCGGCCGTCTTCGGTGATCCCGCGGCCGCCCCACGCCGCCCCCTACCAGGGCGGCGATCGGCTCACGAGACGCGCTCGGCTCCGCCGGGCGTGATCGGGCCCAGTTCGGCGCCGAAGTCGTGCGCGATCCTGCGCATGCCCTCGGCGAGGTCCCGCCGGTCGAGCGCGGCGATGCGCTCGGCCGGCCCGGACACCGACAGCGCGGCGATCGTCCGCGCCCCGTCCCGTACGCCCACCGCCAGGCAGTGCACGCCCAGCTCCTCCTCGCCCAGGTCCATCGCGTACCCGTGTTCT
Organism: Streptosporangium sp. NPDC049046; assembly: GCF_040649155.1. Classification (NCBI taxonomy): domain Bacteria; kingdom Bacillati; phylum Actinomycetota; class Actinomycetes; order Streptosporangiales; family Streptosporangiaceae; genus Streptosporangium; species Streptosporangium sp. NPDC049046. The sequence goes on along the minus strand of NZ_JBEZEZ010000008.1, from coordinate 136,295 downwards.
CGCACCCGCTCCAGCTCGGCGAGCATCCCGGGCAGGTCGGTGATCGTGTTGGCGGTCCTGCGGGGCATGCCGGTCCGCTCGACCAGCGACGCCACCTCGCTGTCCGCCCTGTCGGCCATCAGGACCTTCCCCACGGCGGTGCTGTGCGGCAGCACCCGCCTGCCGACCTCCGCGAACATCCGCAGCCGCCTCGGCGAGGGCACCTGGGCGACGTAGACCACGAAGTCCCCTTCGAGCACCGCCAGGTTGGCCGTCTCACCCGACAGCTCGACGAGCCTCGTCAGATACGGTTGCGCCCACACGCCCACCATGCGCTCGGCCACCCCGCCGAGCCGCACCAGAGCGCCCCCCAGGGCGTAGCGGCGGTCGGACTCCTGGCGCACGTAGCCCCGGGCGAGCAGCGTGCGCAGCAGCCGGTGGATCGTCCCGTACGGCAGGCCGGTCCTCGCCGCGATCTCCGAGAGGCCGGCCTCCCCGCCCCGCTCGGCCAGCGCCTCCAGCACGTCCAGCGCCCGGTCGACCGACTGCACCGCGCTCATGTGCCATCTCCACGGGACGGCCCCCGACCTTGGCGCGTCCCGTACCGGCGGGACGGGCCGCTCACGAGATCCCCGCTTGCCCTCACGGCACCCTCGCGAGTCCGCGCAGCGAGGCGTCGAGGACCTGCGCGGTGTGCGCCACGGGGACGGGTTCGGCGCCCCGGCGGCGGATCGCCGAGGCGATCTGCATGGTGCAGCCGGGGTTGGCCGAGACCAGCAGGTCGGCGCCGGTGGCGAGCACCCGTTCCGCCTTGCGGTCACCGAGGTCCTTCGCGGTCTCGGGCTGGAACAGGTTGTAGGTTCCCGCCGAGCCGCAGCAGATCGCCGACTCGGCGATCTCCTTCAGCTTCAGGCCGGGCACGCCGCCCAGGAGCTCGCGGGGCTGGGACCGTACCCCCTGGGCGTGGGCGAGGTGACAGGCGTCGTGGTAGGCCACGGTGAGCGGCAGCGGATGGCGCTCGGCCGCCGGGCCGAGCGCGACGAGATACTCCGCCAGGTCGACGGTCCTGATCGCCCGGGCCCTTTCGACCCACTCGCCGCCCTCGCCCTCGAGGATCTCCGCGTAGTCCTTCATCGTCGATCCGCATCCGGCGGCGTTGACGACGATCGTGTCGACGCCCGCCCGCTCGAAGGTGGCGATCGTCCGCTTCGCGAACCGCAGGGCCTGCCTCTCCTGGCCGGAGTGCAGCGACAGCGCCCCGCAGCAGCCCTGCGAGGGCGGGATCACCACGTCGCAGCCCTCCATCGCGAGCACCCGGGCCGTGGCCTCGTTGACCTGGGGGAAGAACTCCCCCTGCACGCAGCCGGTGAGCATGCCGACCGTGGCCCGGTGCGGGCCCCGCGCCGCGATCCTTCGCGGCAGCCGCGTCCGGTCGGCGGCCGGGGGAGCGAGGTCGGCCATCGCCGCCAGGGACGGGTTGATCCGCTCCAGCCTCGGCGCGACCGCGCGGCGCAGCCCGGCGCTGAGCCGCAGCGGCAGCCGCATCGCCCGCAGCCGCCGGGGATAGGGGAACAGCTGGAAGACCAGCGCCCGCAGCGCCCTGTCGTCGGGCTCTCTCACGTGCACCCGCTCCACCTCGGCCCGGGTCTGCTCGATCAGCCGGTCGTACCTCACCCCGGACGGGCAGGCGGGCACGCACGCCATGCACCCCAGGCACGCGTCGAAGTGCCCGGCCATCTCGGGCGTGAGCGGTGTGCCCTCGACGTGCTGTTTCATCAGGTGGATCCGGCCGCGCGGGGAGTCCATCTCCTCGCCCCACAGGACGTACGTCGGGCACGAGGGCAGGCAGAACCCGCAGTGCACGCAGTCGTTGATCAGCTCAGGGTCCATGTCAGATCCCTCCCGCGAACCGGCCGGGGGACATCCTCCGGCCGGGGTCGAACCGTTCCTTGACCCGCCGCATCAGAGGCAGGGCGCCGGAGGGACCCCAGCGATCGATCCCGCGGGCGAGAGCGGGTGGCACGGCGAGCACCGTGAGCGCGCCACCGAGCCGCCGCAGGTCGTCGCGTACGCCCGTCACGAACCCGGAGAACTCCGCCTCGCCGACGTCCCCCGGCAGGGCGGCCAGCAGAACCGCTGAGGCCACCGACCCGCGCACCCGAGCGGGCAGCCCGCGTGCGGCGACCGCGCGCAGCGCCGGGCAGGCCGCGGCGGGCGGGACCCGCATTTCCAGCAGCACCTCCTCGCCGGGCGGCACCGACCACCAGGCGGGCGCCTCGGCGGTGATCCGCGCGCTCCCGTACTCGTCCATCGAGGTGCGCACGGCCTCCGCGCGGACATCGGCCGCCACTCCCTCGACGAGCGCGCAGACGGTGGCCTCGCCGGTGATGTCCGGCCACTCCAGTTCGACGGCGCTCGGCTCGGCCTGCGAGGCCGCGAGCTCGGCGACCAGTGCGTCCAGCGCGTCCAGTCCGTCCCTCGCGGGGGAACCGGCGGAACCCGGTCCGCCGGCGGGCAGGTCCACGGTGACCCACCGGCGGTCGGCGGGGATCGGGTGGAGGCGGAAGGTGGCCTCGGTGATGACGCCGAGCGTGCCGTAGGAGCCGGTGAAGAGCTTGCCCAGGTCATAGCCCGCGACGTTCTTGACGACGTTGCCGCCCGAGGTGGCGATCGTGCCGTCGGCCAGCACGACCGTGATGCCGATCAGCAGGTCGCGGGCGGTGCCGTAGCGGAACCTGCGGGGACCGGCGACCGCGGTGGCGAGCGTGCCGCCGACCGTGCCGGCACCCAGGGGCGTGTCCAGGACGAGTTCCTGCCGCGACCGCGAGAGCGTGGCGTTGAGGACGCCGAGGGGGAGTCCCGCGCCGACCCGCGTCACGAGATCGCCCGAGGAGTGCTCGACCGCGGATCCGTCCCCGAGGAGCAGGCAGCAGGTGTCGATCAGCAGGTCGCACCGTTCGGGGGGATTGCCCCAGCCGAGCTTGGTGCCGTCTCCCACCGGGACCACGGCCAGGTCGTGGGCGGCCGAGACGCGCATCAGCGCGGCGACCTCCCCGGTGTTCTCCGGCAGGGCCACCCAGCGGGGCGAGACCCCGCCCACCGCGTCGTTGGAGGTCGCCTCCCGGATCGTCACGCCCGTCGCGCGCAGCGCCTGCTGCGCTTCCTGTGCTTTTTGTGCCTTCAAGGGTGCCTCCAGCGGTGCTCCCATCAGAAGTGCTCCGCCTGTCCCGACTCGACCAGCGGGTGCGCGCCCTTGCGGACCCCGGGGACCTCGCCGCACAGCCGGGGGGTCGGGAAGATCTTTCCCGGGTTCGACAGGCCGCGGGGGTCGAAGGCGCAGCGCACCAGCTGCATGGTGTTGAGATCGTCGTCAGAGAACATTTTCGGCATATATCGGGACTTGTCCACGCCGACGCCGTGTTCGCCGGTGATGGAACCGCCGTGCTCGATGCACAGGTCGAGAATTCTCCCCGACACGATCTCCGCCCTCTCCTCCGCACCCGGCTCGGCGTCGTCGAACAGCACCAGCGGGTGCAGGTTGCCGTCACCGGCGTGGAAGACGTTCGCCACCCTGATGTCGTACTCGCGGGAGAGGGCGTCGATGCTCGCCAGCACCCCGCCCAGCGCGGTGCGGGGGACGACACCGTCCTGGACGATGTAGGCGGGGCTGATCCGGCCCACCGCGGCGAACGCCGACTTGCGGCCCCGCCAGATCGCGGCCCGCTCCGCCGGGTCGTCGGCGACCCGTATCTCGAACGCGCCGCTCTCCCGGCAGAGTCGCGTCACCTCGCCGAACTGGTGCGCGACCTCCTCCGCGGGGCCGTCCAGCTCCACGATGAGCACCGCCCCCGCGCCCTCCGGGTAGGCGCACGCCACGGCCGCCTCGGCCGCCTCGACGGCGAGGGCGTCCATCATCTCGATCGCGGCGGGCACGATGCCTCCGCCGATGATCGCCGACACCGCCTGCCCGCCCCGCTCGATGTCCTCGAACGCCGCGAGCAGCGTCGTCACGGCCTCCGGCAGCCTGCTCAGCCGTACGACGATCTTGGTCGCGATACCGAGGGTGCCCTCGGAGCCGATGAACGCGCCCAGCAGGTCGTATCCGGGATCGGTGTCCGACAGCTCGACGATGTCACCGTCGGGGGTGACGATCTCCAGGCCGACCACGTGGTTGACGGTGAAGCCGTACTTCAGGCAGTGGGCGCCGCCGGAGTTCTCGGCCACGTTGCCGCCGATCGTGCAGACCTGCTGGCTGGAGGGGTCGGGTGCGTAGTAGTGGCCCAGGTCGCGGACGGCCTCGGTGATCGCCAGGTTGGTGACCCCCGGCTCCACGGTCGCCCTCCGGTTCGGCAGGTCGACGGAGAGGATCCGCCGCATCTTCGAGGTCACGACCAGCACCCCGTCGGACCGTGGCAGGGCACCGCCCGACAGTCCGGTCCCGGCGCCCCTGGCCACGAACGGCAGGTCGTACTCGTTGCAGATCCTCACCACGGCCGCGACCTGCTCGGTGCTCTCCGGCAGCACCACGACTCCGGGGGTGACCCGGTGGTGGGTCAGCCCGTCGCACTCGTAGGTGCGCAGCCGCACGGGATCGGTGATGACCGACCCGGGTCCGAGGAGTTCCTCGAACCTGCGGGCCGGCTCGTCCAGGGTCTTCGTCGACATCGCTCCTCCTCCGGCGTGCCCGGCGTCCCGGCGCTGTCGCCGGTGCCCGCCGGCCTCCATCGGCCGATCGAGGACGCCGTTCTTGTCATCCTCGTCTCGAATTCTCACTCAGCGCGGCGGCGCCGGCGTTCCTGCCGTGTCTGGGGCCGTCGTCCACGAGGCCGGAGAAGCAGGGCTCTCCGGGCGCCCGCTGCGGGGTACGGCGCTCGGGGGAGGGCGGCGTGCGGACGGGGCCCGGCGGGGAGTGCCGGACGCGCAGGTGGAGCCTTCCTTTGATCATCGTGATCAGGACGCCCCTCGCCCACCCCTCGTCCGCGGTCTTGCGCGCGTAGAACTCCCTGGTCGCCCTGTTGTCGAGCATGTCGAGCAGGACGATGTGATGGCCCCAGGGGATCGGCCGGGTCGTCCTCGGGATGGAGTCCGGCCAGGCGGCCGCGAAGGCCCTCATGTAGAGGAGGTTGGTCCGCGAGTACCCCATCGCCTCGGGGAACGCGCCGCGCAGGTCGGTCGAGAGCCGGGGCACCGCCCTTCTGCCCCAGTCGTCGTCCGGCTGCCGATCGAGGATGTGGCGGCCGATCCGCCAGTACTGCCGGATCAGCTCGGTGTCGGTGGTGAGCAGCGCCACCCGTCCCCTGCTGCCGATGATCTCGCGTTTGACGGCGTCGAGCAGTGCCGCGTACTCGCCCTGGTCGGCTCCTTCGCCGTTCCTGTCATCGCTCATGCACGCAAAGTATCCACTGAGCCCGGCGTCCGCATCCGCCCGCGGGGACCGCCCGGAGTGAGGAATCCCCGCCGGGGGATGAGGATTTCGCACTGTCGGGCTGGTCATGTCACGGCATACGCGCATAGGCCGGGAGGGTAAGGAACTCCGCGAAGTCGTCGTCGAGGGCGACCTCCTTGAACAGGGCGGTGGCCTGACCGTAGCGGGCCTCGTCGTAGCCGGGCTCCGCCTTGATCTTGGCGAGTTCCTCGTCGATGATCCTCTCGACCAGCTCCCTGGTCACCACGGCACCGGTGTCGGCGAGCTCGATGCCGTTGTGGATCCACTGCCAGATCTGGGAACGGGAGATCTCGGCGGTCGCCGCGTCCTCCATCAGGTTGTGGATCGCCACCGCGCCCAGCCCGCCCATCCAGGCGGCCAGGTAGCGCAGCGCCACGTCCACGTTGTTGCGCAGCCCCGCCTCGGTGATGTCGCCGGGGGTCTTGGAGACCGCCAGCAGGTCGGCGGCGGAGACGGAGACGTCCTCGCGCAGGCGGTGGAGCTGGTTCGGCCGGTCCTCCAGGACGGCGTCGAAGACGTCGCGGCAGATCGGCACGAGGTCGGGGTGCGCCACCCACGAGCCGTCGAAACCGTCGCCGGACTCGCGGGTCTTGTCGGCGGTGACCTTCTCCAGGGCGACCTTGTTGACCTCGGGGTCGCGGCGGGAGGGGATGAACGCGGCCATCCCGCCGATGGCGTGGGCCCCGCGCCGGTGGCAGGTGCGGACCAGCAACTCGGTGTAGGCCCGCATGAACGGAGCGGTCATCGTCACGGCGTTGCGCTCGGGCAGCAGGAACTCGCGGCCCCGGGTGCGGAACTTCTTGATCACGCTGAAGAGGTAGTCCCAGCGGCCGGCGTTGAGCCCCGCGGAGTGGTCGCGGAGCTCGTAGAGGATCTCGTCCATCTCGAACGCGGCGGGGTAGGTCTCGATGAGCACCGTCGCCCGGATCGTGCCGTGGGGGATGCCGAGCAGCTCCTGGGCCCTGACGAAGACGTCGTTCCAGAGGCGGGCCTCCAGGTGTGACTCGATCTTCGGCAGGTAGAAGTACGGGCCCCTGCCCTTGGCCATCTGCCGCTGCGCCGAGTGGAAGAGGTAGAGGCCGAAGTCGACGAGGGAGGCGGAGAACGGCCTGCCGTCACAGGTGAGGTGCTTCTCGTTCAGGTGCCATCCGCGGGGCCGGACCACGATGGTGGCGAGCTCGGTGTCCGGTTTGAGGGCGTAGCTCTTCTCCCCGGCGGAGAAGTCCAGGGTCCGATCGAGCGCGTCGCGCAGGTTGAGCTGTCCGTTGATGGTGTTCTCCCAGGTGGGAGCGTTGGCGTCCTCGAAGTCCGCGAGCCACACCTTGGCGCCGGAGTTCAGCGCGTTGATCGTCATCTTCCGGTCGACGGGGCCGGTGATCTCCACGCGGCGGTCCACCAGGCCGGGGGCGGGCGGGGCGACGTGCCACTCGGACTCACGCACGTGCCGGGTCTCGGGCAGGAAGTCGAGGGTGCCTCCCGCCGACAGCTCCGCCTGGCGGGTCTGGCGGGCCTCCAGCAGCTCCAGACGCCGGCCGTCGAACTCGCGCTGGAGGGTGGCCAGGAAGGCCAGTGCCTCCGGCGTGAGGATCTCCTCGAAGCGGTCCTGGAGGGGGCCGCCGATCTCAACGCCGTCCATGGGTCCTCTTTTCCTCGCGGATTTCCATATGGTGGAAAAGTAATTCTGAATTGTGGAATCGACGCTACTTCAGGGCCGGTCACCGGTCAAAGGCAGGGTCCCCCTCAGGGGCCGATCCGGGCGTTCCCCGATGATCTGGGAGGCGGGCTCGGTCAGAGTTGGGTGAGCGCCCTCGGCAGGTCGGCAGAGGGAGAGGACGAACCCGTCGCACGTCGGTTGGGAAGCGAAGGTTTCCCGGAAGGTCGAGGACTGAGCACATGAAGAGGAACATGGTCGTCGCAGGGGCGATCCTGGGGTCGGTGTTCGTGCTCTCGGGGTGCGGCGCACTCGACTTCCGCGACCGGCAGCAGGAGGTCGTCTCCTACGACGTCACCGGCGAGCTGAAGGCCCTGGACGTCGCCACCGGCTCCGGGGACATCGTGGTCGCCGAGTCGGACCGGGAGGCCGTCCGGGTGACCGAGACCATCCACTGGCGTGGCGACAAGCCCACCCTCCGGCACCCGGTGGACGGCGGCACGCTCACCCTGCGCTACGAATGCCGCGGGAACTGCTCGGTCGACTACAAGGTCGAGATCCCGCGGGGCCTCACGGCCAAACTCGACACCGGCTCGGGCACCATCACGATGCGCGGGCTCACCGGGGAGGTCGAGGCCACGAGCGGCTCCGGCGAGATCGAGGCCGGCGCCCTGACCTCCAAGCGGTTCGTCGCCGACACCGGCTCCGGCGACGTCGAGGCGAGGTTCTCCGCCGCGCCCGAGGAGGTGCGGATCGAGACCGGCTCCGGCGACGTCGTCGCCTACCTTCCCAAGGGCGGCTACGACGTCACCACCGACACCGGTTCGGGTCAGGAGACCGTGGAGGTGGTCAGGGACCCCTCCTCACCCCGCAAGGTCACGCTGCGGACCGGCTCGGGCGACGCCTCGGTCCGGCTTCCCTGAGGCCGCGCCTTCGAGCCGTTCCCGGGGCCCCGACCGAGGAGCGTTCACGGCGCGCCGGGACGAGGCGGTGATAACCAGGTGATGACCGGAGGTTCCCGTGGCACCATCAAGGGGAAGAGACCCGGGGTGTCGGGGCGTTCTCTCCTGTGAGAAGAACGCATACGCACCAACCATCTGAATGGAGCGACGACATAGACACTCGTGAGCCGCTGGACATCGACCGATTCGACGACCTGCTCGACAACGGCGAGATGGACCTGGCCGAACGCCAGGCACTCCGCCGGGTGGCGGGCCTCTCCACTGAGCTGGAAGACGTCACCGAGGTCGAATACCGCCAGCTGCGGCTTGAGCGGGTCGTCCTCGTCGGTGTCTGGACCTCCGGTACGTCGACCGACGCGGAAAACTCCCTCCTTGAGCTGAAGCTCCTCGCCGAGACCGCGGGCTCGGAGGTCCTGGAAGGTCTGATCCAGCGCAGGCAGAAGCCCGACACCGCGACCTACATCGGCTCCGGCAAGGCGCAGGAGCTCGCCGACATCGTCTCCGCCACCGGTGCCGACACCGTGGTCTGCGACGGAGAGCTGAGCCCCGGCCAGCTCCGCCAGCTTGAGGAGATCGTCAAGGTCAAGGTCATCGACCGGACCATGTTGATCCTCGACATCTTCGCCCAGCACGCCAAGAGCCGCGAGGGCAAGGCGCAGGTCGAGCTCGCGCAGCTCAACTACCTGCTGCCGCGCCTGCGAGGCTGGGGTGGAAACCTGTCACGCCAGGTCGGCGGTCGCGCCGCGGGCGGCGTCGGCATGGGAGGCCGCGGACCCGGTGAGACCAAGATCGAGCTGGACCGCCGCCGGATCCGCGAGCGGATGGCCAAGCTGCGCCGCCAGATCGGCGAGATGACCACCGCCCGCGTGACCAAGCGCTCGCGGCGCCTGCAGCGCGAGGTTCCCGCCGTGGCCATCGCCGGATACACCAACGCGGGCAAGTCCTCGCTGCTGAACCGGCTGACCGGCGCGGGGGTGCTGGTCGAGGACGCCCTGTTCGCCACGCTCGATCCGACGGTCCGTAAGGCGCACACGCCCGACGGCCGCCTGTTCACGCTCGCCGACACCGTCGGATTCGTCCGGCACCTGCCACACCAGCTCGTCGAGGCGTTCCGCTCCACGCTGGAGGAGGTCGGCGACGCCGACCTGATCCTGCACGTGGTCGACGGCTCGCACCCCGACCCCGAGTCGCAGCTCGCCGCGGTACGCGAGGTGATCGGCGACATCGAGGGCGCCCGCGACATCCCCGAGATCGTGGTCGTGAACAAGGCCGACGCCGCCGACCCGGTGGTGCTGGCCCAGCTGACCGCGAAGGAGAAGCACACCGTCGTGGTCTCGGCCCGCACCGGCGCCGGACTCGACGAGCTGAGGGCCGTGATCGAGCGGGAGCTGCCCCGCTTCGACCAGGAGGTCAGGCTTCTCGTGCCGTACGAGCGCGGTGACCTGATCTCCAGGGCGCACAAGGAGGGCGAGGTCCTCGGCGTCGAGCACACCGGAGACGGCACGGTGCTGCACGCCAGGGTCCTGCCCGGCCTCTTCGCCGAGCTGGAGAAGACCGCCAAACCGGTCGAGACCGCAGTCTGACCCGCCGGTGCGCCGTACCGTCCTCTTGTGGCGGTACGGCGCATCCAGCGCATCCGGACGCGTCCGCCGCCTCCCGGACGTCGTTCAGCGCTTCTCGCGCCGGAACATCACCAGCGCCACGTCGTCCTCCCTGGCGCCGAACCGCTCGATCAGCCGGTCGCAGAAGGCCTCCTGGTCTCCCTCCAGGCTCTCCGCCAGGTGCCGTACGATCTCCAGGCTCTCGTCGAGCAGCTTGTCGCGATCCTCGATGAGCCCGTCGGTGAACAGCAGCACCGAGGCTCCCTCGGGGATGTTCACCCGGTCGACCCGGTAGGTCTCCTCGGCCACCCCAAGCAGGAGGTTGCCCAGAGCGTGGTAGCGGGCGTGGCCGTCGGCGATGACGAGAGGCGGGATGTGCCCCGCGTTCGAGATCTCCATCTCCCCGGTCACCGGATCGATCAGGAACAGGGCGACGGTGGCGGTCATGCCGGGGTGGTAGCGCCGCAGCACGTTGTTGAGCAGCGCCATCGACGCGCCGAGGTCCTGGGCGCCGATGACGGAGGCACGCAGCGCGTGGCGCAACTCCGCCATGACGGTGGCGGCGAGCAGCGAGTGCCCCTGGACGTCGCCGATGGCGATGAGCACCCGGTGGTCCATCCGCAGGACCTCGTAGAAGTCGCCGCCGACCTCGACGTTGTCGACCGCGGGCTGGTACCGCCAGCTGATCGCGATTCCGGGGATCTCGGGGATCCGCGCCGGCAGCAGGCTGCGCTGCAGGGTGAGGGCGATCGCGTGCTCCTCGGCGTACGCCCGCAGCGCGTCCACGGCGAGGGCGAGGGCCTGGCCGAGCTGGCGCAGCACGTTGGACTCGTCGGGGTCGAGCGGCGGCGTCTCCACCACCCCGAGATAGACGGGGGGCCTGCCCAGCTTGGTGCGGCAGATCACCGCCGAGACGGCACCGTCGAGCGTCGCGTCGGGCATCAACTTCATCCACTCGGCGGCCGGCACCGTGAGGACCTGGGTGCCTGCGGCGGCACCCAGGGACATCGCGCTCAGCCTGGGCAGCGTGTCCGGCGCCGCGACCTTGGCCTGGGCGACGTTCTCCGAAGGAGTCGCGGCGAACCTGCGGGTCCGGCCGTCGGGGGGCAGGGCGAGCGCGCCCGCGTGCCGTCCCAGGATCCGTGAGGTTCCCTCGACGGCCGTGGCGAGGAGCTCGTCGAACGTCTCGGCGGAGTTCATGGAGAGCGTGACCTCGGTGAGGGCGGCGAGTCGTCCGGCCATCAGCTCGGCCCGCTGCCGGGCACGGTAGTAGCGCAGCGTGGCCTCGACCGTCGCGGCGAACTCGTCCGGCTCTACCGGCTCCGCCAGGTAGGCGTCCGCCCCGCGTTCGAGCCCCTGTGCCCGGTCGGCGGGGGCGATCGCGGCCCCGGAGATCTGGATGACCGGGATGGAGGACGTCGCCGGATCCGCCTTGATCTGCTCGCAGACCTCGTAGCCGCTGATGTCGGGCAGCCGTACGTCCAGGACGACGAGGTCGGGGAGGAGCTCCCGCACCTTGGCGAGTGCCTCCATGCCGCCGGTGGCCTGCACGACCTGGTGACCCGAGCGCCGCAACCAGCTCGACAGGATGTACAGCTTGGTCGGGGTGTCGTCCACGACCAGTACGGTCGCCTCCTTCCTCGCGGTTTTCCTAGTCATCGACGTGTCCCAGGGCGCTCTCGATCGCCTCCAGCAGGGTGTCGCGGCGGAGGCCGTGCTTGGGGACCATCATGTGCGCCCTCTCGGGGACCTGGCGCGCCGTGGCGACGGTCACGACGATCACCGGCACCTTGCGCAGCCGCTCGTCGTCGGACATCCGCAGCATCAGCGCGGTGCCGTCGAGCCGGGGCATCAGCAGGTCCACCAGGGCGACGTCGGGTGGATTCTCCTCCATCATCTCCAGGGCTCTCAGGCCGTCGGAGGCCTCGTCGATGTGGGCGGCGAATCCGGTAAGCATCCGGCGCACGACGGCGCGGAACTCCTCGTCGTCGTCCACGACGAGCAACCGGTCGACCACGGGGGCCCCGTCGTGCCGGTAGGGCAGCCTCAGGGTGGCCGTGGTGCCGGAGCCCGCGACGCTGGTCAGGTGCAGCCCGCCGCCCATTGCCTCGGCCAGCCGACGCGCGTACGGCAGGCCGAGCCCGGTCCCTTTGCTCCGCACCTGGATCGGTCCGGGAACCTGGAAGAACTCCTCGAAGACGCGCTCCAGATACTCCTCGGGCACGCCTATTCCCGTGTCGGTCACGGTGAAGACCAGATCCTGGGTGGTCTCGTCCAGCCTCGCCTCCAGCTTGACCTCACCCTGCTCGGTGAACTTCAGTCCGTTGGTGAGCAGGTTGCGCAGGATCCGGGTGAGCATCACCTCGTCCACCAGCATCTCCACCGGTGCCTGCGAGACCTCCACGGTGAGCCGCACCCCGTCGTGGCCGGTGGTGGGGCGCAACGTCATGCGCAGTCGTTCGGCCAGGGCCGTCAGATCGACCATGGAGGGCTGAGGGTCGAGCCTGCCCGCCTCGGCCTTCGCCATGTCGAGCAACTCGCTCACCAGCGACAGGAGCGTCTCCGCGGAGGAACCGATGAGGTTGATCTGGTGGAGCTGCTCGTCGGCGAGGGGGTCCCCGCCGGGGCCCACCAGGAGGCGGACCAGGCCGATGATCGAGTTGAGGGGGGTGCGCAGCTCGTGGCTGACGGTGGCCCAGAACCTGTTCTTCGCGTCGCTCGCCGCCCGGAGCTGCGCGGACTTCTCGTCCAGCTCCGCGTAGAGCGCCACGACGCCGCGGTTGGTCTCCTCCAACTCCTCCGACAGCTGGTTGTAGAGCGCGAGCACTCCCTGGTTGGTCTCCTGCAGTTCGGTGTTGAGCTGCAGGACCTCCTCCAGGGTCTCGGCGAGCTCGCGGTTCTGCCTGCGCAGCTCGTCGAGGGCCGTCGTGGGCGCGACCGCGGCGAGCTTGGCGCGGATCTCCTCCGCTGAGAATCTCGGCTTGCGGCCCTGCGGGAGCCGTTTGACCATACTTATTCTTCCCTCGGCGGAATCGAGCTCGATGCGGTCGACGAGACGCCCCGCCAGGGTCATGCCGTCGGAAGGACGGAAGTCGGCCTTCGAGAAGTCGATCGCGATGCGCAGGGCGTCCCGCTCCAGCCGGAAGGCGACGAAGGTGTCGCTCCCCGCCTCCACGAGTTCTCTGCCGATCTCGCTCAGCGCGGTGGCCACCCGGATCTGGTCCTGGGTCTCCATCCCGACGTTCTCCGCCACCTCACGGCCCAGCTTGCGCATGGCGAAGACATCCTGGTCGTCCCGGACATGGATCTGGATCAGCTCGTCCCCGGTCATGTGCCCGGCCTGACGGCGACCACGCAGGCGTCGTCCCTGCGGGTCCCGGCCTCACGCAGCAGCGTGCCGGCGACGACGGAGGGAAGGCGTGTGACAAGACCCGGATAGGAGGTGATGTTCCACCGCTCGGACAGACCGTCGGAGTGGAGCAGGACGACGCTGTGCGGTGGCAGGGCGTACTCGTACTGGCGCAGTGTCCTGGCCTTGTGACCGGCGATGCCGGGAACCGAGATCATCCCCTGACGGCCGTCGTTGTGGGCGATCCACGCGGAGACGTTGCCGAGGCCGGCGAAGCTCACCGTGCCGGCGGTGCCGTCGACGCGGGCCACGGCGACCGCGCCGCCCCTGGTGTGGCCGAGACCGGTGTGGATGCGCTCCAGGGCGGTGACCGGAGCGAGGTCGGCGTGCCGCAGGAACAGCCGTGCCGCCTCCTGGGAGGCATGGGCGGCCGCGGGGCCGTGGCCGAGGCCGTCACAGAGCATCACGGTCGTCACGGCGCCCTCATCGGTGATCACGAACGCGTCGCCGCAGACGGTCTCGTCGCCGATCGGGCGGGTGAGGCCGCTCACCCGGCACCGGGGCCGCGGGGCGCCCTGCGCGACGAAGTACATACCGAGCACGGTGCCCCGGCCGGGCATGGAGTGAACCTCGTATCCACTCGCCATCCTGGCGATGCCCCCCAGGCCGATGCCGAGGGTGCCGGTGGTGGAGTAGCCGTCGCGCAGGGCGCGGGAGACGTCCCGCATTCCCGGCCCCTGGTCGATCGCGAGGACCTCCACCGCCGAGTCCAGTTCCAGATGGGGGCGAATCAGCATGACCCCGTTGGTCGCGTGCTTGACCAGGTTCGAGGCGGCCTCGCTCACCGCGACGGCGACCCGTCCGCTGTCCTCCTCGCTGAATCCCCGCGCCTCGGCGAGTGTCACGGCGGTGCGGCGGAGGGCGCCGATCGCGCTGGCGTCCTCGGCCCTTACCCAGTTGTCACGCTGTGAGTGGATCAGCGCGCCCATTTCGTCACCGTGATCAACGTTCCCTCACCGGGAGTCGATTCGAGGTCGAACTCGTCGACCAGGCGACGCGAACCACTGAGGCCGAGCCCCAGGCCTCCGCCGGTGGTCCACCCGTCGGTCAGTGCCTGCTCGATGTCCGAGATGCCGGGGCCGTTGTCGCTGAAGACCATCCGCAGGCCCCGCCGCATGCCCTTGTGGACGACCTCGACCCGTACCTGCCCGCCTCCCGCGTAGACCAGGGCGTTGCGGGCCAGCTCACTGGCCGCGGTCACCACCTTGGTCTGGTCGACCAGGGAGAGGCCCACGTCCACCGCGACGGTCCTGACGTGCTGGCGGACCAGCACGACATCGCCGTTGACGTTGATGGGCAGTTCCTTCGCGGTCGTCACCGGGAGGCCTCGAAGTGCTGGGATTCTTCGATCTGGTTCAGCAGGGCGACGCCCTTCTCGAGGTTGAGCGCCGTGCGTACGCCGCCGAGGGAGAGGCCGAGCTCGACGAGGGTGATCGCCACCGCCGGTCGCATGCCGACGACGATCGTCTCGGCGTCGAGCATGCGGGAGATCGCCGCGATGGTGGCGAGCATCCGGCCGATGAAGGAGTCGACGATCTCCACGGCGGTGATGTCGATGATCACCCCTCGTGCTCCGGTCTCGACGACCTTCTCCGACAGGTCCTCCTGCAGGGCGAGCACGCTCATGTCCTGCAGGTCGATCTGGATGGAGACGATCAGGATGTCGCCGAGTTTGAGGATGGGAACGCGATCCATCAGCCCTCCACCGTCCGCACGGCGATGCGGGACGCCCCGCCCTTGACGAATTTGACGCCGCTCGCCCGCAGCGTGTGGGCCAGCGCGTCGGCGAGGGTGGCCTTGGTCACGATGTCACCGAACTCGATGCCCAGGGTGACGATGGTGTGGGCGATCTGCGGGCGGATACCGGAGATCACGCACTCGGCACCCATCAGCCGGGCCGCCACCACGGTCTTGAGCAGGTGCTGGGCGACCTCGGTGTCGACGGCGGGGACCCCCGTGATGTCGATGACCGCGTGCTCGGAGCCGGTGTCGACGAGCGTCTGGAGCAGCTTCTCCATCACGACCTGGGTCCTGGCGGAGTCGAGCGTGCCGACCAGCGGCACCGCGACGATGCCCTCCCAGAGCTTGACCACCGGGGTGGACAGCTCCAGCAGTTGCTCCGCCTGGTCAATGATGATCTTCTCCCTGGCCGCCGCGTAGCTCTCCATGGTGAAGAGGCCGAGGTCGTCGATTACCCGGGAGAACCAGATGAAACCACGAATGGCCTCGGGGGAACCGTCATCCTCGACGACCTCGTAGAGGGCCTCCTTCAGACCGAAGACCAGGGTCGCGGTCTCGGTCGGGGTGAACCCCTGGCGGGCACGGTCCCGGGAGAGTTCGGAGAGCAGGCCGCGCAGGTCACTGAGGTCTCCGGAGTCCCCGAAGGACTGACGCAGCGCCTGGGAGAGCTCGCGCAACTGATCGGCGAGCTTTCCGCTCTCCGCATGGTCCCCGATGGACGAACGGGCGATCTCAAGCCAGCGCTTGAAGACGCGTGCCTCGTGCTCCTGGAAAAGTTCTTCGATGCGACGCCGACCGGCGTCCGCGTGGACGGACAAGGCAACTCCCATGCGTACGACCTGAAGACAACTCGCACGAAAGGCTACATGGAACGTCCTGCTTACGACCTTTTTTGGGGGTTTGGTGGGCCGCTTGTGGTCAGATCTTCGAGGGAGAGCGACCAGGTTGGACGGCCTGTGCGTTGTATCACATCGCGCGGTCCCGAGAGGTCCTCGGACGTCATCCTGGGGCGTGTGCCCATCGAGGGCGGGGGGCGTGCCCACCGGGAGCGTTGGAGGCGAGGGTGTCGGAGCTCGCGGGTGACCGTGGGATCGCCGTCACGCCGCGGTGCAGGCCCGCGGGCAGGTGGGGCGGGTCGCCGGAAGGGCGCGGTTTGAGTCTTTCGAGTTCCAATCTAGAGTGGTGGCGAACCGCGTTTCAATGGCAGAACTTGCGCCCGACGGCCTGCGGTGGCTGCACTGTGAGAGTGCGAAAACGTACAAAAGCCTCAAAAGTTGCAGTGGTCGCCCAAGGTTTAGATTGCTACCATAAGGCAAATCTAGCGAGATGTTATGACGCAAGTTGCTCTGGTGACTACTGTTACGAGCGATGAAGAAGTAGTCTGAGCTGTGGAAAGTTGTTCGACGCCACGCGTGACCGTCGAGCCGGCGGGTGAGGTGCGGTCGCGGAGGGGCGGCGTTCTTCCCAATTAGCCTGTACAGCGGGCCGACTTGTGAAATAACGTAACTGAACTGAAATCGCCCGATCATGATCCCGGCGATACTGTCGCCGCACAACAGACACGCGGATGAGAGCAGGAGACCCCCGATGCCGTCCGGACTCACAGCGGGCTCGAAGGGTGCGGTGCTCGGCGCCGCGCGGAGCGGCCCGCCCCGTCCGGGTGCGGTCCTCCTCCAGGTGTCTTCCCCTGAACACAAGGCGGTGATGCGATGACGGTCCGCCTCCTGACCAACATCGGCCGGCTCTGGACCGGAAACGACGTGTTCAGCAACGCGGCGATTCTCGTCCACAACGACCGGATCGCCTGGGTCGGTCGCGCCGCGGATCTTCCGCAGAGCGTGCCCGGTGTCGTCGACGACATCGTCGACGTCGACCACGTCGAGAACCTGGGCGGCGCGCTGGTCACCCCCGGTCTGATCGACGCGCACACCCACCCGGTCTACGCGGGAAACCGCTACGCCGAGATGGCGATGCGCTCCAGCGGTTCCACCCCCTCCGCGATCACCGCGGCGGGCGGCGGCATCGGCTCCACCGTGACGGTCACCCGAGGCACCGACCCCTGGACGCTCTGCAACGGCGTCCGTGAGCGACTCCGTGAATGGCTGCTCAGCGGCACCACCACCATCGAGGCCAAGACCGGCTATCACCTCACCCGTGACGGTGAGCTGGCCGACGTGCGGCTCCTGCGCGAGCTGGAGAAAGAGCCGATGATGCCGCGGGTCCACGTGACCTTCATGGCCGCGCACGTCGTCCCGCCCGAATACTTCGGCCGCCAGCGCGACTACGTCGAGGCGGTGGGTTCCTGGTGCGCCGACGCCGCCGCGGCGGGAGCCGACGGTGTCGACGTCTACTGCGACGAGGGCCACTTCACCGCGGAGGAGGCCCGCTGGGTCCTCGCCTCCGGGCGCAACGTCGGCCTGCTGCCGCGCGTGCACGCCGGCGCCTACAGCCGACGCGGCGCCGTTCAGCTCGCCGCCGAACTCGGTTGCGCCTCCGCCGACCTGCTCCACCACACCACCGACGAGGACATCGCGATCCTGGCCCGCTACGGTGTCCCCGCCGTGGTCTGCCCCGGGACCGCCCTCCAGCGTGGCAGCCTGCCCCCGGTCCGCCGGATGCTCGCCCAGGGGGTCACCGTGGCTCTCGGCAGTGACCACAATCCGGGCCACTGCGGCATCACCTCGATGTCCCTGGTCATCAGCCTCGCCGTCGCGGCCTTCGGCATGAGTGTCGGCGACGCCCTCCGAGCCGCCACCCTCGGTGGCGCCACGGTCCTCGGCGCTCCCGACCGCGGTGTCCTCGCTCCCGGACGCCTGGCCGACATCGTCCAGTGGGACGCCGACCACGAGGGCGCCTTCGCCTGGTCCTTCGGCCTCAAGCCTCGCCGGGTCTGGCGCGGCGGCACCCCCGTCCAGTAGAGCCCTCCCTCCTCCGGCGGGTCCGCACTCGAAACCCTCACCCGCCGGGTCCCTCCTGGGCATCGACCCCGTCTCCTTCGCGTGATCTCCTCCACGTAGCCTCTGGACATGCCCGCACCGGTCGCCGTCATCACGGACTCCACCGCCTACCTCCCGCAGGAGGAGGTCTCCCGCCTGGGAGTCGTCGTGGTGCCCCTCCAGGTGGTCGTCGGCGGCAGGTCGTTCGACGACATGGCGTGGACCGACGGCGCGGGCGGCGAGGACGTGCTGGGGGAACGAGGCCGGGTGACGACCTCCAGGCCCGCCCCACGACGTTTCACCGATGTCTACCGCGAAGCGGCGGCCCGGGGCGCGAGCGGTATCGTCTCCGTCCACCTGTCGGCGGAGTTGTCCGGTACGGTCGAGGCCGCCCGCGCGGGAGCCGAGGACTCTCCCGTTCCCGTCGACGTCGTCGACAGCAGGTCCATCGCCATGGGTCTCGGATTCCCCGTCCTCGCGGCCGCGAGCGCCGCCGCGCGGGGCGCGCCCCGGACAGAGGTGGCGGACGTCGCCCGTCGCCGGGCGGAGTCGGCCCGCAGCCTCTTCTACGTCGACACCCTGGAGCATCTCCGCAGGGGAGGCCGGATCGGCGCCGCGGAGACCCTCCTCGGCTCGGCGCTGATGATCAAACCGATCCTGCACATATCCGGCGGGATGATCGTCCCGTTGGAGAAGGTCCGTACGGCGAGTCGTGCCATCTCCCGCCTCGAAGACCTCGCGGTCGAGGCCGCGGGCACGGGCCCGGTGGAGATCGCCGTCCAGCATCTCGGCGCACGGTCCCGCGCGGAAGCCCTGGCCGCACGCCTGCAGGGACGTATTTCCGCACTCACCGAGGTCGTCGTCGTCGAGGTCGGCTCGGTCATCGGCGCCCATGTCGGCCCCGGCATGCTGGGCATCACCGTCTCCTCTCGTGAGCCTCTGACGTCTTCGGGGCCCTGACGTCTCCGATTCGGAGCCGACGTCTCCGAATTCGTGACAGCGACAGCGGGGACACACGGGACACCCGCGGATGTCTCGCGCCCGTGACTCTCTGCGCTCGCACCTCTCTGCGCTCGTAGGTCTCCGGGCCTTCGGTGTCCCACACGCCGATCAGATGACCGGCGTCCACCCCTCTGTCGCGCGATCTTCCGGTTATCCACAGAACCAGATTCGGTGAAAGTTCGCTCGCCGCCGCCACCGTAACGTCCTGCGGGTGCGGACCACAGGCCAGAACATCGAGCGGTTCCAAGCCGAGTCGCGGCTGAGGATCCTGACGGGGTGCGAATCATCCGCCCCCGACCCCCTGCTCTCGCCACGCCGTCCGGGCGGCATACCGCGCCGGGGCCGGCACGCGCGGCCCGGCGTTCATGACGGGATGGAGGATGTCGTCCACGACAGCCCCGCCTCGCGCTTGCGTTCGGCACCGATCCCCCCGTCCTTCGAGGCGCTTCGCAAGGTCGTGGCCATCCAGAGCCCCGCGCTCGTGCCCGGCCGTCCCGGGCCGCGTCTCCTGCTGCTTGTCGCCCTGATCGCCCTCGTCATGGGAGGCGTGTACGCCTGGCGGTCCCAACCGGAGCCCGAGCCCCTGGCACCACCTGTGCCGGTCTCCGGGCCACCGCTGTCGGCGCCCGCCATCGCTCCACGCCGGCAGTCCGCGCCGCTCACCGGACTCACCGTTCACGTGACGGGTAAGGTCCGGCGTCCCGGAGTGCTCACGTTGCCGGACGGTTCCCGGGTCGCCGACGCGGTCAAGGCAGCCGGGGGCATCCGTGGGGCGGCCGCCACGGGATCCCTCAACCTCGCGCGCAGGCTCGTCGACGGCGAACAGATCGTCGTCGGACCCTCCGGCGCGGCCGTCGTCGCGGCGGCGCCCAACCCGGTGAATCCCGTGGATCCCGCCACCGCCGTCGTCGACCTCAACACGGCCACCCCCGAGCAGCTTGAGCGGTTACCGGGCGTTGGTGAGGTGCTCGCCCGGCGCATCGCCGAATATCGCGACGCCCACGGTGGTTTCCGCACCGTCGAGGAGCTTCGCGACGTGAGCGGGATAGGCGACCGTAAGTACGCCGAGATGCGCGACAAGGTCCGTGTCTGACGCGCCGACGGCGAGGGAGGTCGTGACACGGCTCGTCACGGTCATCACGGCAGCCGGCTCCGGTGGCCCTCCTCGCCGCGATGTCGCCGCTCTTCGGAGTCTCGGGGGAGCGTGCGGACCGGAGGAGTCCATCGGCTCCGGCGGTCCCCGATGGTCCGCCGACCCCGGTCATTCCCGAGGTGCGGCAGGCTCGGGCGGGCAGGGAGGCCCGGAGGGTTCCGGCAAGGGGAGGCGCGCACATGCCGCTCAGCTGGTGCTGCCGGCGGCGGCCTCATGGATCACCGCCCTCGTCCTGCTGGGCTGCTCGGCTGTGACCGGTGCCGTGACGGCCGGTCTCATGGCCGCAGGTGCCCTGGCGATGGCCGTCCTGACCCGGCCACCGGGAGTGGCGGGCCGGCGAAACGCGATGATCGCGGTCCTTGGGTGCGCGGCCGCGGTGGCGGGATCGGTGGCCTTCCGGGTGCACGCGGTCGGTACGGGACCGGTCGCCGAGCTCGCGGGAGGAAACGCCCTGGCGGTGGCCGAGGTGGTGGTGACCGACGACCCGCGGGAGACGGGCAGGAGGGGAGGGCCTTCCCTCCGGGAGAGCTTCGTGGTGCCCGCCAGGGTCGAGTCGGTCGGTACGGGAGCGGGCAGGGTGGTGCTGCGGGCTCCGGTGGTGCTGTTCGTCTCGGGCGCCGAGTGGCGCTTCCTGCTGCCCAGCCAGCGAGTGGAGGTCACCGGTCGCTTCGGCCGGGCCGGCCCCGGAGAGTTGCTCGCGGCGGTGGTGCTGGTCAGAGGGGCACCGCGAGTGTTGAGCGGGCCGTCCTGGGAGCAGCGCGCGGCCGGGGCACTCAGGTCGGGATTGCGGGAGGCGGCCGACGTGTTGCCTCCGGCGCAGCGCGGACTGCTGCCCGGCCTGGTGGTCGGTGACGTGTCCCGGATGGACGAGCAGGTCAAGGCCGACTTCAAGGCGGCAGGCCTCAGCCATCTGCTCGCGGTCTCCGGCGCGAACCTCGCCGTCGTGGCGGGGGCGGCGGTCGCGCTGGCCAGAATGGCCGGGCTGCCCCTCGCGGCGCGGGCGGTGCTGGCGATGTCGGCCATGGTCGCCTTCGCGGTCGTCGCCCGGCCCTCGCCGAGCGTGCTCAGGGCACTCCTGATGGGTGGAGTCGCCGCCCTCGCCCTCGGCACGGGCCGCTCGCGTGACGGTGTCGCCGCCCTGTCGGTGACGGTCCTGGGGTTGATCTTCTTCGTTCCCGGTCTCGCGCGTTCCTACGGTTTCGCCCTGTCGGTCGCGGCCACCGCGGGCATCCTGGTCCTCGCTCCCGGCTGGCGCGACCGGCTCTCGGCCCGCATGCCCCGATGGCTCGCGGAGGCGACCGCGGTGGCCGCCGCGGCTCAGGCCGCTGTGACCCCCGTCCTGGTCCTGATGTCGGGGCAGCTCGCGCCGGTGGCGATTCCCGCCAACCTGCTCGCGGGACCGGCCGTCGCCCCCGCCACCCTGCTCGGCTTCGCGGTGGCTTTGATCGCCCCGCTGCACATGGGGCTCGCCCAGTTGCTGGTCCGGCCGGCGGGGCTGGCCACCGGATGGATCATCGAGGTGGCCGCGCACGCCGCCGGACTCCCGCTGGGCGTGATCCCGTGGCCGGGCGGCGTCACCGGCCTGCTCCTGCTGGCCGCCGCCGTCCCGCTCGCGGTGCTGGTGCTGCGACACCGGCGGTCACGCCTGATCGCCCTCGCGGCACTGGCCGGGCTGGTTCTCGCCGTGACGGTGGCCGTGCCGATCGTGGCACGCTGGCCGCCTCGCGGATGGTTGCTCCTGGCCTGTGACGTCGGTCAGGGAGACGCGTTGCTCGTCGCGGCGGGACCGGGGCGGGCCGTGGTGGTGGACGCGGGCCCCGACCCGGTGCGGATGGACCGCTGCCTGCGCTCCATGGGGATCAAAGAGGTGCCGCTGGTCATTCTCACCCATCCGCATCTCGACCATGTGGGAGGGCTCGACGGGGTCTTTCGCGGACGCGTCGTGGGGGCGGTGGTGGTGACCCCACACGATGCCGGAGGGCACGAGGGGAGGAGGCTGAGCGACGCCCTCGCCCGTCGCCATGTGGTCGAGTGGGCGGCGAGGCCCGGTGTGAGCTGGTGTTTCGGGCCTTCCGAACTCACCGTCATCGGCCCGGCGGCCGAAGCGCCCCCGCCCGGCGCGGGGGAGGGGGCGGCCGTCAACAACGCGAGCGTTGTGGTGCACGTCCGCTGGGCCGCGGGGGCGGCCCTGCTCAGCGGCGACATCGAGACCGAGGCCCAGGCGGAGTTGCTCCGGCGCGGTCTGCCGTCCGCCGAGATCCTCAAGGTTCCGCACCACGGATCGGGCAGGCACGACCCGGGCTTCCTCGCCGCCTCCGGTGTCCGCGCCGCTCTGATCAGCGTGGGGGCGGACAACGGCTACGGCCACCCCGCCCCGTCGACCCTGGCCGCGCTGCGTCGACTCGGCGCCCGCGTCTACCGAACGGATCTGTCGGGAGACCTCGCCGTGGTGGTCCGCGAGGGGGCTCTGGCCGTCATCGCGAGGGGGGCGGAGACTCGTTCGCGGGCGGCTCGGGGCGTCCGGGCCGAGGTGGGCAGGCTGGTGGGCAGGCTTCCGGGTCCGGTCGCGCCGGTGCGGATCAGTTCCCGCTCCCGGCCTGGCGGCGGAACTCGGTGTCCACATCGGCGGCGTAGACCGACCGGCTGCAGCGCGCGCAACGGTACATGATCGGGCCCTCGTCGAGGGATGTTCCGCAGCGAGGGCAGGCGTGTCGGCGAATGGTGGAGTTTGTCATGGTTCTCACCTCCTCTGGTGTTTCCCAGGGTGCCCGGTGGCACCTGCATTTCGATTGCGAACGGCTTGCCGACGGCCCAGCCGGTCACCGGGACGTGGCATGCTGCTCGACATGGCGGCAATCGATCCGGCACCTGTGATCCTCATCCTCGGCGACGAGGAACTCCTGGCCGACCGCGCGGTGAGCGAGGTGACCTCGGCGGCGAAGGCGGCCGATCCGACCGCCGAGGTGCACGACCTCCCCGGCTCGAAGATGGAGCTCGGGGAGCTCACCCGCATGACGTCGCCCTCGCTGTTCGGCGAGAGGTCCGTGGTGGTCGTCCGCTCGGCCCAGGACCTCGGCAAGGACGTCATCGCCGAGGTCGTCTCCTACGCGGCACACCCGGCGGACGAGACCGTGCTCGTCCTCGTCCATCCGGGAGGAGTGAAGGGCAAGGCCCTGGTCGACGGGGTCAAGAAGGCCGGTGCCCAGGTGGTCTCCGTCACCAAGGTGACCAAACCGGCCGAGCGTCTCGCGTTCGTCAAGGCGGAGCTGAAGCGGGCCGGGCGCACCATCGGGGCCGACGCCGCCTCCGCCCTCCTCGACGCCGTGGGCAACGACCTGCGCGAGCTGGCCGCCGCGTGCAGCCAGCTCGCCTTCGACACCCCCGGCAAGACGATCGACGAGGCCGCCGTCGCGCGCTACCACCGGGGCAGGGCCGAGGTGAGCGGTTTCACCGTGGCGGACTCGGCGGTCGAGGGGCGGCTGGGCGACGCCCTGGAGCAGCTGCGCTGGGCGCTCTCGACCGGTACGGCCCCGGTCCTGCTGGTGAGCGCGCTCGCCGGGGGCCTGCGCTCGCTGGCCAAGGTGGGAGGCGCTCCCCGCAACCTCCGGGGTGGTCAGCTCGCCAGCCATCTCGGCATGCCGCCCTGGAAGATCGACCGGGTCCAGCGGCAGCTGAACGGCTGGGGGCCCGAAGGGCTCGCCCGTGCCATCCAGGCGGCCGCCACAGCCGATGCGCAGGTGAAGGGCGGCGGGGCCGACCCCGCGTACGCGCTGGAGCACATGGTCCAGACCGTGGTCGCCAGTCGCACGGGGCGTTAGGCGGATACGGGGGAGAGGAGCCCCTTACAGGACCGCCGGAAACCGAAGCCGCCGGGGCGGGACGGCGGGAAACGCAGAAACGCCGCATCCCAAAGGGATGCGGCGTTCGCGGAACCTGGGACTACTTGGCGGCCGACAGGGCGGCGGTGCGCTGGGCGATCGCCGACTTGCGGTTGGCGGCCTGGTTCTTGTGGATCACGCCCTTGCTGGCAGCCTTGTCCAGCTGGCGGGAGGCGGCGCGCTGCAGCGCGACAGCCTCTTCGACGTTACCCTGGTCGGCGGCCTCGCGGAACTTGCGGATGGCCGTCTTCAGGGAAGACTTGACAGCCTTGTTGCGCAGCCGGGCCTTCTCGTTCTGCCGGTTGCGCTTGATCTGGGACTTGATGTTCGCCACGAAGAAGCCTCGGTGAATGTCGTTGGATGGGGCGCGCGGGCAGAGAGGGCGCGCCACACGCAGTTGACTAGGCTACCAACTGCCGTGGTCGACACTCAAATCGACAGGCCGGGCAGAGGGATGCCTGATCAGTCTAGCGTGTGGTCCCGATGGCTCGGGCCGGAATCCTCATGGCTTGAACCAGAACTTCTCGTACTCCGCCCAGTCCTCCTTGGTGGCGGCGAAGTCGACGTAGAGCGCCAGGCCGAACCGTTCGCGCGGCTTGCCGTACGAGGTCAGCGCCAGCCGGGCGCCCGTCGCCGCCTTCTCGACGCTCTCGGCCTCGTCGGCCCAGGAGACACCGTGGTCGTGATAGGCCGGGGCGCCGATCAGCACCGTCTTCTCCTCGGGGACGATCTCCAGCGCGAGCGAGGTCTGCCGTACGACGTAGCCGCCGTAGACGGTGGGGAAGGGGAGGTAGGAGTCGTAGGTCATGATCGCCACCTGGTCGGTGAGCTTCGCGACCTCGCGAAAGTAGGCGGGCGACCAGTACTTGTCGTGGCCGAGGGCCGCGCGGACGGCCGGCCGGACGAGCGGGAACGGCTCGATCTGCGGGGTCGAGGTGGAGAGCAGGCCGTCGCCCACGATCGCCCGGGTCTGGGTGAGCAGGTCGAGGAAGTCGGTGTCGCCGTCGCCGATCGGCTCGAAGTTGTAGTGGACGCCGTCGAAGCCGAGCTCCGTGATCGCACGGGCCCCCTCCAGCACGCGCTGCCTGGAGGCGGCGTCGTCGAGATCCAGGACGCCGTCGACCTTCTGGCCGAGCCAGGCGGACACCCTGACCTTGGGGAGTTCCTCGCGCCACCACTTCAGGAAGTCGGCCGCCTTCGGATACGCGCCGGCGGGCAGTGTCCCGTCCGAGTCGAACGGGCCGGAATGGACGTACACGTCCTTGATCCCGGTCTTTCGCAGCCGGGCGGCGAGGGTCCGCACGTCGTCGGCCGTCTTGCGGCCGTCGACCCACGCGTGGCCCAGCCACAGGGCGTCGTGGCCGGTCGTCTTCGCCCATGGGGCGGGTGTCCCGGTAAACTGCAGGGTGAGGATGGCCACGGCCACCCCTGGAAGCGCGAGGAGCAGGGCCGCCACCGTAGCGAGGAACCGCAGGCCGCGCCGTGCTCTGGTCCGGGCAATCACCCGGACATGTCACCATGGAAGACGGCTGGCATGCCAGCCGTATGATCGTCATCAATCTGTTGAAACGGATCCCGGTGCGCATTCAGCCTGGCCAGACCGACCCCGCTGTGCTCCGCAACTTCTGCATCATCGCGCATATCGACCATGGCAAGTCGACGCTCGCCGATCGCATGCTGCAGATCACCGGAGTGGTCGACGACCGTTCCATGCGTGCCCAGTATCTCGACCGCATGGACATCGAGCGCGAGCGCGGCATCACGATCAAGTCGCAGGCGGTCAGGCTTCCCTGGAAGGTCGGCGACACCGACTACGTCCTCAACATGATCGACACCCCCGGGCACGTCGACTTCACCTACGAGGTCTCCCGGTCGCTCCAGGCGTGCGAGGGCGCGATCCTGCTGGTCGACGCCGCGCAGGGCATCGAGGCGCAGACACTGGCCAATCTCTACCTGGCGATGAACAACGACATGACGATCATCCCGGTGCTCAACAAGATCGACCTGCCCGCCGCCCAGCCGGAGAAGTACGCCGCGGAGATCGCCCACCTCATCGGCTGCGAGCCGGAGGACGTGCTGAGGGTCTCCGGCAAGACCGGCGTCGGCGTCCGCGAGCTGCTGGACCACGTGGTCTCGAACGTTCCGGCCCCGGTCGGCGACGCCGACGCGCCCGCCCGTGCGCTGATCTTCGACTCGGTGTACGACACCTACCGCGGCGTGATCACGTACGTCCGGGTGATGGACGGCCATCTGGGCAAGCGTGAGCGCATCCTGATGATGTCCACCACCGCGGCGCACGAGACGCTGGAGATCGGTGTCATCTCGCCCGAGCCGAAGATCGCCGACAAGGGGCTGGGCGTCGGCGAGGTGGGTTACCTGATCACCGGGGTGAAGGACGTCCGCCAGTCGCGGGTCGGCGACACGGTGACCTCCGTGACGCGTCCGGCCCTCCAGGCGCTCAGTGGTTACGAGCACCCCAAGCCCATGGTCTTCTCGGGTCTCTATCCGATCGACGGGGACGACTACCCCGACCTGCGCGAGGCCCTGGACAAGCTCCAGCTCAACGACGCCGCCCTGGACTACGAGCCGGAGACCTCCGCGGCGCTCGGCTTCGGATTCCGCTGCGGCTTCCTCGGCCTGCTCCACATGGAGATCGTCCGCGAGCGGCTGGAGCGCGAGTTCAACCTCTCGCTCATCTCGACCGCGCCCAACGTGGTCTATCGGGTGATCATGGAGGACGGCAAGGAGGTTGTCGTCACCAACCCCTCGGAGTTCCCCACCGGCAAGGTGGAGAAGGTCTTCGAGCCGATGGTCAAGACGACCGTGCTCGTCCCCTCGGAGTTCATCGGCGCGATCATGGAGCTCTGCCAGAACCGCCGGGGCAACCTGCAGGGCATGGACTACCTGTCCGAGGACCGCGTCGAGATCCGCTACACCATGCCGCTCGGTGAGATCATCTTCGACTTCTTCGACCAGCTCAAGTCCCGTACGCGCGGCTACGCCTCGCTGGACTACGAGCCCTCGGGCGAGCAGGAGTCGGATCTGGTCAAGGTCGACATCCTGCTCCAGGGCGAGGCCGTGGACGCCTTCAGCGCCATCGTCCACCGGGAGAAGTCGTACGCCTACGGGGTCGAGATGGCCAAGAAGCTGCGCGAGCTCATCCCCAGGCAGCAGTTCGAGGTGCCGATCCAGGCGGCGATCGGCGCCCGGGTCATCGCCCGTGAGAACATCCGCGCCATCCGCAAGGACGTCCTCGCCAAGTGCTACGGCGGCGACATCTCCAGAAAGCGCAAGCTGCTGGAGAAGCAGAAGGAGGGCAAGAAGCGGATGAAGATGGTCGGCCGGGTCGAGGTGCCTCAGGAGGCGTTCGTCGCCGCGCTGTCCACCGAGTCCTCCACGGACAAGGCCAAGAAATAGCTGAAACGTGCGGGCGAGGCCGCTGGTGACCCAGATCCTGCGGCCTCGCCCGGTATGAGGGGGATCGCTCAGCGCAGGACGCTGTAGAGCGCCGAGGTGAGCGACGCCCGGGTGTCGTCCTGGTCGATGGACCACATCATCGAGCCGCCGAGGCCCTTCAGGCGGATGTAGGCCGCCTTCTGCAGCAGCGTGGCCGGGTCGTCGTAGGACCAGAACTCGTTGCCGTCGTAGAGCCACACGGTCCCGGTCAGCAGGTCGCGGTGGCGCTTGCCCGGCTTCTTCACGAGGATCTTGTAGTCCTCGCTTCCGGCGGCGTAGGTGGCGGGAGCGGGGCCGGTGGCGGTGCCGTACAGGCCGTTCTTCCCGCCGGTGACGCCGGTCCAGCCCTGGCCGTACGCCGGTACGCCCACCACGAGCTTCTTGGCGGGTGCGCCGCGCGTGAGGTAGTCGCGGACCGTCTGGTCCACGCTGTACTTCACCGGGTGGGGGTCGCGCCGGTCGTTGAACAGGTTGCCGTTGTGGCCGGTGACGGTCTCCCACGAGCCGTGCAGGTCATAGCCCTGGATGGTGGCGAAGGTGAGCTGCTTGAAGACGTCGCGGACCTCGAAGCCCGCGTCGATCTTCGCGGCGGCGGCGGGCAGGAAGGCGGTCAGCTCGGTGCGCTGGTCGAACTGGTTCATCTGGCGGCGGATCTCGGCGACGAACAGGGTGAAGTTCCGCTTGTCCTCGGGGCGGATGATGTTGCCGACCTCCCCTGAGGAGCCGGGCCACTCCCAGTCGAGGTCGATGCCGTCGAACACACCGGCCCCGGTGCCGGGGGCGGTACCGGGCAGGTTGCCCTTCAGCCACAGGTCGATGCAGGAGGAGGCCAGCTTGGCGCGGCCCTGGGGGGTCAGCACCGCGTCGGAGAAGTACTTCGAGCCGGTCCAGCCGCCGAGGGAGATCAGGGCCTTGAGCCCGGGGTGCTTGGCCTTGAGCTTCTTCAGCTGGTTCAGGTTGCCGTTCAGTGCCTGCCCTTCGACGTCGGCGACGCCGTCCACGCTCTGCTCGGCGGGCACCGGGCGCTGCCAGTCGGCCCACGGGTCGGGGGAGTAGCAGGAGCCCTCGGCGTTGACGAAGCCGAAGGCGTAGTTGATGTGGGTGAGCTTGGCCGCGGCGCCGCTGGTGTCCATGTCCTTGACGTGGTAGTTGCGACCGTAGATGCCCCACTGGACGAAGTAGGCGACCCGCTTGTAGCGGTCACCGTGTCCCTGGAGTCCTTGAGATGCCTGAGCCTGGGCGGGGGCCGGCGCGGCCACCGCCACGAGACCCGCGGCGAGGGCTGTCGCGATCACTTTACGGAGGAGTCTCTGCACGGGCTTCTCCACTGCTTGGAATAGTAACTTATAGGAAACTTTCCTTTAAGTTTTCCCGGATCGTAGACCTGCGCGATCTGGCCGTCAACGGCCATCGGCGTTTTGACCGGTGGACGGCAGGACGCTTCGACTACCTTGGTAAGGCATGGAGCAGCAGGCGTTCTGCAACCGATGTGGCACCCCTGTGCGCGGGCTGTCGCGATGTCCCGGGTGTGGGGCGTCCACAGGGGGCCTGCCCTCGGCGAGCCGGTCCTCGCCGGCCGGGTTCCCGCCGCTCCAGGCCCCGTCGGCTCAGACGCCTTCGGTGCGGCCTTCCGGGGGCGTCCCTCCGGGCGGGAGCAGGATCCCGCCCGAAGAGTGGCGGCAGGATCCCGCCGACTGGCAGCAGCATCTTCCACCGGACGAGCGCCCCGGGCCGCCCGCGCCGGACGACCCGGCCCCGAGGGGCCGTGCCCGGTCGCCTCGCCAGGACCGCAAGGTCTGGCCCCCGCCTCCGCCGGCCGCGGTCCTCGCCGACGGAGGCGACTCCGGTCGATAGGCGAGGGCCGAGGCTCGAAGCCGACGGCCCTGGCTTCGAGCCGGTCGGTGTCCCTGAGCATCGGATCTTCGGCGTACCGGGCATCGCGGGGAAAGCGGCAGACTTGGGGCGTGCCATCCACACTTCCCGACGGGGATCCCGTACCCGCCTCCGGCGAGCTCCCGGAGAGCGCGCTCGCCGGACTCGGCGAGCGGCCCTTCGGCTTCTACGTCCACGTCCCCTTCTGCGTGACCCGGTGCGGTTACTGCGACTTCAACACCTACACGGCGTCCGAGCTCGGCCCCGGCGCCTCGCAGAAGGACTACGCGGACACCGCCGTCGAGGAGGTGCGGCGGGCGCGGGCCAACCTCGGCACCGCGCGTCTCCCGGTCGAGACCGTGTTCTTCGGCGGGGGAACCCCCACCCTGCTCCCCGCCGGGGATCTGGTACGGATCCTGAAGGCGATCGAGGAGGAGTTCGGGCTCGCCCCCGGCGCCGAGGTGAGCACCGAGGCCAACCCCGAGTCGGTGGATCCCGCCTACCTGGCGGAGCTGCGCGCGGGCGGGTTCAACCGGATGAGCTTCGGGATGCAGAGCGCCCGCGAGCACGTGCTCCAGGTGCTGGACCGCCGCCACACCCCCGGCCGCCCCGCGCGGGCGGTACGGGAGGCGAGGGAGGCGGGGTTCGACCACGTCAACCTCGACCTGATCTACAGCACGCCGGGGGAGAGCAACGACGACTGGCGCGCGTCGCTGGCCGCTGCGATCGAGGCGGGGCCGGACCACGTCTCCGCGTACTCGCTGATCGTCGAGGACGGAACGAAGCTGGCCGCCAGGATCAGGCGCGGCGAGCTCCCGATGCCCGACGACGACGTGGCCGCCGATCGTTACCTGATCGCCGACGCCATGCTGGCCGAGGCGGGGTTCGAGTGGTACGAGGTGTCCAACTGGGCGACCTCGGAGGCCGGGCGCTGCCGGCACAATCTGCTCTACTGGACCGGCGGCGACTGGTGGGGCGTCGGTCCCGGGGCGCACAGCCACGTCGGCGGCACTCGCTGGTGGAACGTGAAGCACCCCGCCGCCTACGCCCGGCGTCTGGCCGAGGGCACCTCGCCCGCGCACGCGCGCGAGGTGCTGGACCCTCAGGACCGGGCGGTGGAGCGGCTGATGCTGGAGCTGCGGCTAGCCCGGGGTTTCCCGCTCGGCGAGCTGGAACGCCCGCCCGTGGTCGCTCGCGCGCTCGCCGACGGCCTGCTGGAGGTGGAGCCGTTCAAGGCGGGCCGTGCGGTGCTCACCCTGCGCGGTCGTCTCCTGGCGGACGCCCTGGTCCGGGATCTCACCTGAGAGCTCCGGGGCACCGGCCGGTCCGCCGGGCGGGTCAGCCGACGAAGCGGATGTTTATCGGATAGCGGTAGGTCTCTCCCCGGTTGGCCGCCAGCGCGGCGACGATCGCCATGACGATCGATCCGACCCAGAGGAAGAACATCAGCAGGAAACCGATGAACACGAACGCCAGGACCCAGCAGACGGCGTAGGCGATCAGCACCGTGAGCTGGAAGTTGAGCGCCTCGGCGGCCTGGTCGCGCGCGTAGGGCGACTCGTCCTTCTTCGCCAGATAGAGCACCAGCGGCCCGACGAAGGAGGTGAGCAGGCCCAGCAGGTGGGCGAGCATCGCCATGGTGGTGTCGTCGCTGCCCGGTCGCGGGCCGTACGTTCCAGGGGGCGCCTGGTGGCCGTATCTCGGCGGGGGGCCGTACGCCCCGTATTCGGGGTATCCGTGCTGGTAACCACCCGGGTAGCCGTCGGAGGCGTACGGGGAGGTGTACGGCGGGTAGCCCCCGTACCGCTGGTCCGGTTGCCCGTGGGATCCGTATTCCTGGCCCGGTGGGGGGTGACCCTGGCCGCCGGGCCCGTATCCCTGGTCCGGGGGCGGGGTGCTCTGCCCCGGCCAGGAGTGGTCCGGCGGAGGGTTGCCGACCCGCCGCGTCGGGTCGTCGGCCGATGGGCCTTCGGGGTTCTCGCTCATGTCCCCTCCTGATGGGTTGACGGCCTATCCGTCCTCGTCCGGAACCGTCACGAAGTCGATCAGCTCCTCGACGGGGCCGAGGAGCTCTGGCTCCAGATCGGCATATGTCGTAACCGATCCGAGAATGCGGCGCCATGCGGCGGCAGGCTCCACATTCCAGCCCAGCGCGGCGATGACACCCTCCTTCCAGGGCACCCCGCGGGGCACCGACGGCCAGGAGGGGATCCTGAGCACCTGCGGTCTGACCGCCTGCCAGACGTCCACGAACGGGTGCCCGACGATCAGTACGTGCGGTGAGGAGATCCGCGCGGCGATCCGGCTCTCCTTGGAACCGGGGACGAGGTGGTCGACGAGCACACCCAGCCGCCGCCCCGGCCCCGGGCCGAACTCATCGACGATCGAGGGCAGGTGGTCGACCCCCTCCAGATACTCCACGACCACGCCCTCGACCCGCAGGTCGTGCCCCCAGACCTTCTCCACGAGCGCGGCGTCGTGCACGCCCTCCACGTAGATCCGGCTCTCCATCGCGACCTGGGCCCGCAGGCCCTCGACCGCGATGGAACCCGACGCGCTCCGCCTCGGGCCGCGCGGCGCGGCGGCGGGTCGTACGAGGGTCACGACCCTGCCCTCCAGAAGGAAGGCGGCCGGCTCCAGCGGGAAGACCCGCCGGCGCCCGAAGCGGTCCTCCAGGGTGACGGCCTCCTTGTCGCAGGCCACCACGGCGCCACAGAAGCCGCCGTCGGCGTCCTCGACGACCAGGTCGAGCTCCGCGGGCACCTGGGGGATCGTCCCCCTGCGCGGGCGCCGCCAGTCTCCCGCCAGAACGTCACGCTCGTACATCACCGACCGCCACCCTCTCTCGCCGGGGATCAGGTGGGACGCTAGCAAACACCGGCGTCACCTGCCGTAGGGTCCCGGCTGTCCCCACTGCCCCATCGACGACGCGGCGGCGGCCTGGCGCTTGCGGGCGCCGCTGCGCTTCACCAGCACGACGATCGTCACGACGATGGCGAGCAGGATCCCGATACCGGGGATCAAGAACAGGGCGGCCACCCCGCCCACCAGCGAGTCGGCGGACAGTTCCCTGCCCACGCCGAAGGTCGTGCCGTCGGCGGGGTCGGCGGAGCACTGGACCTGGTAGTCGCCCGCCTGGTCCACGCCGACCCGCAGGCCCATCTCCCAGGTGACGCCGTCGGATCCCGCGACGGTCTGCTGGATGTCCGGCTTCTGCAGGCGGGGCGTGCTCGTACCGCCGGTGAGCGTGCACTCGAACTTGGTGGGCCCGCCGGTGGCGACGTAGATCGCCGGCTTGTCCGCCGGGTCGAGCGCGACCGTCGCGGTCTCGCCGGGGGCGAACGTCCGCGTCGGGGCCGCGTCGGTGACCGCGCCGAGGATGCCACCGGCGAAGCCGCCGATGCCGACGACGATGCTGACCAGGGCGAGCAACCAGACCCCGACGATCCATCCGATGCCAGGCTTGATCTTTCCGCTGGGAGGCGGTCCCTGCGGGGCGCCGTAACCGGGAGGGGCGTAACCGTACGAGGGGGGCTGCTGGCCGTACGGCTGCTGACCGTATTGCTGGCCGGGCTGCTGCTGGCCGTACTGCTGACCATACGGCTGCTGAGGGCCGCCGTGACCGGGGCCGCGGGAGGCGTCGCCCGGATAAGAACCGAAATCGTTGGACATGTGCAAATTGTGGTGGGTATCGCTTGGATCGCGATAGCAGTTGACTTGACAAAGGCTTGCCGTCATCATCCACCGCTTTCGCTTATCGCGCCTTCCGTGCGGGGGCCGTACACTTGGCACTCGGGAACACAGAGTGCCAAGCCTCGTGTTTCCCTCTGAACGCAGGCAGGGAGGTGACCACGTTGGTCGACGACCGCAAGCTCGCCGTGCTCCGCGCCATCGTCGAGGACTACGTGTCCACCAACGAACCGGTGGGGTCGAAGGCTCTCGCGGACCGGCACAACCTGGGGGTGTCCCCGGCGACGATCCGTAACGACATGGCGATGCTGGAGGAGCAGGGCTACATCGCCCAACCCCACACCAGCGCCGGCCGGGTGCCCACCGACAAGGGCTACCGGCTCTTCGTCGACAGGCTCTCGCAGGTGAAACCCCTGTCGAGCGCGGAACGCAAGGCGATCGAGAGTTTCCTCGCGGGCGCCGTGGACATCGACGACGTCGTCATGCGGACGGTGCGGCTGCTGGCCCAGCTCACCCGGCAGGTCGCCGTGGTGCAGTATCCGACGCTGACCCACTCGACGGTCAGGCACGTCGAGCTGGTGCCGCTGAGCGAGCGCCGGCTGATGTTCGTGCTGATCACCAACACCGGCAGGGTCGAGCAGCGCGTGATCGAGGTGCCCGACGTCATCGACGAGCAGCGCGTGGCACACCTGCGCGCGATGCTCAACGCCTCCCTCGACGGATGCGGGCTCACCAGCGTTCCCGACCGGGTCGCCGATCTGCCGGAGCGGTTGCCCGCGGAGGATCGACCGCTCGCGGCGACTATCCTGTCCGTACTGCTCGAGTCCCTGGTGGACAGGCATGATGAGAAGATCGTTTTTGCCGGGGCCGCCAACCTCGCGGGAGCCGACTTCACCGTCGGGCTCCGCGACGTGCTGGAGGCCCTGGAAGAGCAGGTCGTGCTCATGCGACTGCTCGGTGAGACCTCGGACCTTTCCGCGCTGACCGTGCGGATCGGCTCGGAGAACCCCTACACCGGACTCCAGGGCACATCCATCGTCGCCGCTGGATACGGTTCCGGGGACAAGCAACTCGCCCGGCTCGGTGTGCTGGGCCCGACGCGAATGGACTACCCGGTCACGATGGGCGCGGTGCGCGCGGTGGCACGCTACGTCAGCCAGATTCTGGCTGCATCATAAGAGGTCAACGAAAAGTGGCTAAGAGCGACTACTACGGCACCCTCGGGGTGCGCCGTGACGCCAGTGCGGAAGAGATCAAGAAGGCGTACCGCCGCCTGGCACGCGAGTTGCATCCCGACGTCAACCCCGATCCTGAGACTCAGGAGCGCTTCAAGGAGATCACACAGGCCTACGAGGTCCTGTCCGACTCCGGCAAGCGGCAGATGTACGATATGGGTGCCGACCCGTTCGCCGCGGGCGGCGGTGCGGGCGCCGGGGGCTTCGGCGCCGGCTTCCCGTTCAGCGACATCATGGACGCCTTCTTCGGCGCGGCCGGTGGAGGCGGTGGCCGAGGCCCCCGCTCCCGTGCCCGCCGCGGGCGCAACGCGACCATCAGGGTCGAGCTCGACCTGCGCGAGTCGGGCTTCGGCACCACCCGCGAGCTGGTCGTCGACACCGCCGTGGTCTGTGAGGTCTGCACGGGCTCAGGGGCCGCGGCCGGCACCCACCCCGACACCTGTGACATGTGTCATGGCCGGGGAGAGGTCTCCCAGGTCACCCGGTCCTTCCTCGGCCAGGTCATGACCTCCCGCCCCTGCCCCCAGTGCGGCGGCTTCGGATCGATCATCCGCAACCCCTGCCAGGAGTGCTCGGGTGACGGCCGGGTCCGCACCCGGCGGACCATCAAGGTCCGCATCCCGGCCGGTGTCGAGGACGGCACCCACATCCAGCTCGCCGGCGAAGGCGAGATCGGCCCGGGCGGGGGTCCGCCCGGAGACCTGTTCCTGGAGATCGTCGAGCGTCCCCACGAGATCTTCGAGAGGCGCGGCGACGACCTGCACTGCACCGTGCAGATCCCGATGACCGCGGCCGCGCTCGGCACCATCCTGACCATGGAGACGCTCGACGGCGCCGAGGAGCTCGACATTCGTCCCGGCACGCAGTCCGGGCAGACGATCCCCCTCTACGGGCGGGGCGTGCAACGGCTGAACGAGACGGGCCGAGGCGACCTGCTAATCCATGTGAACGTGGAGACCCCCGCCCGCCTCGACGCTGAGCAGGAGACCCTCCTGAAGGAGCTCGCCAGGCTCCGCGGCGAGGAGCGCCCGCCCGGTAAGTTCGCCCCCGGGCAGCAGAGCTTCTTCTCCCGCCTGCGGGACGCTTTCAATGGCCGCTGACCAGGTCTCAACGGCCGCTCCGCCCCGCTTCCGGTCGCGTCGTCACGGTCCGGCCCGCACCCTGCCCGGTGCAGGTTCCCGGCCGGGGCGTCGGGTCCGTCCCGAGGCATCGTCCCGGTCGCGTTGCCGGGGGCACCTCGGGGCGGTCCGCCCGGACGGCCCATGACCGTCCCGGTCTTCCTGGCGGACCCGGCCGACCTGGCCAGGCCGGAGTTCGTCTTCGGCGGTCCCGAAGGACGCCACGCGGCGGCCGTACGGCGGCTGCGGGCGGGTGAGCGGCTCGACCTGACCGACGGGGCGGGCTCCGTCGCCGAGTGTGTGGTGACCGAGGCGGGCAGAGACTCACTCCGGGTCGAGGTACTGCGCCGCCACGACGTGCCCGTGCCGTCGCCGCGCCTGGTCGTGGTCCAGGGCCTGCCCAAGGGCGACCGGGGCGAGCTGGCCGTGGAGATGATGACCGAGGCGGGGGTCGACGTGATCGTCCCCTGGGCCGCGGCGAGGTGCGTCACCCAGTGGAAGGGCGAGCGGGCGGCCAAGGCGCTGGCCCGCTGGCGCTCCACGGCGCGCGAGGCGGGCAAGCAGTCGCGCCGCTTTCACCTGCCGGAGGTGACGGAGCTCGCGTCCACCGCGAAGGTGGCCGGCCTGTTGTCGGCGGCGGCGTTGGGCGTCGTACTGCACGAGGAGGCCGCCTCCCCGCTGTCCGGCCTGCCTCTCCCCGCGGGCGGCGACATCGTCGTGGTGGTCGGACCCGAGGGCGGGGTGTCGGGGGAGGAGATCGCCGCGTTCCGCGAGGCCAAGGCGGTGCCCGCGCTGCTCGGGCCGACGGTGCTGCGCACCTCGACGGCCGGCGTCGTCGCGGCGGCGGTGCTCCAGACGCGCAGTGGCCGCTGGTAGGGCGCCCCTGCCGACGCGCCACCGATCGCACGGCGACCACGGGGCCCGGGGGATCCGCGCCGTGAGGTCTCGGCAGCCGTGAGACAAAGAACCGGTCATGGCTTGCCGTGGCCGGTTACCAATGCTGGTTTGTGGGTGGGGGACCGGTCATGGCTTGCCGTGGCCGGTTACCAATGCTGGTTTGTGGGTGGGGGACCGGTCATGGCTTGCCGTGGCCGGTTACCAACGCGGGTTGTAGGTGGGGGACCGGTCACGGCTCGCTGTAACCGGTTACCAACGCGGGTTGTGAATGGAGGGCCGGTCACGGCTCGCCGTGACCGGTTACCGCGCTAGTTCTGGATGGGGGCCGGAGCCAGGGTGTTCGCCTCCGTCGGCATGGGGGGCGACACGTCGCTCGAGGGGGCGCACTCGTCGGGCGAGCACGGGCTCTCCGAGGGGGCCGGTGGCCTCGATCGCGACGGCGTCGGGGTCGCCTCGATCTCCTCGCACTTGCTGATGATCCCGCTGGGCTCGACCTCAGGGCTGTCGGGGGGAGTGGGGCAGGTCGGCGTCGGCGTCGGCGCCGCCCGGGGCGTCGGCGCCGAGTCGGTCCTGGACGGCCGGGTGCTGGACGCCGCGCTCCTGGACGGTGTGGGCGTCGGCGGGAGCATGGTGGCGCCGGAGCCGCCCGACCTGTCGAGAGTCGGAAGCGGGGCGTGGGCGGACGGTGGCTGCGAGGAGGCCGCAGGGGGGCGCGAGGTGGCGGACCCGTCGACGGGAGGAGTCGACTCGGCGTACTTGACCCCTTCGGTGCTCACTTGAGGGATCACCTGTTCGCGGAACTGGGGAACCACCATGACGACGGTCGCCGCGACGAGGACCGCACCGGCGACGGAGGCTCCGGCACGCCACCACATCAGCCCGCGGAGTCCGCGCCGCTCGATGCGGCCGCGGATTATCTCCAGCCCGTCCGGGGAGGGAACGACCGAGTTCGCCTCCGCGCTGAGCGCGCGGCGAAGCAGCTCGCCGTACTCATCCGGGGAGTCGGTCATGACAGTTGCTCCAGTGAGGTTCGTAGGGCGGCCATGCCACGAGCCGTGTGGCTCTTGACCGCGCCTTTGCTGATGCCCATCGCGTGGGCGATCTGCGCCTCGGACAGGTCTCCGTAGTAACGCAGGACCAGGGCCTCCCGCTGGCGTGCGGGCAACCCGCGCAGCGCTTCGATGACGGCGGAACGCTCGAACTCGCCGATCGCGCCGTTCTCGGCGCTCGGCGCGTCGGGCATGCCCTTGGGCG
The DNA here is from genome assembly GCF_040649155.1 of Streptosporangium sp. NPDC049046. Lineage (NCBI taxonomy): Bacteria > Bacillati > Actinomycetota > Actinomycetes > Streptosporangiales > Streptosporangiaceae > Streptosporangium > Streptosporangium sp. NPDC049046. The sequence goes on along the minus strand of NZ_JBEZEZ010000008.1, from coordinate 99,016 downwards.
CGTACTTCTCGACGACCGCTCGATGCCGAAGCACCGAACGTGATCGGTTGACGACCGACTGACGCAGGTAGGCCAGTGCCTTGTCGGTGTCGCGCAGTCGGCGCCAGGCGCCATGGATGGCGACGAACGCGTCCTGCACGACCTCCTCCGCGGTTGCCATATCGCGGACGAGCAAGACGGCGAGACGGACAAGAGACCGATAGTGCGCGCTGTAGAGCGCGGTAACGGCCATGTCGGCGTCCCATCCGACGGGCACCGCCCCGAGCGACCTGTCGGCCACGAGGGTCTCGGTGGTCACATCAGTGGGACGCTTGGCCTTCCCAGAGGGTTTACGCTCTTCCGGTTCATTAGGGGGCATGACCCAGTCGTGTCCTCGCCAGGCGGCCATATATTGCTGTGCGCAAAGGGCTGTCGTGGTTGAAGTTTTGCACACCCACCATATCCGGGCGGATCTTTGTTTGCGGACGGGAACCATCACCGATTCACAACGTCCTCAGCGGTATGGTGCCTGTCATGGTGAGCGAAGCCGACTGCCTGTTCTGCAGGATCGTGGCCAAGGAGATTCCCGCGGAGATCGTCTACGAGACCGATCACGCGCTGGCCTTCCGCGATGTCAATCCCCAGGCGCCGACCCACGTGCTGGTGATCCCCAAGGACCATTACCGGGACGCGGCGGCCCTCGCCGCGGCCGACCACGGCCTGGCCGACGAGGTGATCAAGGCCGCGCACGAGGTCGCCCTGCTGGAGGGGGTCGCCGAGTCGGGCTACCGGCTGGTGTTCAACACCGGGCCCGGTGCCGGCCAGACCGTCTTCCACGTGCACGGACACGTGATCGGCGGGCGGGGCCTGCAGTGGCCGCCCGGCTGAAAACCGGTAGGCGTGATCTTGACGATCGCGGATAGCATGGCGTTGAAGTTCCGCGCCTATATCTGGAGGCGAACAGGCCGTAAGGCCCGCTCATGTCCGAGACAAACGATTCCAGCAGAACGCCGCCGAGGTCCCGGGGTGCCAGCCGGACCCAGGCGAAGGTGGTTATTCCGGACGATCAGTCGATGGTCAGCCTGCTGGGCTCGCGCGACGAGTTGTTGCGCGTCATCGAGGGCGCCTTCCGCGCCGACATCCACGTCCGGGGCAACGAGATCACCGTCACCGGCAGCCCTGAGGAGAGCAGCACCGTGGTGCGGCTCTTCGAGGAGATGTCCGAACTCGTCCGCGGGGGCGCGCAGCTCACGGCCGACGCGGTCGAGCGCAGCATCGCGATGCTGCGGATGACCTCCGACAGGCCCGCCGAGGTGCTCTCCCTGGACATCATCTCCTCGCGGGGCCGGACCATCCGCCCGAAGACCGTGAACCAGAAGCGTTACGTCGACGCGATCGACAAGTTCACCATCGTCTTCGGCATCGGTCCGGCAGGCACGGGCAAGACCTACCTCGCCATGGCGAAGGCCGTGAAGGCCCTCCAGGAGAAGAAGGTCAACCGGATCATCCTCACCCGCCCCGCCGTCGAGGCGGGCGAGAGGCTGGGCTTCCTGCCGGGCACGCTCTACGAGAAGATCGACCCCTACCTGCGCCCGCTCTACGACGCGCTGCACGACATGCTCGACCCCGACTCGATCCCCAGGCTGATGGCCGCGGGCACGATCGAGGTCGCCCCCCTGGCCTACATGCGCGGCCGTACGCTCAACGACGCCTACATCATCCTGGACGAGGCGCAGAACACCTCGCCGGAGCAGATGAAGATGTTCCTGACGCGGCTGGGCTTCAACTCGAAGATCGTTGTCACCGGAGACGTCACCCAGGTCGACCTGCCGAACGGCACACAGAGCGGCCTCCGGGTCGTCCAGGACATCCTGGATGGCATCTCCGACATTCACTTCAGCCGCCTGACCAGCGCTGACGTGGTGCGGCATAAGCTGGTGGGAGACATCGTGGACGCGTACGGGCGCTACGACGAGACGCAGCGCCAGAGCAGCGCGGTGGAGCAGATCAAGGGCGTGGTCAAGCGTCCCCGAGGGAGATCATGAGAACGGCCGGTCGAGAGGCGATGAGCGTGGAGCGACTCCGGCGCGGAAAACCGATCGGGGCGCGGGGCACGAGCCGGCCGCGTGGCGAGCGGGGAGCGAGGAGCGCCCGATGAGCGTCGAGGTCAACAACGAGTCCGGTGTCGAGATCGACGAGGGGCTCATCGTCTCGCTCGCGGGGCACGTGCTGGAGCGGATGGGCATCAACCCGCTCGCCGAGCTGTCGATCCTGGTCGTCGACGAAGAGGCGATGTCGGTGCTGCACGAGCAGTGGATGGGCGAGCCCGGCCCCACCGACGTGCTCGCCTTCCCGATGGACGAGTTGCGCCCCGGGCCCGGCGCGGGGGCGAGGCAGGAGGGCGACGCGCCCACCGACCCGGCGCTCCTCGGTGACGTGGTGCTCTGCCCGCAGGTGGCCGCCAAGCAGGGGGCCGAGGCCGGGCACGGCACCGAGGCCGAGCTGGAGCTGCTGTGCACGCACGGCATCCTCCACCTGCTCGGATACGACCACGCCGAGCCTGAGGAGCACAAGGAGATGTTCGGCCTTCAGGGCGAGCTTCTGGAGTCGTGGCGGGAGGTGCGCCCCCAGCGGTGAACCTCGCCAACGGGTGGTTGTTCGCGGCCGTCGTCCTCGTTGTGGTCGGCGGGTTGATCGCCAGCGCGGAGACGGCCCTGACCCGCATCTCAAGGGTTCGCGCGGAGGAGTTCTGCCGCGAAGGCCGCCGGGGCGCAGAGCGCCTGCAGGCCATCGTCGCCGACCCGCCGCGCTACCTGAACCTGCTGCTCCTGCTCCGGCTGAGCTGCGAGCTGGTCGCCACGGTGATCGCCACGCTGCTCTTCATCGACTGGCTCGGCGACCGGGGCGGTGCCTACGCCGCCGCCGCGGCCGTCATGATCGTCATCAGCTACGTGATCGTCGGGGTCTCCCCGCGCACGCTGGGGCGTCAGCACGCGGAGCCGATCGCGCTCGCGAGCGCGCCCCTCGTCTACGGGCTGACCCGGATCTTCGGCCCCCTGCCCAAGCTGCTCATCCTGCTCGGCAACGCCGTGACGCCCGGCAAGGGCTTCCGCGAGGGGCCCTTCACCTCGGAGGCCGAGCTGCGCGACCTGGTCGACCTGGCCGAGGAGCGCAGGGTGATCGAGCCCGACGAGCGGGAGATGATCCACTCGGTCTTCGAGCTCGGTGACACCCTGGCCCGCGAGGTCATGGTGCCCCGCACCGACATGGTGTTCATCGAGCGCGGCAAGACGCTGAACCAGGCTCTGTCGCTCGCTCTGCGCAGCGGTTTCTCGCGGATCCCCGTGGTCGGTGAGAACGAGGACGACGTCATCGGTATCGCCTACCTCAAGGACATCGCGCGCCGGGTGCAGGACACCGGTGACGAGGGGCGTGCCGAGCCGGTGGAGTCCCTCATGCGTCCGGCCACCTACGTGCCGGAGAGCAAGCCGATCGACCAGCTTCTCCGTGAGATGCAGGCCCGCCAGATCCACCAGGCCATCGTCATCGACGAGTACGGCGGCACGGCCGGTCTGGTCACCATCGAGGACATTCTGGAGGAGATCGTCGGTGAGATCGCCGACGAGTACGACCAGGAGGCGCCCAGGGTGGAGCCGCTGGAGGGCGGCGCGGTCCGGGTGACCGCGAGGCTCCCGGTGAGCGACCTGGAGGACCTGTTCGGCATCGAGCTTGAGGTCGACGACGTCGAGACCGTCGGAGGGTTGCTGGCGCACGCGCTGGGCCGGGTGCCGATCGCCGGTTCCCACGCGGTGGTGGAGGGTCTCAGCCTGACGGCCGAGAGCCTCGCCGGGCGCCGCAACCGGATCGGCACGGTCCTCGTCACCAGGGCCGTTCCCGCCGAGCCCGACTCGGTCTCGGCCTCCGCCGACCAGTGAGGGGTCCCGGGCCGCCGCGGCGGCCCGGGGAAGCGCCCCATGCGTTTTGGGTGGGTTATCCGTTTACAAGCCATTCGCAAGCCTCTCGCAACCGGGACGCGCGACTCTTCTCTCACGGCACCCGGTCGCGCGGGAGCCGGTGGGGAAGGTCCCGGTGCCCGGAGGGGTTCGCGGTGCGAGGGATCTACCTCAGGGGAGACAGGGTCACGCAGAGCTCCGAGGCTGTTCTGCGTGACTCGCGCAAGGGTGTTCTCGACCGTGAAGTGCGGTTGAGGGCACCCTTAGGCGTTTATTGAATGATTGCCGCTTTTGCCGATGGGGAAGAAAGCGGGTCGGTGGGGACAGGGATGCCTCGCACATGACATCGGGGGATTGGTCATGACACGGGGGATGAGTTTTGTCGTTTTTGTAGTGTTGTGTGGACTTTTATCGGGTGTTTTGGCCGGGTGCGGCGAGCAGGAAAAGGGCGGGGTGCCGGATCACGCCGCAGAGCGGGACCGGCTGCGGGCGGTACTCGGCGAGGCGCGAGGGCTGCCTGACGGGTTCACGGCACGCCCGCGCGCCGGCTGGCGCGCCCCCTTCAAAGCCGTCGACGAGGACTGCAGACTCGTCCTCGACGCCGCCGGAGGCAGGCCGCCGAAGCGGGCGCTGGAAGCGCGGGCCGCCGTGACCTACCAGGGCGACGGGGTCGGGGAACTGGCCGGGTTCGGCCTGGCCTCCTACGACGGCGACGACGCCGCACTCCACTTCGGCGAGCTCGCCGAGGCGCTGGGCGGCTGCCCTGTCGTGCGCACGCCCATGGCGGGTCGCGGCACCGCCTTCAGGGTCTCCGACCTGGACCTGGATTTGAGCGGGGTCGGTGACGGGGTGCGGGCGAGGCGGTTGAACGGCAGGCTGGACGGATACCCGTACGAGATCCACCTGGTGTTCGCGCTCAGCGGTCACACCCTGATCTCGCTGGTGCACGCCGGGGTGAGGGAGGTCGACGCCGCGCGTACCGGGCAGCTCGCCCGCCTGCTGGTCGACGAGGCCGGCACGTGAAAGGGCACGCCGTACCGGCGGATGCGCCGGCAGGATGCGGCCCGCGGTTCGCCGGGAGAACCGGCTTCGCCCCGGCGGGGTTCGCCGGGAGAACCCCGCCGGGGCGAGGCCGGGTCGCGGTGAGGGTCGATGGCTGAATACCCTTGTGCCGTGAGTGACGCGACCCTCGATCCCGAGGACAAGAAGATCATCGTGCTGGCCCGTTCCGCCCGTGCCCGCAACGGCGCCGCGGAGGGGGCCGCCGTGCGGGACGAGACGGGCAGGACCTACTCGGCGACCAACGTGGCGCTGCCGTCACTGACCCTCTCCGCGCTCCAGGTCGCCGTGGCGATGGCTGTCTCCAGCGGAGCGGAGTCACTGGAGGCCGCCGCGCTGGTCACGGCGGGTGAAGGCCCCTCGGATGCCGACACGCGGGCGGTCCGCGATCTGGGCGGTGAGACCGTGCTCGTGGCCGGCCCCGACGGGACACCGCGTCAGAGCTGAGTCCGGTATCGGGGACAATGGTGGACGTGAGTTCCTCAGCTGCTGATTTCCATGCCGGTTTCGCCTGCTTCGTCGGCCGGCCCAACGTCGGCAAGTCCACGCTGATGAACGCGTTGGTCGGCACGAAGGTGGCGATCACCTCCTCCAAGCCCCAGACGACCCGCCGGGCCATCCGTGGCATCGTGCACCGCCCCGACTCCCAGCTCATCATCGTCGACACTCCCGGGCTGCACCGGCCCCGCACGCTCCTGGGCGAGCGGCTGGACAGCCTGGTGCTCTCCACCCTCACCGAGGTCGACGTGATCGGCTTCTGCGTGCCCGCCAACGAGCCCATCGGCAAGGGCGACCGGTTCATCGCGGAGAAGCTCGCGGGCATCAAGAAGACCCCGGTGGTCGCCGTGGTGACCAAGTGCGACCTGGCGACCCGCGAGCAGATCGCCGCGCAGCTGCTCGCGATCTCCCAGCTCGCCGACTTCGATGACATCGTCCCGGTCTCCGCGCAGTCGGGCGAGCAGCTCGACGTGCTCGCCGACGTGCTGGTCCGGCGCCTGCCACCGAGCCCGCCGCTGTACGAGGGAGGCCGGCTCACCGACGAGCCCGAGCAGGTGCTGGTGGGCGAGCTGATCCGCGAGGCGGCCCTGGAGGGCGTACGCGACGAGTTGCCGCACTCGATCGCGGTCGTCGTCGACGAGATGATGCCCAGGGAGGGCCGCGACGACCTGCTCGACATCTACGCGCACATGTTCGTCGAGCGTCCGTCACAGAAGGCCATCGTGATCGGGCACAAGGGCTCCCGGCTCAAGGACGTCGGCAGCCGTGCCCGCGGGCAGATCGAGGCGCTTCTCGGCACCCGCGTCTACCTCGACCTGCGCATCAGCGTCGCCAAGGACTGGCAGCGCGACCCCAAGCAGCTCCGCCGCCTGGGCTTCTACGACTGAGAGCGGCACCGAGGCACTTCGAACCCGGCGAGAGCACGGCGGGTGCCGGTCCGTCTTTGAACGTTGACCGGGTATCACCACCTGATGACGGCCGGATCCGGTTTTTCCCGCAAGGTCGTTGTGACGGCCCGGTGGCTCCGCCTGCCGGGTCTCTACGAGCGAGGATCCGTCATCGTCGCCTCAAGGGCGGTCGCCTCCTCACCGTGCCCGAGCCGCCGCCGCAGCTCGACGGCGTCCCGGCCCAGCGCGGAGACCAGGGTGGCCGGGCCGGCGAGCGGAAGGACGGCCCAGCCGTCCCCCACCGTCGTCTCCGGCGCCCGTCCGGTGATCAGGGTGCTGCCCACGCAGCGGGCGTCACCGTAGACGGCGGAGCTGCCGTCGATCTCCGGATCGCCGACCACGAACTCCTGCCGCAACAGCGGCACCCCGCCGAGAACGGCGTCGAAGCGCGAGTGGCAACGCCCGGGCCGCTCGCCGTACCGGCCGAAGACGATCTCCTCGCGCCAGAACACCCGCGCGTCCTCGGCCAGGTCCAGCCGGACGGCCGTCCGGTGCAGGCAATCCGCCGCGAGCACCGTCGGTTCCGGCGCGAACCGCAGCGAGGCGCCCGCGCCGACCCTGGCCGTGATCGTCATCAGCGACTCGGCTCCCGTGAAACCGGGCAGCACCAGCGTGCTCGCCACCGACCGCACCTCAAGCGCGGTGCCCGGTGCCACCTCGATGTCGAGGGCGAGGTCGTCGCCGCCCAGCGGACCTGCGGCGGTGGACACCAGGTGCACCCGGCCCGGCGCGGTCGCCCGCACCGTGAGCGGCGGTCCGGAACGCATCGTGGCCAGGACGGTCCGGCCGCCGGAGTCCCGCCGGGTGACGATCTCCGCCCGTGCCCTCATCGACCGCCGCCCGGCCCGCCCGGGCTCGGGTCGTAGGGATCGTGCGGACCATGCGGTGGCGTTGTCGGCGGGTGCGGGAGCGGAGTCGGTGACGGACATGAGGTCAGACGCCGGAGTGTTCGTGGGCCCAGGACGAGACCAGGCCGGTGACCCATTCCGAGACCGCGTGCGCGCTCGGGTCCTCCCTGATCGAGGTGAACAGCACGGGCCTGCCCTCCCGTACGGCCGCCGCGTCGCGTGACATCACCGTGAGGTCCGCGCCGACCATCGGCGCCAGGTCGGTCTTGTTGACCACGAGCAGGTCGGCCGTCGTCACGCCGGGGCCGCCCTTGCGCGGGACCTTGTCGCCGCCCGACACGTCCAGGACGAAGATCTGCCGGTCGGCCAGGCCCCTGCTGAAGGTGGCGGTGAGGTTGTCCCCGCCACTCTCCACGATCACCAGATCGAGCGGGCCGAACCGCTCCTCCAGGCTCTCCACCGCGTCGAGGTTGGCCGCGATGTCGTCGCGGATGGCGGTGTGCGGGCAGCATCCGGTCTGGACGGCGACGATCCGCTCGGGATGGAGCACGCCCGCTCTGCGCAGGAAGTCGGCGTCCTCGGTGGTGTAGATGTCGTTGGTCACCACACCCAGGCGCATCGAGGGGCCGAGCGTCCGGCACAGGGCCGCGGTCAGCGCGGTCTTGCCGCTGCCGACCGGGCCTCCGATGCCCAGGCGTAATGCTCGTCCGTGAGGGTCGGCGGCGTGGTGGTGGTCGTCGTGGTTGGCGCCCATGGGGGTCACCGTCCTTCCAGATGGTCGTCAGGAGACGAAGAGCCTCAGATCTGCGCGGATGTGCTGTTCGGCGAGCAGGTCGAGCGCGGGGGCGGCGTGCGCGGGCAGTGACTCCCACGATTCCCACGACTCCCATGACATCCCGGGCCCTCGGGACTTTCCGGTTTCTCCGGACTCCCGCGTCTTCTCGGGCTCTCGGGGTTTTCCGGCTCCCCAGGACTCCCGGGATCGGGACGCAGGCCCGGTGGGGACGGCGGCCGCGACCCTTTCCAGGGCCGGGGCGAGTTCGGCGAGCAGGCGGTGGACGGCCACCGGGTCGAGTCCCAGCAGCCGTACCGCCGCCGTGGCGGGTCCGGTGACGGAGGTGTAGGCCGCCGCGAGGGCGGCCTCGGCGGGGGAGCAGCCCGCCACCGCCGCCACCGCGCCGAGCGCGAGAGGGTGGTGGACCCCCGAGGTGACGGCCCCGGCCAGCGCGTCGAGCATCGGGGAGGGCCAGATTCTCCGCGAGGTGCGCAGCAGCAGCCTGCCCTGCGTGCGGCTCGCCTCCCGCTGGGCGGGCGAGGAGATCCTGGCGTCTGCCTCCGCGTCCAGCCGTACCCAGAGCGAACGGCTCGTCTCCGGATCCGGAGACGAGCCGTTCGCGGGCGTGAGAGCCGGACCGTTCGCGAGAGCGGCGCCGTCAGCCGGGGGGAGGCCGTTCGTCCGCGTGGGAACCTCCGCCGGAGGGCCGCCCGCCGGAGGCGAGAGGCTCGCGGAGAGGTGGGCCGTGCCGAGCTCGCAGGCCGCGGCGGCGAGGGCGGCCGTCACGAGACCCGCGGTGGCGAGGCGGCCCCGCAGAAAGGCGGCGAGGCCGGGAAGGTCGTGGATCGCACCGATCCTGACCGCCTCCTCGACGCCTCCGGAGTGACCGTGACCCCCGGCGGGCAACCGGGAGTCGGCCAGGAGCAGCAACGCGGCGTTCATGCGCTACGGGGCCTCACCTTCGCTTGGACGGGACAGCGGGGCGGTCGATCGGGAACCGGTCAGAACAGGAAGTAGCGCTGGGTCATGGGCAGGGTCTCGGCGGGGGCGGGTTCGATCACCTCGCCGTCGACGCTGACGGCGAAGGTGTCGGGATGGACGTCGATCCTGGGCATCGCGTCGTTGAGCGGCATGCTCTCCTTGCCCCTGCGACGCACGTCGGCGACAGGCAGCAGGCGCCTGCGTACGGCGAGCCGGTCGGCGAGGCCGTCCTCGATCGCGAGGGGGGCGACGAAGTGGACCGACGTGGCGGCGGCGGTGAGCGGGGCGGCACCGAACATCGGGCGCGGCATGACCGGTTGCGGTGTCGGGATGGAGGCGTTGGCGTCACCCATCTGGGCGTACGCGATGACACCACCCTTGACCACCAGGTCCGGTTTGACGCCGAAGAAGGCCGGATCCCACAGGACGAGGTCGGCCAGCTTGCCGACCTCCACCGAGCCGACCTCGCCGTCCAGGCCGTGGGCCACGGCCGGGCAGATCGTGTACTTGGCGACGTAGCGCCGGGCGCGGAGGTTGTCCGCGGGGCCGTCACCGGGAAGCGCGCCCCGGCGGCGCTTCATCACGTGCGCGGTCTGCCAGGTGCGGATGATCGTCTCGCCCACCCGGCCCATCGCCTGGGAGTCCGAGCCGATCATCGAGATCGCACCCATGTCGTGCAGGATGTCCTCGGCCGCCATCGTGGACGGCCGGATCCGGGACTCGGCGAACGCCAGGTCCTCGGGGATGGACGGGTTGAGGTGGTGGCAGACCATCAGCATGTCGAGGTGCTCGTCGAGCGTGTTGACGGTGTGCGGGCGGGTCGGGTTCGTCGAGGACGGCAGGATGTTGCCGTAGGAGGCGACTCGGATGATGTCCGGCGCGTGACCGCCGCCCGCCCCCTCGGTGTGGTACGCGTGGATCATCCGGTCGCCGATCGCCGCGAGCGTCGACTCCACGAACCCGGCCTCGTTGAGGGTGTCGGTGTGGATCGTGACCTGGGTGCCGGTGTCGTCGGCGACCGAGAGGCAGGCGTCGATCGCGGCGGGGGTGGTGCCCCAGTCCTCGTGCAGCTTGAACCCCGAGGCCCCGGCGCGGAGCTGTTCGAGCAGCCCTTCGCGGCTGACCGTGTTGCCCTTGCCGAGCAGCGCGACGTTGATCGGGTAGGAGTCGAGCGACTCCAGCATCCGCGCGAGATACCAGGTGCCGGTGACGGTGGTGGCCTTGGTGCCCTCGGCGGGTCCCGTGCCGCCGCCCACGATGGTGGTCACCCCCGCGGCGAGGGCCTCGTCGAGGATCTGCGGGCAGATCAGGTGGACGTGGGAGTCGATCGCCCCGGCGGTCAGGATCTTCCCGTTGCCCGCGAGGATCTCGGTCGAGGGGCCGATGACCAGGTCGGGGTGGACGCCGTCCATGGTGTCGGGGTTTCCCGCCTTGCCGATCGCGACGATGCGGCCGTCGCTGACCCCGATGTCGGCCTTCACCACGCCCCAGTGGTCGAGGATCACCGCGCCGGTGATCACCAGGTCGGGCGAACCCTCGGCCCTGGTGGTCCTGGCCTGGCCCATCGACTCCCTGATGACCTTGCCGCCACCGAAGACGGCCTCGTCACCCGCTCCGGAAGGGCCCATCGACAGGTCCTCGGTGACCTCGATGAGCAGGTCGGTGTCGGCCAGCCTGACCCGGTCGCCGGTGGTGGGGCCGTAGAGCGCGGCGTAGCGCGATCGTTCAATGAACACCGGGGCTCCCGTCGAGAGGTCCGGCCCACTCGGGGCGGAGGCCGGGGACGATCCGCAGTCCGCCGATCGGTACGAGGGTGACGTCGCGCTCCACACCGGGCTCGAACCGCACCGCCGTGCCGGCGGGGACGTCGAGCCGGGTGCCCCAGGCCGCCTCGCGGTCGAACTCCAGGCCGGGGTTGCAGGCGGCGAAGTGGTAGTGCGAGCCGACCTGGATCGGCCGGTCGGCGGTGTTGACGACGCGGACGGTGACGCGCTCGCGGCCCGGGTTGAGCGGGATGGGCGCGTCGCCGTACTGGATCTCACCGGGTGTCATCGGCGCTCACCGTTCCTGGGATGTGAGGGGCCGGTGGAAAGTCGTGGGCTCTCATGAGATCGGCCGGGGCTCACGGGATCGGGTGGTGGACGGTGACGAGTTTGGTGCCGTCGGGGAAGGTGGCCTCGATCTGGACCGACGACAGCATCTCGGGCACCCCCTCCATGACGTCGTCGCGGGAGAGCACCTTGCGGCCCGCGTCCATCAGCTCGGCGACGGTGCGCCCGTCTCTGGCGCCCTCCATGAGGAAGGACGCGATGATCGCGGTGGCCTCGGGGTGGTTGAGCCGGAGGCCCCGTGACCTGCGGTCGCGGGCGACACCGGCGGCGACGTGGATGAGCAGGCGTTCCTGCTCGTGTGGTGTGAGCCGCATTCCCGGACCATAGGAACCGGCGGTTTCCATGATGTTGCACGTCGATGTCGTGCTGGTTTCCAGGTGGTGCGGATCGTACGAACGGGGGAGAAGCGGCCATCGGTGTCCCCTTTCCTGCGGGTATACCGACGCGTTCCGAAGTGAATATCACGAAATTTGCTGATTTGTCAGGATAAAAAGTGGCGCGGTGTCCGCGCCGCCACGTCCTGTCACAGCGGTGAAATCCCGGTAAAGCGCAATTAACAACTGCGAACTAGTCGGGAAACCTCACTCAGTCACCTTGACGGCAGATAGCTCGGTGCGGGGGCCGTACCGGCAAGGAGGAAAGTCATTGAGGAACACAGTGTGGCGCTCCGGAGTCGTCGCCGTGGCGCTGGCCATGGCACTGACCGCATGTGGAGGCGAAGCCCCTGCGGACAAGAACGCGGCCAGTGCCGGTGGCGGTGAGGACGGTATCAAGGTCGGCATCCTGCACTCGCTCAGCGGGACCATGGCCATCAGCGAGGTGACCGTGCGGGACTCCGAGCTGCTCGCGATCGAGGAGATCAACGCCGCCGGAGGCGTACTCGGCAAGAAGCTGATCCCCGTCGTGGAGGACGGCGCGTCCGACTGGCCGACCTTCGCGGAGAAGGCCACCAAGCTCATCCGCCAGGACAAGGTCGCCACCACCTTCGGTGGATGGACCTCCGCCAGCCGCAAGGCGATGCTGCCGGTGTTCGAGCGGAGCAAGGCCCTGCTGTGGTATCCGGTCCAGTACGAGGGCCTGGAGAGCTCGCCCTACATCTTCTACACCGGCGCCACCACCAACCAGCAGATCATCCCTGGCCTGGACTACCTCAAGGAACAGGGCAAGAAGAAGATATTCCTGGTCGGCAGCGACTACGTCTTCCCCCGCACCGCCAACAAGATCATCAAGGCGTACGCGGCGGCGAACGGGATGGAGATCCTCGGCGAGGAGTACACCCCCCTCGGTCACACCGAGTACAGCACGCTGACCAACAAGGTCGTCCAGGCCAAACCGGACGCGGTCTTCAACACCCTCAACGGTGACAGCAACGTCGCCTTCTTCAAGCAGCTCAACAGCGCGGGGGTCACCGCCGAGAAGATGCCCGTCCTGTCGGTGAGCGTCGCCGAGGAGGAGGTCAAGGGCATCGGCGTCGACAACATCGCCGGCCACCCCGTCGCCTGGAACTACTACCAGACCACGGAGAACCCGGCGAACGAGAAGTTCGTCGCCGCGTTCAAGGCCAAGTACGGCGCCGACAAGGTGACCTCCGACCCGATGGAGGCCGGATACAACGCCGTCTACCTCTGGGCCGAGGCCGCCAAGAAGGCCGGAACCGTCGAGGTCGAAGCCGTCAAGAAGGCCGCCGGGGGCATCGCCCTGGAGCGCCCCGAGGGCCTGGTCACCATCGACGGCGAGAACCAGCACATGTACAAGACGGCGAGGATCGGAGTGATCCAGCCCGACGGCCTCATCAAGGAGGTCTGGAACTCCGGCGAACCGATCAAGCCCGACCCCTACCTCAAGGGCTACCCCTGGGCGAGCGGCCTGGCCAACGGCTGACCCCCTCTCAGACCGGCTCCGGACCGGGCCGTGACCAGATCACGGGCAGCACCGTGGCGCACCCACAATGCGGCACGGCCCGCTCCGGAGCCAGACACTCCTAGGAAGGGGATTCGGTGGAGGCCTTCCTCAACCAGCTCCCGATCGGCCTGTCCATCGGCGCCGTACTGCTCCTCATCGCCCTCGGCCTGACGTTCACGTTCGGCCAGATGGGCGTGATCAACATGGCCCACGGCGAGTTCATCATGGCGGGCGCGTACACCGCCTACCTGCTCCAGGACCTCACCGGCCGGATGGCCGTGATCGTCGCCCTGCCCGTCGCCTTCCTGGTCGCCGGGCTGATGGGGCTCATCCTCGAACGGACCGCGATCCGCCACTTCTACGGCCGCCCGCTCGACACCCTGCTGCTCACCTGGGGCGTGAGCCTCGTGCTGCAGCAGCTCGCCCGCGACCTGTTCGGGGCGCCCAACGTGCAGGTACAGGCACCCACCTGGCTGCAGGGCGGCATCGCGTCCCTGCCCTACAACCGGCTCTTCATCTTCGCCCTCGCCATCGTCACCGTCGTCGGCATCTGGGCCTACATGAACCGCACCGGCCAGGGGCGGCGGATGCAGGCGGTGATGCAGAACCGCCAGCTGGCCGCGGTCAGCGGCATCAACACCGCCCACGTGGACCAGCGCACCTTCTTCATCGGCTCCGGCCTGGCCGGGGTCGCCGGAGTGGCCCTCACCCTCATCGGCCCCGTCGGACCCGCCCTCGGCACCTACTACATCGTCGACGCCTTCCTCGTGGTCGTCGCCGGAGGCCTCGGCCAGCTGCGCGGCGCCGTCATCGCCGCCGCCGGCCTCGGCCTGCTCAACTCCTACGCCGAGTTCTGGAGCGACGCCAGCCTGGCGAAGGTGATCGTGTTCGCCGCGATCATCGCCTTCCTCCAGTTCCGGCCCCAGGGCCTGTTCGTACTCCGATCGAGGGCGCTGACATGAATCTCGCACGTCTCAGGGGGCCCGGGGTCTTCGCGGTGGTGGCCGTGCTCGCCCTCGTGGTCGCGCCGCTCCTGCTGGAGCCCTTCCGTCTCGGCCTGCTGGCCAAGTATCTCTGCTTCGCGATCATCGCCCTGGGCATCGGCCTGGCCTGGGGGCAGGGCGGCATGCTCACCCTGGGCCAGGGCGTGTTCTTCGGCCTCGGCGGCTATGCCATGGCGATGCACCTGAAACTGGTGGACGCCCAGGGCGACCTGCCCGACTTCATGGTGTGGAGCGGGGTCGAGCAGCTGCCCGCCCTGTGGAAACCGTTCGCGAACCCGGTGTTCGCGCTCGCCATGGTCGTCGTCGGGCCGATGGCGATCGCCACGGTGCTCGGCCTGCTGGTGTTCAGGCAGCGGGTGCGCGGCGCCTACTTCGCGATCCTCACCCAGGCGCTCGCCGCCGCGTTCGTCATCCTGCTCGTCGGCCAGCAGGGCCTGACCGGCGGCACCAACGGCCTGACCAACTTCTACGACCTGTTCGGCCAGGACCTGGCGGCCGACTCCACCCAGCGCGGGCTGTACTTCGCGGTCGCGATCGTCACGGGACTGCTCTATCTCGGTGCCCGCCAGCTGGTCAAAAGCCGCTTCGGGCGGCTGCTCGTCGCGATCAGGGACGGCGAGGACCGCGTCAGGTTCCTCGGCTACGACCCCGCCAGGATCAAGACCGTCACCTTCGCGCTCTCAGCGGGCATGGCCGGGCTCGCGGGGGCCCTGTTCGTGCCCGTGGTCGGCATCATCTCGCCCGCGCTGCTGGGAGTGGTCCCCTCCCTCGAACTCGTCGTCGCGGTCGCGGTGGGCGGCAGATTCGCGCTGGCCGGGGCGATCCTCGGCGCGGTCGTGATGGGGTACGCCAAGACGTCCTTCAGCGAGCAGTTCGCCGACGGCTGGCTCTACCTGCAGGGCGCGCTGTTCATCCTCGTCATGACCCTGGCCCCCAAGGGGATCCTCGGCGTGGCGGCGTCGGCGCGCGACGCCTGGGCGCGCAGGTCGAGACGTCGTACGGACCCGGAACCGCCGCCCGCGGACGCCCCCGGAGTGAGAGTCATGGAGGAGGTCGGATGAGCCCGATGATCGAGGTGCGCGGGCTGTCGGTGGTCTTCGACGGCTTCCGCGCCATCGACGGCATCGACCTCACCGTCGAGAAGGGGGAGCTGCGCTTCCTGATCGGCCCCAACGGGGCGGGGAAGACCACGCTCATCGACGTCATCACCGGCCTCACCCGCCCGACCACCGGCGAGGTCGTCTTCGACGGGAAAAGCCTGGTCGGGCAGCGCGAACACAAGATCGTACGGCTCGGCGTCGGGCGGACCTTCCAGACCTCGGTGGTCTTCGAGGAGCTGACCGTCCTGGAGAACCTCGACCTGGCCGCGTCGTTCCGCAGGCCGCTCTGGTCGCTGACCCGGCGCAGGCGGGGCATCTCAGACGCCGTCGCCGAGGCCCTGGAGACCACCGGCCTCAAAGAGCTGGCCGACCGGCCCGCGGGGGTGCTCTCCCACGGTCAGCGGCAGTGGCTGGAGATCGGCATGCTGCTCACCCAGAGTCCCAAGCTGCTCCTGCTGGACGAGCCGGTGGCCGGTATGTCCAAGGACGAGCGGGAGCGCACCGGCGAGCTTCTCACGTCCGTGGCGAACGACCACACGGTGATCGTGATCGAACATGACATGGAGTTCCTGCGCAGGTACGCCTCGCAGGTCACCGTCCTGCACGAGGGCAAGGTGCTGATCGAGGGGTCGGTCGACGAGGTTCGCGACGATCCGCGCGTGCAGGAGGTCTATATCGGAAGGAAGCGCAGCGATGCTGTCGGTACAGGAACTTGACGCCGGGTACGGCAGGGCCCGGGTGCTGTTCGGAGTCTCCCTGGAGGTGGAGCCGGGGCAGCTGATGTGCGTGATGGGCCGCAACGGGGTCGGCAAGACCACCCTGCTCAACACGGTGATGGGCGTGCTGCCCGCCACCGCGGGATCGGTCACCTTCGAGGGCCGCGACGTGACCCGCATGCCGCCGCACGAGCGGGTCCGGCTCGGCATGGCGT
This sequence comes from Streptosporangium sp. NPDC049046, assembly GCF_040649155.1. Classification (NCBI taxonomy): domain Bacteria; kingdom Bacillati; phylum Actinomycetota; class Actinomycetes; order Streptosporangiales; family Streptosporangiaceae; genus Streptosporangium; species Streptosporangium sp. NPDC049046. The sequence continues at coordinate 82,928 of NZ_JBEZEZ010000008.1, read as the reverse complement.
ACGTCCCCCAGGGGCACGAGACGTTCCCGCAGCTCAGCGTGCTCGGCAATCTGCAGGTCACGCTGGAGGCCGCCAAGGGGTCGCAGGAGGCGCTGGAGGAGGCCCTGGAGACCTTCCCGCGTCTGAAGCCGCTGCTCAAACGGCGCGCCGGATTCCTGTCCGGCGGGCAGCAACAGCAGCTCGCCATCGCCCGCGCCCTCGTCACCCGTCCCAAGCTGCTCATCCTCGACGAGCCCACCGAGGGCATCCAGCCGTCGATCGTCATCGAGATCGAGGAGGCGATCGAGCGGCTGCACGCCACGGGCCTGTCGGTTCTGCTGGTCGAGCAGTATCTGGATCTGGCGCTCCGCCTCGCCGACCGTTTCCTCATCCTCGACGCCGGGCACGTCGTCCACTCTGGCGCGGCCGAAGAACTGCGCGGGGAGGGAATTCACCGTCTTCTCGCCGTCTGATCCGCAGAAAATCCGAATCGGACTTCCAATATCAAGAAGGGCCCATTTGATCACTTCTTGATGAAGAGCCTCCCGCGGCGGGTGACGACGACATAATCTGCCCAGAAAAGCGGAGTCCGGGGGTGTCATGGCGAAGGAACCTGCGGACGGGGAGACGGGCCTGGAAAGGGCTCCCTCACCTCCCGAGAAGCAGCGCCGGTCTTCCCCGGGAGAGAGTGGCGGCTTGGCCGCGGGCTCGGGGGAGACCGGCCCTCCGGCCGTCGGCGAGCGCGAGACACCGCCCGGCGGGGCGATCGGCGAGCCGGACGGTGGTGCCTCCGGTGCCCCCGCCGCCCCCGGCTCGCGAGGCGACGAGGGACGCGACCGGCAGGGGCGTGATCCCGATGACCGCCACGACCGCGATCAGAGGTCTGATGACCGCTATGACCGTGACCGGCGGGGCGACGATCGGTATGAGCGTGACCGGCGGGGTGGTGATCCCGATGACCGAGATGACCGAGATGACCGCTATGACCGGGACCGCTGGAACGATGACGGGTACGGACGCGACCGGCGCGACGGCGGACGATATGAGCGCGGCCGGAGGTCTGACGACCGCTATGACCGTGACCGCCGGGACGATGACGGGTACGGACGTGACCGGCGCTACGACGACCGCCATGATCGCGCTCCGCGATTCGACGACGCGGACGTCAAGGGCTTCCAGCCCGGGCCGCCGACCACCCCGGCCGGAGCGCCGGGGCCGCCCCGCAGGCGCCGTTTCCGCCGTTTCCGGCTGGCCGCCTGGATCGCGCTGGTCCTCGCCGCGGTCGTGGTCGGGGTGTCCATCGCGTGGGTGAACGGGCCTCCCACCGAGGCCGAGCTGCGGGAGAAGGCGGGACTCCTCAACAAGGACAGACTGTTGATCGGGGTGAAGGAGGACACCCCCGGCATCGCCCTGCGGGAGCCGGGCGGGACCGGTTTCACCGGCTTCGACATCGACATCGCCTACATGATCGCGGCGGATCTGGGATTCCGGCCCGACCAGGTCGACTTCCTCGCCATCGAGACCGAGGACAGGGCGCGTATGCAGGCCCGCGACACGGACGGCACGTTCGTCAAGGTCGACCTCGTGGTGGCGACCTTCAGCGTGACGCCGGAACGCAGGGCCGACCCCTCCGTCGGTTTCTCCACGCCCTACCTCTACACCGAGCAGTCGGTGGTGACCAGGGCCGACTACCCCGACGACAACGTCGCCTCGCTGGGTCAGCTTGAGGGCAGGAAGGTCTGCTCACTCGGCACCTCGACCTCCCTGGCCGAACTGAGGAAGGCGATCAAGACCGATCCCATCGCCGAGCTCCTGATCAGCAAGTGCGTGGACCGTCTGGCGGACGGTGTGCCGAGCGACAGGGCGGCCGAGGCGGTGACGACCGACGCGGCGCTGCTGGCCGGGTTCGTCGCACAGCCGGAGAGGAAGCTGCGCCACCACGACATCGCGCTGGAGAAGACGGAGATGTGGGCGGTCAACGCGGGTTCCAACCGCGCGCTGCGTACCCTGGTCGACCTCGCGCTCTACCGCTCCTACGCCGATCCGGGCAACAAGATGTGGGAGGAGGCGTACGAGAAGCACATCCGGCCGTTGCTGGCGGCCAACCCGGGGGTGGACGTGGCGCAGGCGCAGCAGCCGTGCGCGCTTCCCCCGGACGTACGCCGCTGGCCCTGGGAGCGGACCCTCCCCGTGCGGGATTGCCCCTCCGCGCCTTGAAGCCCAACGCGCGGTTGAGGGACGCGCCGAGGAACCAGGAGTGGTTCCTCACGCTGCTGCCGGTGTTCCCGATCGTCCTGCTGGTGATGCGGCTGTGGTACGCCAGCAGGCAGGACACCCAGACGCTGCTCCTGCTCGTGCAGACCATCAGCCCGCTGGGCCTGCTGAGCGCGGTCCTGCTGACCACGGTGTGGGTGCTGCCCGTCGTCGTGGTCGGGGGCAGGCTTCTCGGCACCCTCTACTGGATCAGCACCGGCCGCTTCTCGTGGCTGGTGCACAGCGCCCAGCGGCTGCCCGGCTGGGTCGTGGTCCTCGCCGTCGCGATGGGTGTGTGCACCTGGCAGCTGCGCTTCCTGCCGACGCTCGCGATGATGTCACTCGCCCTGCTCGGGCTGACCGTGCGCGAACGGTTCCCGGATCACGAGGAGCTGCGGACGACGTTCTGCTACGCGCTGCCGGTGATCGCCGCCGTGCTGTCGTACGTCATGCTGTGGCCGGCGATCGTCTCGGCGTTCACCGCGCGGGACGTGGCGACCGCGATCCTGCTCACGCTTCCCCCGGTGTTCGCGGCGCTGCTGACCGGTCCCGTGCCCGAGGCACCGGCCAGGGTGCTGACCCACGGCATCGCGATCGGGATGGCGGTGTTCACACCGTTCCTGGTCGGCGTGGTCGTGATGAGGGCGCCGATCCTCCCGCTGATCGCCATACAGATCAGCGTGGAGAGTCCGACCGCGAAGAGGCCCGCCGAGGTGGTCGTGGGTTACATGGTCGCCAGCGACGACCAGATGACCACCGTCCTCAAGCGTGACGGTGCCGTGGAGTTCATCCAGAACGACAGGCTGCAGTCGAAGGTGCTCTGCCCCGATCCCGGTGAGGTGCCCAGGACGTGGGTGAACCTGCACGGCTGGTACGTCGAACAGAGTGTGATCTCCTGGCTCGCCCCGGCGTCGCAGCGGACTTCGGCGGACTCGCGCTGCGAGGGCCGTCCGGAGAAGGCGACCGGCCCGCTGTCACCGTCCTCCGACCGGTCCCCGGATCCGTCTCCACATCCGTCTCCGAGTACGGAGAAGTCTCCGACCCCGCCAGGTCTCCGACTTCCGCCGAGTCTCCGTCCGTGACCGAGCCGCGCGCCGGGTGAGTGCGGCGGAGCGGCAGGGGCGGGCGAGCGGGAGTGACGGGTCAGCTCGCGGGCCGGCCGACGCACTCCCTGTGACGAATTTTCGGGCGAACGGTCACTGACGGTAGTCTTCGACCTCGTCGATCGGGCGGGGGGCCGCCGAGTCGGGGTCCTCGCCGAACTCGCGGAGCGCCCGGCGCTGCCTGAGCAGGTCCCAAGCCTGGTCGAGAGCCTCCTCCAGCTGCTTGATCCGGTTGTTCTCCTCGTGTGAGGAGATCGAGTGCGAGCCCAGCTTCGCCCGGAGCTCCCGCTCCTCGGCGATCAGCTCGTTGATGTGGGCGAGGATGTCGCCGTCCTTCATGGCCGTTCCCCCTGTCAGAGTATTTCTGGACTGTATCCGATCAGTGGATCGTCGCACCGGGGGAATCGGGCGGCCTCGCGCGGCGGCCGTCGTGGGCGGCGCCTCCCGTACGGACGGGATCTGGAAGATCTTCGAAGTCCCGCGATGTGAGACCGAGGCACGGGGATCCTGAGACGTCTGCTAACGTGCTAGGCATGCTGCGCGGTCTGCTTCTTAGCTGCCGCGACGAGGGCCTGTAGAGGCCGGCTCCCTCGTCGCGGAGCGAGCCATGCGCGTCGGCCACGATTGTTTTCCCAGTCGAGGAGCCTTGCATGTATCCGCAGCAGCAACCCAGTCCCATGCCCTTCACGCGTTACCAGTCCTTCGCGCCGGTCCGGCTGGACGACCGCACCTGGCCCGGCAAGGTCATCGACCGAGCCCCCCGATGGTGTGCCGTCGACCTGCGTGACGGTAACCAGGCACTGATCGATCCCATGGACTCCCACCGCAAGCTCAAGATGTTCGAGTTGCTGGTGAAGATGGGATACAAGGAGATCGAGGTGGGCTTTCCCGCCGCCTCCCAGACCGACTTCGACTTCGTACGGCAGATCATCGAAGAGGACCTGATCCCCGACGACGTGGTGATCCAGGTCCTCACCCAGGCGCGGGCCGAGCTGATCGAGCGGACCTTCGAGTCGGTGCGCGGGGCCAAGCAGGCGATCGTCCACCTGTACAACTCCACCTCCACCCTCCAGCGGCGGGTCGTCTTCGGCCAGGACCGTGAGGGCATCACCGCGATCGCGGTCGAGGGCGCCAAGCTCTGCAAGAAGCTCGCCGCCCAGATGGACGACACGGAGATCTACTTCCAGTACTCCCCCGAGTCCTTCACCGGCACCGAGCTGGAGTACGCGGTGGAGGTCTGCGATGCCGTCAACGACGTCTGGCAGCCCACCCCCGACCGCAAGGTCATCATCAACCTGCCCGCCACCGTCGAGATGGCCACGCCCAACGTCTACGCCGACCAGATCGAGTGGATGCACCGCAATCTCGCCCACCGCGACTCGATCGTGCTGTCCCTGCACCCCCACAACGACCGAGGCACCGCCGTCGCCGCCGCCGAACTGGGCTACATGGCGGGGGCCGACCGGATCGAGGGCTGCCTGTTCGGCAACGGTGAGCGCACCGGCAACGTCTGCCTGGTCACGCTGGGCATGAACCTGTTCTCGCAGGGCGTCGACCCCGAGGTCGACATCTCCGACATCGACGAGATCCGCCGGGTCACCGAATACTGCAACCAGCTGCCCGTCCACCCGCGCCACCCGTGGGGCGGCGAGCTCGTCTACACCGCCTTCTCCGGCTCCCACCAGGACGCCATCAAGAAGGGCTTCGAGCACCTGGAGCGTGACGCGGCCGCCGCGGGCGTTCCGGTCGAGGAGTTCACCTGGGCGGTCCCGTACCTGCCGATCGACCCCAAGGACATCGGCCGCACCTACGAGGCGGTCATCCGGGTCAACAGCCAGTCCGGCAAGGGCGGCGTCGCCTACATCATGAAGGCCGACCACCACCTGGACCTGCCGCGCCGCCTGCAGATCGAGTTCTCCCGCGCGGTCCAGGCCCACACCGACACCGTCGGCGGCGAGGTGAACGCCACCCGGATGTGGGAGGTCTTCACCGACGAATACCTGCCCAACCCGGCCAGCCCGTGGGGCCGTCTGGGTCTGCTGGCCCACCGCACCACCTCCAGGGGTGACGGCAAGGACGCCATCAGCGCCGATCTGCGCCTCGACGGTGAGATCCGCGAGGTCGAGGGGGTCGGCAACGGTCCCATCTCCGCCTTCTGCGACGCCCTGGCGAGGGTCGGCGTCCAGGTGCGCGTCCTCGACTACGCCGAGCACGCCATGAGCGCGGGGACCGACGCCAAGGCCGCCTCCTACATCGAGTGCGAGATCGCCGGCCGCACCCTGTGGGGTGTCGGCATCGACTCCAACACCACCACCGCCTCGCTCAAGGCCGTCATCTCCGCGGTCAACCGCGCCGGCCGTTAGCGAAGGACCGTACGGCACGATCTGCCGTAGGAGGTTTCGACAGAGGCCCACAAGGCATCGACGTCGCTCACCCGACCGCGCCCACCGCGAAATCCGCCCGGGCGCGGTCGAGTCGTCTCCGCTCGCCTTCCGGTGCCGGAGACGCTCGTGACCTCAGGGCGAAGACGGTGTCGCGGTCGTCCTGGGTGGCTCCGAACAGTTGGCCGTGTGTGGTGGGTGACTATCTGCCTTCATGGTGTTCGGGGGGCTTCGGGCATGTTGGCCACGTCAGGCGCACTGCCTCGGTACCACTGGCCTGAGCGGGCGACGGGGCCGACTGTGGTTCTGGTGAATCGGCGGGCGAGGTGTTCGAAGGCGCCGGCGAGTTCGTCGGGGCCGACGACTTCGAAGTCGGCGTCGTAGCGGGCGATGGCTGCGGCAAGGCTGGGCCAGGACCAGGATCCGAGGGTGAGCCGGCAGCGGTAGGGGCCGATCTCCTCGACGACTCCGTCGCGGGTGTAGAGGGCCACGGTGGCGGCGGGCAGGTCGAGGATCACCGTGCCCTGGCAGGGCCAGTTGCCCGAGGAGTCGCCGGAGCCGCGGAACGTGCCGGTGACGAAGGCGGCGACGTCTCCTCCGGGCAGTACGCGTGGGGTGAACCGGGGCCCGTTGGGGGTGTGCGTGGTGATCCGGTCGGCGCGGAAGGTGCGCCAGTCGTCGCGGTCGAGGTCCCAGGCGATGAGGTACCAGCGTCCGTCCCAGGTGATGACGTGGTGGGGTTCGACGCGGCGCGGGGGTTCGTCTGCGGCCCCGGCGGCGTAGTCGAAGCGCAGGATCTCGCGGGCGTGGACGGCGGCGCTGACAGTCAGGAGTACGTCGCCGTCGACCGGGGCGGCCGGTCGGGTGGCAGGGGGTTCGACGGCGGTGACGCGCACCGCGTCGACGCGGTGCCGGAGCCGGGAGGGCATGACCTGCCGGATGGTGTTCAGTGCCCGTTCGGCGGGTTCGGCGAGGCCGCTGCCCGGGGTGGTGGCGGCGATCTGGAGGGCGATGGTGAGGGCGACGGCCTGTTCGTCGTCGAACAGCAGCGGGGGGAGGTCGGTGCCGGCGCCGAGCCGGTAGCCGCCGTCGGGACCCTTGACGGCGGCGATGGGGTAGCCGAGCTCGCGGAGCCGGTCGACATCGCGGCGCACGGTGCGCAGGCTGATGTCCAGGCGATCGGCCAGCACCGTGCCGGACCAGTCCCGGCGGGTCTGCAGCAGCGACAGCAGGGCCAGCAGTCGGGCGGAAGTCTTCGGCATGAACCTGATTCTGTCCGAAGTAGGTGCCACATCCTGTCACCTACCCCTGCGAATCTTCGTTTCGAGCCGGCCAGCCACCGCGACCCGGACACCCCTTTTTTTCGCCGGTGCTCTTACCACCCCATACGGGCCGTACCGCGCCTGGAAAATCAACAAGGAGTCACCCACATGGCCATTTCCACCACCACCCACCTGAACTTCCGCGGCGACGCCCGCGCGGCGCTGGAGTTCTACCAGACCGTGTTCGGCGGCCACCTCACCACCATCACCTACGGCGACTTCGGCATGCCGAAGGACATGCCCGACGCCGACAAGATCGTCTTCGGCCAGGTCGCGGCCGACAACGGTTTCGCCGTCATGGCCTACGACGTGCCCGGCCAGGCACCGGCCGCCGCCGTGCCCGCCGCCACCACTCGTGAGCACGGCATGACGCTGACCGGCGAGCGGTTCTTCGTGTCCGTCCGCGGCGAAACCGCCGAGGAGGTCGGCGCGTTGTGGGACAGGCTCGCCGACGGCGCCGACCTCATCGAGAAGTACGGTCCCTCGCAGTGGGCGCCGGGCTTCGGGATGCTGACCGACCGCTTCGGCGTCACCTGGATCCTCGATGTCGCCGCCCCCTACGCTGGCTGACCACCGCACCCATCCGGTCCGAGTCCGGCCCGAGGCGGCCTTCCCGGGCCGCCTCGGACCACCCGGCCTTCAGCCCCGGGCCCCGGCCTTCGTCATCAGCCATCCCGCGGTCACCTCGGCGATCATCGGAAACCCACGCCCTCACCGCGGACGGTGCCATCTGCGGTGTGATCGATCATGCTCGCGGACCTTTGCCCCGAGCGGCCGTTCGGAGACGCCCTCGACCGGTGAATTCATGGCATTCCGTGGCGAGTCACTGCGAGACATCCCCGCGTTATCGACGTAGCCTCTTCGCAGCTCAGGTACGACTCGCTCCCCCCGAATAAACCGAAAACGACTTATCGGTTATATGCGAAATTTGTATTTATCGGGGGAAACTATGCGATGTATTCTCGGCCTGGCCACCGCCGGGCTCGTCATCCTCAGCGGTACCGCCACCGCGGACACGCAGTCACCACCGAACCACATACCCGACCCGCCCGTGGCCCAGTCGGTCGCCGATCCGCCCCCGGTTCCGCCCAAGCCCATCGCGACCCCGCCCGTTCCGATGCCGCTCTGGCCCACTTCGATCCCGCGCCCGCCGTGGGGTCAGCCCATCCCGCCTCCGCCGATTCCGGCCCCGATGCCGCCCCGCCCGCCGTGGCCGACGGCCGGAGGCCCGTACGCCAAGCACCTCACGCTGACCGTCTCGCGCATAGGCAGGAAGCGGACCATCCGCCTCGGATGCGCGCCGCCCTACGGCATGCACCCCGAGGGAAGCCAGGCATGCTCGCTACTGCTCAGGGCGCAGGGCGACCCCGCACGCATCAGGCTGCCCTGGAGGGCCTGCCCGCAGTACTACGACCCCATCACCGTCACCGCGACAGGCACCTGGAACGGCCGCTTCATCAGATACCAGCGGACCTTCAGCAACCAGTGCGAGCTGCGCACCGCGACAGGGCCGATCTTCTCCTTCTGACACCCGTCCCGTGAAACACGCCGCTCCGGGCACGGGGCGGCGTCCGGGACACGGGAGGGCCCGCTGATCGGTGCCGGAGAGGATCGAGCGTGCCTGCCGTGGAACGGCGGGCCCGATCCCCGGTCCCCGTTCCCGCGAAAGGCTCCTACGGCGGCGAGGGTGCCCACGTCGCCGTACGGGCCGTTCCCCCTCACGCGTCCTGAACCGGGGGAAGGACACAGGTCGGTGGCCTCATGACATGGGTCGACGATGCTCACGGCCAGGAGTGGATCCGCGACAGGACGGGGGAGACGGCGATGGGCGAGCGGCCCGGGAAAACCGTGCTGTCCTCCTCCCAGCGGGCGGCGATGCGAGATCTGCTCGCCGAGGACCGCGAGAGGACGGTGGCCCAGATCGCGGCGCTGACACGTGACTGGGACGACCTCGTCGAGGCGTCGGCGCTGGTGGGCAATGACGACGAGCACGACCCGGAGGGGGCGACGATCGCCTTCGAACGGTCCCATCTCCAGGCCCTGCTCGACAGGGCGCGAGCCCATCTCGACGATCTCGACGAGGTGGCGGGGCGACTTCGGCGGGGCACCTACGGCGTGTGCGACGACTGCGGGCGCCCCATCGCCCTGGAGCGCCTGAAGGCACGCCCGATCGCCAGGACCTGCATCGAGTGCGCGGCCCGCGGCCGATGAAGGCCCCCGGTGATGTCCAGACATTTCTGAACTAACCTGGGGGCGGCAATGCCCGCCGTCGCGTCTCGCGCGATCACCGGTCATGAGCCGTGCTCGCGCACGGCCACGACCGCGACCGCCCGGCCGCGATCCGTGCCCCCGCCCGGTCGCCCGAGTGAGTCCGTGTCCCGGCACGATCACCGCGTGTGGCGCGCATCCGCCGCGTACGGCCTGGCGTGAGGCGTGGAGAGGGCACATCGTGACCAGAGGGTTGCTGAACTGGGCGGGCAACATCACCTACGGCGCCGCGCGGATCCACCGCCCCGGCGACGTCGAGGAGCTCCAGGAGGTGGTCGCGGGCAGCGCCGCCATCGGGGCGCTCGGCACCCGCCACTCCTTCAACGAGATCGCCGACCGTCCCGGCGGTGACCTCGTCTCGCTGGAGGGCCTGCCCGCCGCCTTCGAACTCGACCCGGAGCGGGGCACGGTCACGGTCGGCGGCGGGGTGCGCTACGGCGAGCTGAGCCGGTGGCTGTACGGCGAGGGCTACGCGCTGCCCAACCTCGGCTCCCTGCCGCACATCTCGGTCGCCGGCGCCTGCGCCACGGCCACGCACGGTTCCGGCGTCGCCAACGGCAACCTGGCCACCGCGGTCTCCGGCCTCGAACTCGTCACCGCGGACGGTGAGATCACCGTCCTCAGCCGCGAGAAGGACGGCGACCGCTTCGCCGGGGCGGTCGTCGGCCTCGGCGCGCTGGGCGTCGTCACCAGGGTCGTCCTCGATGTCGTCCCGGCCTTCGAGGTGCGGCAGTACGTCTACGAGAACCTGCCGTGGGCGCGTCTGGAGGAGCACTTCGAGGAGGTCCTCTCCGCCGCGTACAGCGTGAGCCTGTTCACCGGCTGGATCGGCCCCCGGATCGACCAGGTGTGGGTGAAGCGCCGCGAGGACGAGTCCGGTCCGTGGGAGGCGGCGCCGCGCTGGCTGGACGCCACGGCGGCCACGGCCGACCGGCACCCGCTGCCGGGGATCTCCGCCGTCAACTGCACCGCGCAGATGGGCGTCCCCGGCCCCTGGTACGACCGGCTGCCGCACTTCCGTCTGGACTTCACCCCGAGCAGCGGGGAGGAGCTCCAGTCGGAGTATCTGTTGCCGCGCCGCCACGCCCTCGCCGCGCTCCGCGCGCTGGACGCGGTCAGGGACGTCATCGCCCCCGTCCTGCAGATCTCGGAGATCCGTACCGTCGCGGCGGACGACCTGTGGCTGAGCACCGCCTACCGCGAGGACGTCGTCGCCGTCCACTTCACCTGGAAGAAGGACTGGCCCGCGGTGAGCCGGGTGCTCGCCGTGGTCGAGGAGTCGCTGGAGCCCTTTGAGGCCCGCCCACACTGGGGCAAACTCTTCCTCATGGGACCCGATCGCCTGAACTCCCTGTACGACCGGCTCCCGGACTTCCGGCGCCTGGCCGCCGACCTCGATCCCACGGGCAAGTTCCGTACCCCGTTCCTCGACGCCCGTGTCTTCGCTTCCTGACGGTTCCCAGCCTCAACCTTGATCCGGACATCAACTCACAAGCGGATCTTACGATCGGATCAGGGTAGTCAACTCCCATCACAGTGATAACAGTGCGATATCCACCGTTAGAGCTCGTGAATCCAGCGCTGGTGATGAGGGGGAGAGCATGGAACGCAATACGGTCGTGCGCGCGATGCACGATGTCGGGCTGGCCGCCTGGTTCGGGGGATCGTTGATGGGAGCGATCGGCCTCAACGGTGCCACCGCCGCGGTGAGCGACAGGAGCGAGCGCCTGCGGGTCGCGAACGCGGGATGGGGCAGGTGGGCGCCGGTCAGCGCGGCGAGCGTCGGCGCCTTTCTCGTCGGCTCGCTCGGTCTGCTGTCCGCCAACAGGCGGCGCGTGGCGTACCAGCGCGGGGTGGGGGCGAGCACCGCGGCCAAGGCCGTGCTGACCGCCGGGGCGCTCGCCGCGACCGCCTACACCGGGGTGCTCGGTGCCAAACTCGCGGACGCGGGCGACGTGCCGGTGGAAGGTGCCGTGAAACCGGAGAAGGAGACTCCGGAGGACGTCGCCAAGACACAACAGCAGCTGCGTCTCATGCAGTGGGTCGTCCCCGCCGTCACCGGGGTGCTCGTCGTGCTCACCTCCCTGCACGGAGAGCAGCAGCGGCCGGGCCAGGTCATCCGGGGAGCCGCGCGCAAGAAGTTCTCCCGGTAGAGGGCCTGCGGCCCTTCACACGGTCTCACGTGGACCGTCGTCCCACGGCCCCTCGGGGCCGTGGATCGCCGGGTGCCCGTCTGACCGACGCCAGGAAGACCCTGGAATTCAATACCTTGAGTACGGCGCGATCGCCCCTCTCTCTGCAACCTGGTGTGACATGTGACGACAAATAGCGTCCATGCCGAGGCCCTGCTGTGCGGGGTGAATTACCCGGCCAACTCGTGACGTATCAGACAGACAGCCCGAGGGTGCGGGCCTGACAGCGCATGGCGTGGTCGAAGGCCGACGCGGGATCGAGGATCGCGTTGTCGAACTGGCCGAACACCTCGAAGTTGATCCAGCCGAACAGGCCGGTCCAGGAGATCAGACCGCGGACGACCACGTCGTCGGGGACGTCGGGTATCAGTTCGCGCACGCGTGCGGCGTCCTCGTGGAAGGACGGCGGGACGGGCGGGTGGGTGGTGTCGGGCGGGTTCAGCGCTCCGGCGCGGTGGGCATCGGAGACGATCCGGCCGTAGACGGCGGTGTCGCGGACCGCGGCCGGGACGGTGTCCTGGGGGGCGCGGTAGCCGGGGACGGGTGAGCCGTACAGCAGGGCGTACTCGTGCGGGTGGGTGAGTGCCCAGTCCCGCACGGCGTGGCAGACCGCCATCCACCGCCTCCCGTGGTCTTCCGGCGGGACGGCCGCGTCGGCGTTCTCCACGGCCTCGCCGATGGCGTTGTAGCCGTCGATGATCAGGGTCGTGAGCAGGTCGTCCCTGGACGGGAAGTAGCGGTAAATCGCCGAGGAGGCCATGCCCATCTCGCGGGCGACGGCGCGCAGGGACAGGCCGCTCGCGCCGTCGACGGCGAGCTGCCTGCGGGCGACGTCGGTGATCTCGCGGGTCAGCTCGGCCCTGACCCTCTCGCGTGCGCTGAGGCTCGAACTCATGTCGCGACCATATCAGAGCACTGTCAAAAAACGAGAGCACTGCTCTTGACGAGCGGTGCTCTCTAGCGAGAGCATTGCTCTCAGAACGGAACGGGTAAGCCACCGCACAGGAAGAGGAATCATGGCCAAGCACGTCATCGCCGGAGCCGGACAGGTCGGCTCGGAGGTCGCCAGGCTGCTGACCGGGCAGGGGCACGAGGTCGTCCTCATCAGTCGCTCGGGCTCGGGCCCCGACCTGCCGGGTGTCCGCAGGGTCGCCGCCGACGTGAGCGACCGCGAGAAGCTGACCGCCCTGACCCGGGGCGCCGCCGTCCTCTACAACTGCGTCAACCCGCGCTACCACGAGTGGGCGCGCGACTGGCCGCCGCTCGCCGCGTCCCTGCTGGGAGCCGCCGAGACCACCGGCGCCGGATACGTCATCCTCGGCAACCTGTACGTCTACGCGGCGCCCGACCGGCCGATGAGGGAGAACGACCCCCTCGACCCGCCCAGCGCCAAGGGCGCGATCCGGGTGAAGGTGTGGCGGGACGCCCTGGCCGCGCACGAGGCGGGCCGGGTCAGGGTGACCGAGGTGCGCGGATCCGACTACTTCGGCCCCGGCTGCCTGGACCAGTCGCACCTCGGGGAGAGGTTCGTCCCCGCACTGCTCGCCGGCAGGACCGTCCGCTTCGCCGGAGACCCCGACCAGCCGCACAGCTGGACCTATGTGCCCGACGTCGCGCGGACCCTGGTCGCGGCGGGTGAGGGCGAGGACGCCTGGGGTCGCGCGTGGCACGTCCCCACGAACGAGCCGATGCCGGTGCGCGAGGTCGCCGAGCGCCTGTGCGCGCTCGCGGGAGTGCCCAACCCGGGGGTGAAGGCCCTGCCCCACTGGATGCTGCGCACCGGCGGGGTCTTCTCACCGATGCTCAGGGAGCTGGAGGAGTTGCGTTACCAGTTCGTCCGTCCCTTCGTCCTCGACTCCGACGTCTCCCAGGCGGCCCTCGGTCTCGCGCCGACCCCGATGGACGAGGCGCTGGCCGCGACGCTCGCGTGGTGGCGCGGCCGCCTGGCCGTGGCGGCGTGACGGCGCGCCTTCGTACGCGGGGACGGGTGCCACGACGCTCTGAAGGCGGGCGCGGACCATCGGGCACACCCGGTACGCGGGACGGGGGAACGCCGGTTCCCGCCGCCGGGGAGGGCCGGTATGTCCGGGCCGGTGTGCGGCACGTCCCCGACGGTCTCAGGAATGCGGCGCGCGTGCCCGGTGGGCGTCGGCGACCCGGCCGACACCGATCACATGGGCGGCCTCGCGCAGGGTGATCCCGCACTCGGCGGAGACCGCCGCGGTCGTGTCGAACGCGTCCCGCACGATGCCGCGAAGCCTCGCGTCGACCTCGCGCGCGCTCCAGCGACGCGCCTGCATGTCCTGGAGCCACTCCAGGTAGGAGACGATCACACCTCCGGCGTTGGCCAGGATGTCGGGGACCACGGTGACGCCCGCGTCGGCGAGGACGCGGTCCGCACCGGGCGTGGTGGGGGAGCTGGCGCCCTCCACGACCAGGCCGGCCCTGATCCGGGTGGCGTTCTCCTCGGTGATCGCCCCCTGCATGGCGGCGGGGACGAGCACGTCCACGTCGAGCTCCAGCAGTTCCTCCGCCGGCAGTGCGTCCGCCCGGCGGTAGCCGCGTACCCCGCCGGTCTCCTCCGACCAGGCCCGCAGGTCGTCGATGTCCAGGCCGGAGCGGTCGATCACGGCCCCGGTGCGGTCGGAGACCGCGATCACGAGGCAGCCCGCGTCGGCGAGGTAGCGCGCGGCGGGGGCGCCGACCTTGCCGAAGCCCTGGATCGCGACGGTACGGCCCTCGGGGGAGCCGCCCAGAGCCCTGAGCGCGGCGATCCGCACGCCGCGGGCGGTCGCGGTCCCGGCCGTGTCGGGCACGCCGCCGGGGGAGACGGGGCCGCCGATCGTCACGCCGGGCACCGGGTAGCCCGCGTTCACCGAGTAGGTGTCCATGATCCAGGCCATGGTGCGCTCGTCGGTGCCGACGTCGGGGGCCGGGATGTCCCGCTCGGGACCGATGACGGGCAGGACCTCGTTGACGTAGCGCCGGGTGACCCGTTCCAGCTCGCGGGCGCTCAGCGAGGCCGGGTCCAGGGAGACGCCGCCCTTGGCGCCCCCGTAGGGGATGCCGGCCAGCGCGCACTTCCACGTCATGCCCATGGCCAGGGCGGTGACCTCGTGGACGTCGGTGCGGGGGTGGAAGCGGATGCCTCCCTTCGCCGGGCCGCGGGTAGTGTTGTGCTGCACCCGGAAACCCTGCACGACGTCCATCCGGCCGTCCTCGCGGCGGACCGGGACCGAGACGGTGAGCGAGCGGCGGGGGGTGGCGAGCATGGTGCGCAGGCTGTCGTCCAGGTCCAGCCGGCCCGCGGCCCGGTCGAGCTGGAAGAGCGCGGAGTCGAGGGCCTGTCGGCCGGGACTGACGGGAGCGGTGGCGGCCGGCGTCGTCGACGGCACCGTGAGCGTTCTCAAGGGATACCTCCGTACGGTGAGCGAAGCGCCCTTGCTCCGCTCGGGGCACATGGTCACGATCAGACTAGGCGCGGTTTTTTGCCCGCAGGGTCGGGCCGTGTTTCGTTCTCATGACTGATTCGCGGATCGGGTCGCGAGCCTGCGAGCAGGAGGTGTGTTGTTATCTGCCTGCTCCCCTGGGCAATCTGGGAGTAAAACATAGATTTTCCAGAATCCGGTCAGGATTCCTACCGTTGTGCAGCCGAGGGGATGAAAGTGCCGGAACTTGTGGTCGGGCCGATGTTGCGTTACGTGGACGAGACGAGCGCGTCGGTGTGGATGGAGACGAGCGAGCCGTGCGAGGTGACGGTCGAGGTCGGCGGCGTGCGCTCGGAGGCGAGGACGTTCACCGTCCACGGTCACCACTACGCGATCGTGGACGTGGAGGGCGGAGGCGCCTACGAGGTGCGCCTGGGCGGGGAGACCGTGTGGCCCCTGCCCGATCAGCCGCCGAGCCGCATCCGCCTGCTCGGCCCCGACGGTCCGAATCGCGTCATGTTCGGCTCCTGCCGGACCAGCGTGCCGCACGACCTCGTGTACACGATCTCCCACGGGGTGGACGTGCTGCGCGCGTACGGTGGCACGCTGCCCGAGACGCCCGACGAGCGCTGGCCCGACCTGCTGCTGCTGCTCGGTGACCAGGTCTACGCCGACGAGCCGTCCGCGGAGATGCTGGAGTTCATCGCGGGCCGCAGGGACACCGAGCCGAAGAAGGAGATCGCCGACTTCGAGGAGTACGCCGAGCTGTACCGCCTGGCGTGGACCGACCCGGAGATCCGCTGGCTCCTCTCCACGGTGCCCAGCGCGATGATCTTCGATGACCACGACCTGCGCGACGACTTCAACACCTCCATCTCCTGGCGTACGTCGATGGAGGAGGTGCCGTGGTGGCGGCACCGGGTGATCTCCGGGATCGGCGCCTACTGGGTCTACCAGCACCTGGGTAACCTGTCGCCGGCGGAACGCGCCTCGGACGAGCTGCTCAGCAAGGTGTGCGCGGCCGAGGGGGACGGCGCCGAGGTCCTCGACGCCTTCGCCGAGCACGCCTACGACGTTCCCGCCGACAGCCGGTGGAGTTACGCCCGCGACCTCGGCGACACTCGCCTGATCATGCTCGACTCCCGCTGCTCCCGCCAGCTCGACCCCGATGACCGGCGCATGATCGACCCGGTGGAGTGGGAGTGGCTCACCGAGCAGCTGCACAAGGGGGGCGCGAAGCGCTTCGTGATCGGCTCCTCGGTGCCGTTCCTGCTCCCCGCGGGCATCCACCACATCCAGAACTGGAACGAGGCCCTCGCCCAGGGGGCCTGGGGCAAGACCGTGGCGCGCTGGGCCGAGGCCCTGCGCCAGGCCGTCGACCTGGAGCACTGGGCGGCCTTCCGCCGCTCGTTCGAGGACCTGTCCAAGCTGCTGGCCGGGCTGGGAAAGCCGGTGATCATGCTCTCCGGCGACGTGCACTACTCCTACGTGGCCAAGGCGCGCGACCTTCCCGTCTACCAGCTGGTCTGCTCCCCGATCCGCAACCCGCTGAGCCGCACCCTCCGCCTGGCCAACATCGTCGCCCAGTTCGGCATCGCGAGCCTGGTCGGCCGCACACTCTCCCGCACGGCGAGGATTCCCAAGCCGCCCTTCAAGTGGCGGATCACCGACGGCCCGTGGTTCTCCAACGCGGTCGCGACCCTCTCCCTGGACACGGCCCCCACGTCGGTCCGCTGGGACACCGCCACGGGAACCGAGGTATCGGAGATCACCGTCGTGAAGCTGGAGGAGGGCTAGCGAAGCGCCCTCCGTTCCCCCGCGCTCCGAAGAGGGCCGGGGGCCGTCGCGATCTTCCGGCCGGGGGCCGGTCGGCGGACCGCGGCGCTCTTCTCGCGCGCCGGGAAGTATGTGAGGCGTGCTCACCTGGGCGGATGCGGAAATCGCTTACCGGGGGCCGCGGGCGTGCTCGTTTTGATCATAAAAAACGTTGACATCGAACGTCACTCGGTTTTACATAGTGATCATCAGCGCTGATTTGCCCCTTTTCTACCAGGTGACACAGCTTTGTGCTGCCGTCATCTCTTTTTCTGGTGAGGCGCATGTCAACGTTACGGGGCCTGGCGGCCGTACTGGCCGCCGGGGTTATCGCTACGGGGTCAACAGTTGCGATCGACGTTCATGGAGGGGCTCCGAGAGCCGTCGCCTCCTCGGCGGAGCCGGTGGCTCCGACGGATGAGCAGGCCGGCAGGATCGCCCGCGAGACGGGCCGCAGTACGGAAATCCTCGCCAAGCGAGGTGAGAGCAGGGAGGTCTTCGCCAATCCCGACGGTTCCTTCACCGCGGTGGAGCACCTTCGCCCTGTCAGGGTCCGGCAGGACAGTTCCTGGGTGGCGCCGGACGTCACCCTGATCCGCAGGCCCGACGGGTCCATCGGGCCCAAGGCCTCCACCGTCGACCTGACCCTCTCCGGGGGAGGGGACGAGCCCATGGTGCGGATGGCGCGCGCCGGCCGGGAGATGTCGCTGAAGTGGCCGGAAAAGCTGCCGGAGCCGGAACTGCAGGGCGACTCGGCCGTCTACCGCTCGGTGCTCAAGGACATCGACCTGGTCGTTCGGGCCGACACCGACGGGTTCGCGCACACGCTCGTCGTGAAGACCAGGGAGGCGGCGGAGAACGGAGCCCTCGCCCGGCTCGGCTTCGACCTGGGCGAAACCGAGCTGGCGGTGCGCGCCGAGCCGGACGGGCGACTGCGTGCCGTCGACACCGAGGGAGGGGGCGCGGTCTTCGAGGCCCCGTCGGCGATCATGTGGGATTCCGGCACGCAGGCCGGGAGCACGCCTGCTGAGACGGCGCCTGCTGAGACGGCGCCCGCAGAGACGCCCGCAGAGTCGGCGCCCGCTGAGACGGCGAGGCGCACGACGGCCGAGCCGGAGGAGGACCTCGCCAGGGGCCCCGCCCCGACCTCGAAGGTGGCCGATGTCGGGACCGCCGTCGAGGACGGTTCGCTCACCCTCACCCCCGAGACCACGCTGCTGACCGCCCCCGACACACGGTTCCCCGTCTACATCGACCCGGTGTGGAAGACGGTCAAGGCGTCCGCCTGGGGATATGTCTCGCGTACCTACCCGAGCACGTCGTACTACAAGTTCAGCGGCAAGGCCGACTCCGGCATGGGCTACTGCTCGGGTGACGCCAGGTGCGCGCCCTCGGACGTGAAGCGCATCTTCTACCGGATGCCCACCAGCGCCTACGCGGGCAAGCACATCATCTCCGCGGAGTTCGTCGCCAAGGAGACCTGGTCCTACTCCTGCGACGGCCGTACCGTGCAGCTCTGGCGGACCAAGGGGTTCGTCGAGGGCTCGACCTGGAACTCCACCAAGGACAACTGGCTCGAACACCTCGCCACCCGGGACGTGGCGAAGGGCTGGTCCTCCGACTGCCCGGGTGGCGACGTGGAGTTCAACGCGACCGCGGCGGTGAAGGACGCCGCGGCGGGCAAGTGGTCGACCACCACGTTCGGACTCAGGGCCGGGTACGAGACCGACCCGAAGGGGTGGAAGCGGTTCGCCGACGACGCCTGGCTCCGGGTCAACTACAACACCCCACCGCCGCAGCCGAAGATGTCCAACCTGACGATGGACCCGGGCGGCAAGTGCGTCTACTCCCCGGCCCCGGCGGTGCGGGTGCCCCCGACGCTCTCGGCGGTGCTGCACGACTCCGACTCCGCCGACGCCAAGAAGGTGTACGCCGAGTTCCAGGCCAGCTGGGACGGCGCGACGAAGTGGACCTCCGGCAGGATCGGCCCCAAGACCACCGGATCGACGTTCCAGGTCAAGATGCCCTCGACGATCCCCGAGAAGAAGACGATCGCCTGGTCGGTACGCACCTGGGACGGCTACCAGTACAGTCCGTGGAGCTACGCGGGCGACGCGACCGGCTGCTACTACACCTATGACAAGAGCGTGCCGGCCGCCCCCGCGCTGACCTCGACCGCCTACCCCAAATCGGATCCCGAGGACGAGCTGGACCCGTGGTACGACGGGGTGGGCCGCTACGGACGCTTCACCGCCACCTCCACCTCCACCGACGTCGTCAAGTACTGGTTCGGGATCAACGGCAACCCCACGCAGGCCAACGAGCGCAAGCCCGCCACCAACGGCGGGCCGGTGACGATCGACATCGCGCCCGAGCACGCGGGACTGAACTACGTCACGGTCCAGGCCTTCGACGCGGCCGGCAACGTCAGCGAGATCGGCCGTCACGCCTTCAGGGTCAAGACCGGGGCGCCGGCGAAGGCGGAGTGGCCGCTGGACGAGCCCATCGACTCCCCGCAGGTCACGGATGTCGGGGGAACCTTCCCCGCCACCGTCACCGGCGGCGTCACGCTGGGGGTGGACGGCGTCTCGAAGAGCGCCGCGCAGTTCAACGGCTCCACCGGGTACGCCAGGACGACGGCCCCGGTGGTGAACACCACCACGAGTTTCTCGGTGTCGGCGTGGGCGAGGCTCCCCGAGGTCAAACCCACCCACGCCGGAGTGATCGCCACCCAGGCGGGCACGGCTCGACCGGGCTTCGAGCTGTACTACTCCTCCTCCTACGACCGGTGGATCTTCAACAGGTTCAGCACCGACAGCACGAGCGCCACGATCGTGCGGGCGATAGGGGCCACCGCGCCGCAGGGCGGGGAGTGGGCGCACCTGGTCGGCGTGTACGACTCGGTCGCCAAGCACATCAGGCTCTACGTCAACGGCAAGCTCGCCTCGACCACCGCGTTCACCACGCCGTGGAACGCCACCGGACCGGTACAACTCGGCGCGAGCCTGTACAGCACGGTCCCGGACGCGTTCTTCCCCGGTGAGATCGACGACCTGCGGATCTTCGACCGGATCGTCACCGCGGAGGAGGTCGGCAACCTCTTCAGCCAGCACCCGGTGGTGAACGCCCGCTGGAAGCTGAACGACTCGGCCTCGGCGGTCCGGGCGAGCAAGGCGTACTGGAAGCTGGACGAGGCGGCGGGCGCGACCCGCGCCGAGGAGGTGGGCGGCGTCCACCCGGCGAGCAAGGTCGGCACCGTCACCTTCGGGACGACCGGGAAGTCCGGCAAGGCCGTCACCCTCAACGGCACGAACGGGTACCTGAAGACCACCGGGGCCGTGCTCGACACCACCAAGAGCTTCTCGGTGTCGGCGTGGGCGAGGCTCCCCGCCACCAAACCCACCCACGCGGGGATCATCGCCACCCAGACCGCGTCGGTGAAACCGGCGTTCGAGCTGTACTACTCCTCCTCCTACGACCGGTGGATCTTCAACCGTTTCAGCGCGAACAACGCCTCCGCCACGATCATCCGGGCGCAGTCCACCTCGGTGCCGCAGGGCGGGGTGTGGACGCATCTGACCGGGACCTACGACGCGGCGGCCAAGCAGATCAGGCTCTACGTCAACGGCAAGCTGGCCTCGACCACGGCGTTCACCACGCCGTGGAACGCCACCGGACCCGTGCAGCTGGGCGCGGGTTCCTACGACGGCGCGGCCGGGTCGTTCTTCCCCGGCGAGATCGACGACCTGCGGATCTTCGACCAGGTCGTCACCGACTCCGAGATCGCCACGCTGGCCTCGGGATCCCCGCTGACCATCGCGGCCGACGACGGCACCGCGGGCCGGCACGTCACCCTGTACGGCAACGCCCGCATCGACCAGGGCGCAGGCTGGGTCGGCACCCCGCCCGGCGCGCTGGTCCTGGACGGTGACGGCGACTACGCGGCCAGCGCCGGTCCCGTGGTGCGCACGGACGACAGCTTCACCGTCGCCGGCTGGGTGACCAGTGCGGGCCGTCCCGGCCGGCCGGCGACGGTTTTCAGCCAGGAGGGCGCGGTCAACAGCGCCTTCACCCTCCGCTACCGGCCGGACCCGGCGGATCCGGTCAACGCGGGCGGCTACCAGATCGAGATGCCGGACTCCGACGCCACCGGAGCCACCCGCCCCACCTCGGAGCACTCGGCCTTCCAGTCGGGCTTCGAGTGGGACCACGTGGCGATCGCCTACGACGCGCTCCAGGACGAGATGCGGCTCTACGTGAACGGGGAGCTGGAACAGACCGAGGAGCAGGTGTCGTGGCGGTTCAACGTGCTGGGCTTCAACGCCACGAAGGGATTGCAGCTCGGCCGGACCAAGGGCGACGGCGCCTGGGGCGAGTACTGGCCCGGCGTGATCGACGACGTGTGGGCCTTCCAGGGAGTCGCCACACAGGAGCAGATCCAGATGCTGGCCGCGGGCAACGAGCTCGACACCGAGACCGGCCCCTGACCTGAGGAACGGGATCGCGGGCCACGGCCCGCGATCCCCTTCCCATCCCCATTTCCCGAGGTGCCCCGGCCGCCGCGTACGGCGGCCGGTGGCCTGCGCCTGTGCGGAGGATTTTCATGAAGGGGTTATACGAATCGGGTACCCGGCGTTGGCTGGCCGTGTTCACGGCACTGGTCACCGCCGCGGGCCTGCTGGTGGCGCCACCGGCGCACGCCGGGGCCGGGCCGGACGGAGAGCGTCCCGAGGTCGAGAGCGCCGAGCGCGTGGTGCCCGGCAGGGCGGAGACGGTGAGGCCGCGCAAGCCCGACCCCGCGGCCGCCGAGCCAGACCCGGCCCCGGCGGGCTGGCCGGAGCCGGGAGTGACCGAGGCGAAGGTACCGGCGAGTGGGGAGGCGGTCCGCGCCGGGAAGCTGCCGGTCCGGGTACGAGCTCCCCAGTCGCGGGCCAGGGGGGCGGCGCCCCCCGTGGAGGAGGTGAAGGTCCAGGTCCTGGAACGGGCGGCGGCCCGGCGGGCCGGCGTGGACGGGGTCGTGCTGACCGTGGGCGGTCCCGGGACCGGCCAGGTCGGTGTCGAGCTGGACTACTCCGGGTTCGCCGGAGGTTTCGGCGGGTCCTACGGCAGCCGGCTGCGCCTGGTCCGGCTGCCGGCCTGCGCGCTGACCACCCCTGACGCGCCGCAGTGCCGTACCGGCACCGAGATCCCCTCGCGCAACGACACCGAGGCGAGAACGCTGTCGGCCGAGGTGACGGCCGCACCGCAGGCGACGGTGCTCGCCGCGGTGGCGGGGGAGTCCAGTGAGAAGGGCGACTACAAGGCGACGGCGCTGTCGGCCTCGTCGACCTGGGCGGTCTCCGAGCAGTCGGGCGACTTCGCCTGGTCGTACCCGATGCGGGTGCCGCCCGTCCCCGGTGAGCTCGCGCCCAAGGTGGAGATCGGCTACTCCTCGGGTGCGATGGACGGCCGCACGTCCAACACCAACAACCAGCCGTCCTGGGTGGGAGAGGGATTCGACTACTGGCCCGGCTACATCCAGCGTGGCTACAAGCCGTGTGCCGACGACGGGGCTCCCAAGGACCAGTGGGGCACCCCGCCGGGCGACCAGTGCTGGGCCTACGACAACGCCACGCTCAGCTGGAACGGCAAGGGCGGCGAGCTGGTCCAGGCCGCGGACGGCACCTGGCGGATGAAGAACGACGACGGCACGCGTATCGAGCGGGTCAAGGACACCGGGAAGGCCAACGGCGACAACGACGGCGAGTACTGGAAGCTGACCACCACCGAGGGCGTGCAGTACTTCTTCGGCATGAACCGCCTGCCCGGCTGGAGCACCGGCAAGGAGGAGACGAAGTCGACGTGGACCCACCCGGTCTTCGGCGACGACGCCGACGAGCCCTGTCACGGTTCCACGTTCGCCACCTCCTGGTGCCAGCAGGCCTACCGGTGGAACCTCGACTACGTCGTGGACCCACGGGGCAACGCCATCTCCTACTTCTACACGCAGGAGGGCAACCGCTACGGCCGCAACCTCAAGCCCGCCGACGACACCCCCTACGTGCGGGGCGGCTGGCTGGACCGGATCGACTACGGCCAGCGCGCCGCCACCCTGTTCTCGGCGAAGCCGTCGGCCAGGGTGGTCTTCGGCCTCTCGGAGCGCTGCCTGTCGGCGACCGCCGCCGACTGCGCGGAGGACAAGATCGGTGACCATCCGACCAGGTGGCCGGACGTGCCCTGGGACCTGAACTGCGCCGCGGGCACCGAGTGCAAGGGCACCAAGGGCACACTGGCGCCCACCTTCTGGTCACGCAAGCGGCTGACCAAGGTCACCACCCAGGTGCTGAAGGCGGACGGAGCCTACCGGGACGTCGACTCCTGGAAGCTGGACCACCTCTGGGGCGACGCCGACATCGACCGGGCCCTGCTGGTCAAGTCGATCCAGCACACCGGTCATGCGGCGTCCCCGGCCGTCACGCTGCCCCCGGTGACGTTCAACCACGTCCAGTTGCCGAACCGGGTCGACAAACTGGGCGACGACATCGCGCCGTTCGTCAAGTACAGGGTCGGGGCGATCTACGACGAGTCCGGTGGCCAGATCGACGTCAACTACTCCGACGCCGACTGCACGCTGTCCTCGCTGCCGACGCCGGAGACCAACACCCGGCGCTGCTTCCCGGTCAAGTGGACACCGGCCGGTTACGCCGACCCGATCCGGGACTGGTTCCACAAGTACGTGGTCACCCAGGTCGTGCAGAGCGACAGGACCGGCAAGGCGCCGGACATGCTCACCACCTACGAATACCTCGACGGCGCCGCCTGGCACTACGACGACGACGACGGCATGACCAAGGAGAAGTACAAGACCTGGTCGCAGTGGCGCGGTTACGGCCGGGTGCGGATCAAGACGGGAGGCTGGAACGACCTGCGCTCCCAGAGCGAGCGCCTGTTCCTGCGGGGCATGGACGGTGACCGGCTCGACGCCGACGGCGGCACCAAGAAGGTCTCCGTCGCCGACGGCGAGGGCGGAACGCACGTCGACCACGAGGCGCTGCAGGGTTTCGAGCTGAAGCGGACGGAGTACGAGGGGGTCGGCGGCGCGGTGGCCGTCAAGACGGTCAACACGCCGTGGCGCCGGCAGACCGCCAGCCGCACCAGGAGCTGGGGGACGGTCACCGCGAACCTGACGGACGTCGCCAAGAGCCACACCTGGACCGCGATGGACGGAGGGAAGTGGCGGGAGACCGAGATCGTGACCTCCTACGACCCCGACACGGGTCTCGCCACCCAGGTCGACGACAAGGGCGACCTGGCCACGGCGGCCGACGACCGGTGCGTCAGGACCACGTACGCGCAGGACAAGACCGCCTGGATGCTGAAGTTCCCCTCGCGGGTGGAGAGCCTCTCGGTGGCCTGCTCGGTCACGCCCGACCGGTCCAAACACGTGATCGAGGACGGGCGCTCCTTCTACGACGGCAAAGCCTTCGGCGCGGCGCCGGACAGGGGAGAGGTCACCAGGGTCGAGAAGATAGCGAGCCACAACGGCACCGCCGCGACGTACGTTCCCACCGAGATCTCCACCTACGACTCCTACGGCCGTGAGCTCACCACCAAGGACGCCGTGGGCAACGTCACCACCGTCGCCTACACCGACACCGCGGGCCTGGCCACGCTGGTGAAGACCACCGGGCCACCGGTCACCCCCGGCGACCCCGGTACGGCCCACGTCACGAGCGAGGAACTCGACCCGGCCTTCGGCTTCGAGACGGTCAAGGTGGACGCCGGAGGCAAGCGGACCGACCTGGAGTACGACGCGCTGGGCCGCCTGCTCAAGGTGTGGATGGCAGACCGCTCCAAGGCGGCCAAGCAGACACCGAACCTGGAGTTCAGCTACCGGGTTTCCGACGGTCAGATCATCGCGATCGGCACGAAACGGCTGACCGCCGAGGGCGGCCAGACCGAGCCCACCTACGAGCTGTACGACGGCAGGCTGCGGCTGCGTCAGACCCAGGACCCGGGGCCGGACGGCGGGCGGCTGATCTCCGACAAGCTCTACGACTCCCGGGGCAACGTCGCGCGCGAGTACGGGCAGTACTACTCGACCGGGGCGCCCTCGACCACCCTTTTCGGGGCCTTCGACGGCAACGTCGAGTCGCAGAAGGTCTTCGAGTTCGACGGCCGCAATCGGGTGACCGTCGAGCGGTTCCTCGTCGGCAACGGCGAGACCCAGGAGAAGTGGCGCACGATCACCTCGTACGCGGGAGGCCGGGTCACGGTCGACCCGCCGACCGGGGACACGCCGGTCACCACCTTCACCGACGCGCGCGACCACATCGTCGAGCTGCGCCAGTATCGGGGGGACTCGCCGACCGGCGACTTCGACCGGACCCGCTACACCTACACCCCGCTGGGCAAGCTCGCCACGGTCGAGGACGCGGCGGGCAACACCTGGACCCACCACTACGACCTGCGCGGCAGGGAGATCCGGGTGGACGACCCGGACAAGGGCACGACCAGGTCCGCCTACGACGACCTGGACCGGGTGACCTCCACCGAGGACGCCAGGGGCGCCAAGCTGTTCACCACCTATGACGCGCTCGGCCGCAAGACCGAGGTCCGCGAGGGGTCCGCGACCGGCAACGTCCTGACGGCGTGGACCTACGACACGGTCCGCAAGGGGCAGCTCTCCAGCTCCACCAGGAACGCGGGCGGCCAGGCGTACACGACGACCGTCAACGCCTACGACAACCTGGACCGGGCGATCCGGACCACCATCACCGTCCCGGAGACCGAGAAGGAGCTGGGGGGCAGCTACCAGTTCGACACCCGCTACAAGCTGGACGGCACGGTGCAGTCCGCCACCTTCCCCGCCTCGGGGGGCCTGGCGGCCGAGACCGTCGTCTACTCCTACGACGAGCTGCGGCGGCCCACGGCCACCTCCGGTCTCACCTCCTACGTGACCAGGTCGATCCACAGCCTCACCGGCAAACCCGAGCAGTACGAGCTCTCCACCGGAGGCAAGAAGGTCTGGCTCACCAACTCCTACGAGTACGGCACACAGCGGCTGAAGTCGGCGCGGGTCGACCGTGAGGACGTCGCCGGTGTGGACCGCCACGCCACCTACACCTACGACGCGGCGGGCAACGTCACCGCGGTCTCCGACGTCTCCCGGTCCGGCACGGACACCCAGTGCTTCTCCTACGACCACCTGCGCAGGATGACCGAGGCGTGGACGCAGGGCACCCAGAGCTGCGCCACCACGCCCGCGGCGAACCTCGTCGGAGGGGTGGCACCGTACTGGCAGTCGTTCGGCTACGACGCGACGGGCAACAGGACGAAGGAGGTCGAGCACGGCGTCGGCGGGGCCGCCGACACCCAGCGTGTCTACGGCTACCCGGCCGCGGGGTCCCCGCAGCCGCACGCGCTGGCCTCGGTGACCCAGACCGGGGCCGCGGGTGCTCGCGTGGAGAGCTACGGCTACGACGCCACCGGCAACACGACCAGCCGTAAGATCGGCGCCGTCGACCAGAAGCTGGACTGGGACGTCGAGGGACGGCTGAGCAAGGTCACCGACGGGGCCAAGGTCACCTCCTATCTCTACGACGCCGACGGCAACCGGCTGATCCGCAGGGAGCCGACCGCCACGACCCTGTACCTGCCGGGCATGGAGCTCCGGCTGGACACCGCGACCGCGAAGGTCGCCGCGACCAGGTACTACGTCCACGACACGGTCGCGGTCGCGGTCAGGACCACGGCGGGGGTGACCTTCGTCGCCAACGACCACAACGGCACCGGTGAGCTCGCGGTCAACGCCGCGACCCAGGCGGTCTCCCAGCGCCGCTTCAAGCCCTTCGGCCAGCTTCGGGGGGCACCGCCGGGGTCATGGCCCTCGGAGAAGGGGTTCGTCGGCGGCACCGTCGACTCCTCCACCGGCCTGACCCATCTGGGCGCCCGCGAGTACGACCCGGCGACCGGCCGCTTCATCAGCGTCGACCCGATCATCGACCCGCAGGACCCCCAGCAGATGAACGGGTACGCCTACGCGAACAACAACCCGGTCACCTTCACCGACCCGGACGGCAAGTTCTGGGGAAGCTGGATCGCCGCCCTGCTGGCGATCATCCGGGCGCTGGCGGCGCTGCTCAACGGCGGCGGTGGCGGCCACAAGGGCGGCGGCGGCAACGGTGGCGGTGGCGGTGGTGGTGGCGGTGCGCCGCACCGCCCGGCGCCGAGCGGCGGCGTGAGCACCTCCTACGGCAAAACCGTCAAGACCAACACCCTCAGCAGCGTCGATCCCCGCAAGTTCACCGCGCTCGGCTGGCTCGCCTACGGCTTCGGCGGCCCGTCCGACATGCTCAACACCTGGGGAACCAACGTCGCCGAGAAGGGGCGGGTGATGGGTGGCATCTACGCCCTCAAGGCGGCGAGCTACCCGCAGGGAAACTGGAAGTCCAGCTGGTTCTGGAACGGGCTGCGCAAGTGGTACGACGCCAAGTCGGTCAGGGTCGAGGCGCGCGGCATCAAGTGGGGCGGACGCCTGGCCAAGGCAGGGAAGTTCCTGGGCCGGTTCGGACTGGTGACCACCTTCGCCGACGGCGCGCTGACCCAGTGGAACTCCGACAAGGGAAAGGACATCAACAAGGGCGAGAAAGCCCTGCGAGCCGGTATCCGCGGCGCCGCGGTGGCCGGCGGCGCCTACGCGGGTGCCACCATCGGGGCCGCGGCGTGCAGCCCCGGAGTGGTCCTCGCGGCGGTCTGCGGTGCGGCCGGCGCCTACATCGGAGGTATGGTCGGCGGAGTCGTCGGTGACACCGCCATCGCCGCCTACGACAAGGCGCGAGATCCGGTGGTGAACACCGCCAAGTCCATCGGTTCCGGGATCAAGAAGGGATGGAACAAGCTCTTTGGATGAGACAGCCGTGCTGACGGGGTACCCGCACGCGCCGGTGTGGGCGGTGCTCGCCACCGCCCTCATGGCGGTCCTCGGGTTCGTCAACCATCGCCGGTTCCGTGGAGCGGACGCGCAGAGCGTGTGGGCCGAGCGCTACTTCGACGAGGCCAAGCCGAAGGAGTGGCGCAACCTGCCCTTCGCCCAGGTCCCGGGGGCGATCATGTTCTCCCTCTGGGCGGTGCTGCTGGCCTACACCTGGGTGTCCGGGCAGGAGATCCTCGACGCGCTCGTCGGGCTCGGCTTTCTCGGGTCCTTCGTCTTCGGCGGGATCGCCGTCAAGCGGCTCTACCGGCCTCCGGCCAAGGCGAGGCCGGCCTGGCTGGTGGCGGAGGAGGAACGGCGCAGACGGCTGGGCCTGACCACCCGCGACGGCTGGACCACCTAGGAGTTGCCTTCCGGTCCCCGCCGCTCGGGGACCGGGAGACGGAAACGTGAGGAGCCGGTGCGGCTCTCCCGTCCTGGACGGGAGAGCCGCACCGGCTCCGTCATGCCCGGGCTCGGCCGGGGTGGTTCACTTCGCCAGTTCGGCGAGGGCCGCGCCGAGCTGGTCGACCGCCCAGAGGAGGTCCTCCTCGGAGACGACGATCGGCGGGGCGAGGCGGATGGTCGAGCCGTGGGTGTCCTTGGCCAGCACGCCGTGGGCCATGAGCGCCTTGGAGACCTCACGCCCGCTCGCCAGCGACGGGTCGATGTCGACCCCCGCCCACAGGCCGCGCCCGCGCACGGTGACCACGCCGTGGCCGATCAGCCCGCGCAGCCTCTCGTGCATGACCTCGCCGAGCTCCCTGGCCCGCGCCTGGTACTCGCCGGTGCCGAGCATCTCGATGACCGCGTTCGCGACCGCGCAGGCGAGCGGGTTGCCACCGAAGGTGGAGCCGTGCTGCCCCGGCCTGATCACACCGAGCACGTCCTCGTTCGCGGTGATCGCCGAGACCGGGACGACGCCGCCGCCCAGGGCCTTGCCCAGCACGTAGATGTCGGGGACGACGCCCTCGTGGTCGCAGGCGAAGGTCTCGCCGGTACGGCCGAGACCCGACTGGATCTCGTCGGCGATCATCAGGATGTTCTCCGCGGTGCACAGCTCACGGACCTGGGTGAGGTAGCCGTCCGGCGGTACCAGCACCCCGGCCTCACCCTGGATGGGCTCGAGCAGCACCGCGACCGTGTTGGCGTCGACGGCCTCGCGGATCGCCTCGACGGAGCCGTACTTCACGATCCTGAAGCCGGGGGGGTAGGGGCCGAAGCCGCCCCGGGCGTCGGGGTCGGTGGAGAAACCGACGATCGTGGTGGTCCGGCCGTGGAAGTTGTCCTCCATCACGATGATGTTGGCCTGCTCGGCGGCCACGCCCTTGACCTCGTAGCCCCACTTGCGGGCCACCTTGATCGCGGTCTCCACGGCCTCGGCGCCGGTGTTCATCGGCAGGACCATGTCCTTGCCGGTGAGGTCGCCCAGCCCGGCGGCGAAGGAGGCGAACTGGTCGTGGAAGAAGGCGCGGCTGGTCAGGGTGAGCCGCGACAGCTGCTCCTGCGCCGCTGCGATGATCTTCGGGTTGCCGTGCCCGAAGTTCAGGGAGGAGTAGCCGGACAGGCAGTCGAGGAACCGCCTGCCCTCCACGTCGACGACCCAGGCGCCCCGCGCCTCGTGGATCACGATGGGCAGGGGGTGGTAGTTGTGCGCGCTGCGGCGCTCACTCAGCTCGATGAACTCGTCGGTGCCGGTCATCCGATGATCCGCCCCTCCCCGATATGTCCGGTCCGCCCGGTACGTCTGGTCTGTGGTTGTCATGCCCCGCCCTGTCCCCGGATCTCCAGCGTGCAGCACTTGGGGCCGCCACCCGCCTTGCGAAGCTCCGACAGGTCCACCGCGATGACCTCGAAGCCCCGGCGCTTGAGTTCGAGCTGCAGGTCGGAGGCCTCGGCGTTGATCACCACGTTGACGCCGTCGCTGACGGCGTTGAGGCCCAGCACGGCCGCGTCGTCCTCGTTCGCGATGACGGCCTCGGGGAAGAGGGTGCGGAGCACCTCCTGGCTTCCAGGAGAGAAAGCCTCCGGGAAGTATGCCACGTTATGTCCGTTAAGCGGGAAGAGTGCGGTGTCCAGGTGGTAGAAGCGGGGGTCCACCAGCTGCAGCGTCACCACCGGGCGACCGAGGAACTCCTGGGCCTCCTTGTGCGCGGTGATGTCGGTACGGAACCCGGTCCCGGCCAGCACCAGGTGGTCGAGCGTGAGGAAGTCCCCCTCGCCCTCGTTGGTGAAGGCCGCCTCACGGACCCGCCGGTAGCCGTTGTCGACGAACCAGCGCAGGTACGCGGGTCCCTCGGCCGCGCGCTGCGGGTGGGTGAACCGCGCACCGTACACGCGGCCGTCCACGACCAGCGCGCCGTTGGCGGCGAAGACCATGTCCGGCAGGCCCTCCACCGGGTCGATGAGGCTGACGCGGTGCCCGAGCTCCTCGTAGACGCTCTTGAGCGCCTCCCACTGACGGATCGCCACCTCGCGGTCGGCCCCGGCCTCGGGGTGCATCCACGGGTTGATCGCGTACTCGACCGCGAAGTGGTCGGGCCGACACATGAGGTAGTGCCTGGTCATGGATAACCCCCGCGTGTGAAAGGTCGTGGTGACAGCCGCCCATCACGGTCCCGATGGCGGCGTCATCAGCCTAGGAAGCGCGTTCTCGCAGGCCAAGAGCCTGCTTTTGCGCGTCGGCGCGGGTTTCCCGCGTGCTTCAGGTCAGAAACGTCGATTCGTTGTGCGGGGCGATGAAGGGCTCGCTGCGCGAGGTCACCAGGGGTGCCTCGATCAGCCGGGAGAGCACGATGGAGCTCTTGGTCCGCACCACGAACGACTCGGAGGCGATCCGCTCGATCACCCTCTCCACGTGCCGCACGTCGGTGGCCCTGATGTGCAGCAGCGCGTCGGCCTCACCGGTGATGGTGCACGCCGAGACCACCTCCGGATGGCGGCCGATGGCCACCCCGATCTCCGACGGCGAGGTCTTGCCCGCGCAGAACAACTCCACGTAGGCCTCGGTGGTCCAGCCGAGCGCCGCGGGCTCCACCCGGGCGGTGAACCCGGTGATGGCGCCGGTCTCGCGCAGCCGGTCCACCCGGCGTTTCACCGCCGACGCCGACAGGCCGACCCGCTGCCCGATCTCCGCGTACGTGGCGCGGGCGTCCTCGACGAGCGCCCCGATGATGTCGCGATCCAGCCTGTCCAGTTCCACGAAGACCTGTATACCGCTTCGGACGGGCGCGGGTTCGCGACGGGCGCCGGTGGCCCGCGCCCGGAAGACACGAACGCCGCCGGACGGATCATCCGTCCGGCGGCGTTCGCCGTTCGTGCAGCCCCGATCAGTCCTGATCAGCCCTGATCGATCTTGATCAGGTCCGGTCGGACCGGGCCGGAGCAGCTCAGGTCTGGTCGGCCTCGCCGGTGGCCTGCTCCTGGGCCTCCTCGGGGGAGGTCTCCAGGTCGTCGCTCGCCTGCGCGGCGTTCGCCGTCTGCTTGTCCAGGCCGACCCAGCTCGTCACGCTCTCCACCGCGAACAACACACCGAGATAGAGCGTGAGCGCGGCCAGCACCCACGTCATCACGCCCAGCACGGCGCCGACGCTGATGATCAGCAGCCGGAGCTCCCAGCCGAGCCCCGCCCTGAACACCCAGGGGGCGGGCCAGATGCTCTGCCGCGTCCGGTACACCGTGTCGTAGGTGTGGTAGCCGATCACGTAGATCAGCACGTAGAGCAGCCACTTGGGCGCGTCGACCGCGAGGCCGACGAGGATGATCGTGAGGAACTCGGTCCCCCGGATCAGCGGCGGCGCGAGCCAGTCGAGCTTGCCGAGATGGTCGCGGGCCGCGGTGGGCAGCACCAGGACGATCATGACCAGTGCCGGGACGAGCAGGATCGGCCCCTCCACCAGTATCCCGGTCACGGCCATCGCGATGATCGCCAGCAGCGCGGCGAGCGTGGCGGGAACCGGGGGCAGCCCCGGCCCCACCTTGTCGCGGAGCAGCGTCACCAGCGGGCCGTCGTCGCGGTAGGCGAGCAGCCGCGCGGTCTGCACGCGCAACCGCTCCTCGTATGGATCCGGAACGGGGGTGGTCTGCGGCTGGGTGATCATGCGAGAGACCTCATCAGGCGTCCGGTGAGCGAGTAGGCGGCACCGATGCCGCCCCAGATGATCAGGGTGAGGAAGGTGATCCTGGCGTCGAACAGGGCGCTGACGATCGCGATGGCGGCGAAACGCTCGCCGATGGGGAACACGATCATCTTGCGGGCCCAGTGCACGGCGCGGTATCTGCCGGCCCTGCCCCACATCTTCAGCAGGCTGCGGATCCCGCCGGTCACCGCGTTCTTGCGCTCCTCCAGCGCCTGGCGCAGCCCGGTGTCGGCGCTCACCGTGAGCGGGACCGACGGCAGCGGCGACGGGGGCTTGCGCCGGTTCGCCGCGCCGTAGGAGAAGTCGAGGAGGTGCCTGATGGACTGCACGCCGAGCGCGATCAGCGCGAGCGTCCAGACGTCGCCCACCCCGGAGACCGCCGCGCCGACCGCCAGGCCCGCGAAGACCACGTATTCCTTGAACCGGTCGAACGTGGCGTCCAGCCACGCCCCGAGCACGCCGAACTTACGGGCGTATCGTGCGACCTGGCCGTCCACGCAGTCGAACACGAACGCGAAGTAGATCAGCACCCCGCCCGCGACCATCCCGGCCCGCTCACCGGTGGCGAAGCACAGCGCCGCCGCCACGCCCAGCGCGATGGAGATCAACGTGACCTGGTTGGGGGTGAGCCCCCGCCTCGCCGCCCATCGGGCGATGAACCGGGAGTAGGTGCTGACGAAGTACGTGGTGAAGAAGCCGTCGGCGCCCTTCACCGCGTTGTCCAGCCGCGCCCTGTCCTCGTTGAACGTGGACATCTCGGCCAGCGCCTCCGCGGCCTGCTCGGGAGTGGAGACCCGGCGGAAGAACAGGTCCCGGCGGCCGCGGATGCCGACGGAGACGCCCTTGCGCACCAGCCCCAGCACCAGCAGCTGGACCAGGTCGTCCTCGGGCCCCAGCAGGTGGGCCATGTCGGCCAGCTCGCGGGCGGCCTCCGCCAGGACGGGCGCGTGCTTGTGGTGCAGGTGCAGCGGGCCGAGCAGGACCGAGTTGGGCCTGGTCACCCCGTGGAAGGCCGAGCCCACCGAGATGACCCGGGACCTGCGGGCGCGCACCCTGACGGGCAGGCCCTCCAGCGTCCGCGCGCCGATCTCCGGCAGCGCCTCCTCGATCGGGACGTCCGGGACGACGACGTCGCCGTTCTCGTCCTCCTCGCGCGGCTCCTTGGCGATCAGCGCGAGGGCTCCGCGCTTCGACTTGGTGATCTGGTAGATCAGCTCGTCGTGGATCAGCGAGTTGGCCGGAAGGAGAAGCAGGTTCTCGGTGGCGTTTTCGACCGCGTCGGCCACGGCGCGCAGGTCACCGGCGAGGTCGGAGGTCTCGACAAGGCTGCCGGGGAAGCCCCGGTGGGCGGCGGCGTCGCCCGAGCGGACGATGGTCACCGGCTCGGAGTCGAGTGAGGCGAGCTGGCCGTGCAGCTTGCCGATCACCGTGGGGCAGCCGGGAAGCGCGGGCAGGGGCAACGCGGCGGGCGTCACCTGGCCGGGAGCGGCATCGGGGCCGGGCGATGAGCCCAGCAGGACCACGCGGGGCATGGCACCCTTTCGTGCGGAGACGGTGTGAGGCGGTGTAACCGGGGGCGGCATTTCGCCAGGGGCCAAAGTTTAGTGAGTTTTAGGTGAACAACACGCACCAGTGATCTATCCGTGTCGTTTGATCATGGTTCCACCTCTGCCAAGTGGACCGTCCCACTAGACTGTGCGGGTGAGTCTGTACCGTGACGACGGCATCGTGCTGCGCACCCACAAGCTGGGAGAGGCCGACCGTATCGTCACCGTGCTGACCCGCCGGATGGGCAAGATCCGGGGCGTCGCCAAGGGGGTCCGGCGGACAACATCACGATTTGGCGGACGGCTCGAACCGTTCACCCACGTCGATCTCCAGCTCCACACCGGCCGCACGCTCGACATGATCACCCAGGCCGAGACCATCAGGCCGTACGGCGAGTCGCTCGTCTCCGACTACCCGCGCTACACGGCGGGCACCGCGATGCTGGAGACCGCCGACCGCCTGGTCATGGGGGAAAAAGAGCCGGCGCTGCGCCAGTTCCTGCTGCTCGTCGGCGGTCTGCGCACGCTCGGCTCAGGTGATCACGAGGCCAGGCTCGTCCTGGACGCCTACTTCCTGCGCTCCCTCGCGGTGGCCGGTTACGCCCCCGCCCTGGAGGCCTGCGCCCGCTGCAAGGCCGTCTCGGTACGGGCCTTCGCCATCGTGGCCGGTGGCGTCGTGTGCGGCGCCTGCCGCCCCGCGGGAGCGGCGGTGCCCGAGGGAGAGACGCTCGCTCTGATGGTGGCGCTGCTCAAGGGCGACTGGTCCACCGCGGACGCCTCCGTCGCCCGGCACCGCGCCGAGTGCAGCGGCCTGGTCGCCGCGTATCTCCAGTGGCACCTCGAACACGGCATACGCTCTCTTCGACACGTAGAAAGGGAGCACGCCACGTGAACGTCCGCCCACCCGTCCCGCATCCCTCCGGTGCCACCCCGCCTCCGATCCCGCGTGACCTCGTGCCCCGGCACGTGGCGATCGTGATGGACGGCAACGGACGGTGGGCCAAGCAGCGCGGCCTGCCCCGCACCGAGGGCCACAAGGCGGGTGAGGCGTCGCTCTTCGACGTGATCGAGGGCGCGATCGAGCTCGGCGTCCCCTACCTGTCGGCCTACGCCTTCTCCACGGAGAACTGGAAGCGCTCCCCTGACGAGGTCCGCTTCCTGATGGGTTTCAACCGCGACGTCATCCGCCGCCGCAGGGACCAGCTTCACGCGATGGGCGTGCGGGTCCGCTGGGCCGGTCGTCCGGGACGGCTGTGGAGGAGCGTCATCCAGGAGTTGCGCGACGCCGAGGAGATGACCAAGGACAACTCCACGCTGACCCTGCAGTTCTGCGTCAACTACGGAGGCCGGGCCGAGATCGTGGACGCCGCCCTGCGTCTCGCGCAGGACATCGCCGACGGACGGGTCAAGCCGGGCCGGGTGAAGGAGGAGACCTTCGCCCGCTATCTGGACGAGCCACAGATTCCCGATGTCGATCTGTTCGTGCGGTCCTCGGGGGAGCAGCGCATCTCCAACTTCCTGATCTGGCAGACGGCGTACGCCGAGATGGTCTTCCTCAACCGCCTCTGGCCCGACTTCGACCGCCGCGATCTGTGGGAGGCGTGCGAGACGTACGCCAAGCGCGACAGGAGATACGGAGGAGCGGTGCCGAACGTGGTCGCGCCCGCACGGGACACCTCGGATGGCGCCGCGGGATGAGGCGACACCGGCCCCGGCGTTGGTCGGCGCCGGCCGGCTCAGGCTGAGCTGCCTGGCCGGCGCCTCGGGCCTCGCGGGGCCGGCACCCCGGTCGTCAGGCCTTGACCTCGCGCAGACGACCGGTCTCCACCTCGTAGACGAAACCACGTACCGAGTCGGTGTGCGGGATGAAGGGGTCGTTCCTGATCCGGTGGAGCGACTGGACGACGTCCTCGTCGAGGTCGGTGAAGGCCTCGGCCGCCCACTCGGGCTTCACCCCGACCTCGGCCTGGATCTGCCGCTTGAAGTCGTCGTCGGTGAAGGTGAGCATGCCGCAGTCGGTGTGGTGGATGAGGATGATCTCCCTGGTGCCGAGCAGACGCTGGCTGATGGCCAGGCTGCGCCGCTCGTCGGCGGTCACCACGCCGCCCGCGTTGCGGATGATGTGCGCGTCACCCTCCGAGAGCCCGAGCAGGGCGTACGGATTGAGACGGGCGTCCATGCAGGCCAGCACGGCCACCCCGAGCGCGGGCGGCATGGGCAGGTGGCCCTTGCGGAAGGTCTCCGCGTAACGTTCCGCGTTGGCGAGCAGGTCGTCGGTGACGCTCATGAGCTCTCCTCGGGGGTAGGCGACATCACGTCATAACCTACCCGCATTACCTACTCAGTCAATAGGTATTAGCGGAGAGTGACATCAGGCCCGGCGTCGTGCGCGGTAGGCGGCGACGTGCATCCGGTTTCCACAGGTGCGGCTGTCGCAGTAGACCCGCGAGCGGTTGCGTGACTCGTCCACGAAGACGTGGTCGCAGTCGGGGGCCGAGCAGGTGCGCAGGCGCTCCCACTCGTCCTCGACGAGCAGGTGGGCGAGCGCGACCCCAATGTCGGCCGCGAGGTGGTCGTGGAGCGAGGCGTCCGGCGCGAAGTAGTGGACGTGCAGGGGGTGGCCGTCGTGCTCGGTCAGGCGCGGGGTGATGCGGGTCCCGCTCAGCAGGGTGTTCAGCCGGATGACCGCGGTGGGCTGGTCGGGGGCGGTGAAGACCTTGTGGAAGGACTCGCGTAGCGCGCGCACCTGGGCCAGGTCGGCGGCGTTCAGCTCGCCGATCCCGCTGACCTCCCAGCGTGCCACGAAGTCGCTGAGTTTCCGCAGGTCGGTCAGGGTGTCTTCGCCTCCGGTGGAGGGGGAGGTGTTGACCAGGTCGACCGCGGTGGCGAGTGAGTGCACCATGTCATGTCCGAATGGCATGTTGACTCCCGTATAAGCGATTGCAGCGTGAGGGCGCGTACGGCGGCTCGCCGTGTCGGAAGCGTATCTCTCCGGTGAACCTCCGGTGCCCTCTCGCGCACGCCCGTCGCGGCGGCGTGCCCCGTGTTATAAGGCATTCTATGCAATTATGTCCTGCTATTGCATGATATGTCCGATGGGTTAAAAATCGCTTTCCTCGCACGCGCGGCCTCCCGGGCCGTCCGCTCAGGCGCGGCTCGGCGTGCGCAGCGGTTTGGCGGCGGTGGAGCAGGAGGCGCAGGTGCCGAAGACCTCCACCGTGTGGGTGATCTCGGTGAAACCGTGCTCGGAGCCGATGGCCTCGGCCCACCGCTCCACCGCGGGCCCGGCCACCTCCACCGTACGGCCGCACCTGCGGCAGACCAGGTGGTGGTGGTGGTCGCCGCTGGCGCACGCCCGGTACACCGACTCGCCGTCGTCGGTTCTCAGCACGTCGACGTGGCCGGTGTCGGAGAGCGCCTGGAGCGCCCGGTAGACGGTGGTCAGTCCGATCTTGGCGCCTTCCGCGCGCATCTCCGCGTAGACGTCCTGCGCGCTGCGGAAACCCTCGCTCTGCCGGAGGATCGCGTGGACGGCATCACGCCTGTTGCTCATGACTGAACTCCTGAGATCGGCTTCGACGTACGAATCTACCGAGCCCGAGGGCGAGGACGAACCCCGCGAGAGCGACGACGACGATGATCGCGCCCGGTGGGACCTCGACGTAGAAGGAGGAGGTCAGACCACCGACCGTGGAGATCATTCCGAACAGCATGGAAAGAAGCATCGTGCTCACGAACCCCCGGGTGAGCTGCTGACTGGTCGCCACCGGCACCACCATCAACGCGCTCACCAGAAGCAATCCTACGACGCGCATGGCGATGACCACGGTGAGCGCGGCGGTCACCGCGATCAGCAGGCTGAGGAAGCGGACCGGCAGGCCGCCGGCCTTGGCGACCTCCTCGTCCTGGCACAGCACGTAGAGCTCCCGCCCGAAGACGGTCACCACACCGAGCACCGCCACCGCCAGCAGGCCGATCACCCACACGTCCTCGACGGTGACGCTGCTGATCGAGCCGAACAGGTAGGACATCAGCGTGGCGTTGCTGCCACCGGGAGCCAGTGAGATGAGCAGCACGCCTCCGGCGATACCGCCGTAGAACAGCAGTGCGAGCGCCACGTCCCCGCTGGTCCTGCCGCGCGCGCGAACCAGCTCGATCGCCACGGCGCCCAGGATCGAGACCACCACGGCCGTCAGCACCGGGGCGGTTCCGGTCAGGAAGCCCAGCGCCACCCCGGTCAGCGCGACGTGCCCGATGCCGTCACCCAGCAGGGCGAGGCGGCGCTGCACCATGAACGTGCCGATGGCGGGGGCGGCCAGGCCGACCAGGAGGGCGGCGATCAGTGCCCGCTGCATGAAGTCGAACCGCAGAAGCTCGATCACGGGATCGGCCTCCAGTCGAGCGGGCTCACGGGCTCCTCCTCGCCGTGCGGATGCACATGGTCGTGGCCGGGCAGCGCGTGCGTGCCGACCGCCCGGGGCGGCGGGCCGTCGTGGCACACGTACCCGTCCCTGAGGACCACCGCGCGGGTGATCAGGGGTTCCAGCGGGCCCAGCTCGTGCGCGACCAGCAGGACCGTCTTGCCCTGGTCGACGAGCGTGGACAGGGTCTCCGCGAGGAGCCGCTGGCTCTCGGCGTCGACGCCCGCGGTGGGCTCGTCCATGACGAAGGTGTCCGGCTCCCCGGCGAGGGCACGGGCGATCAGCACCCGCTGCTGCTGCCCGCCGGACAGCGCCTGCACCGGGTCGGAGGCACGGTGGGCCATTCCGACGGCCGCCAGGGCCCTGCCGGTCGCCTCGCGGTCGGCCGCACCGGTCGGCCGCAGGCGTCGCTGCCTCGCGATCCTGCCGGAGGCGACGACCTCGCGGATCGTGGTCGGCACGCCCCCGCCCACCGAGAGCCGCTGGGGCACGTAGCCGATCCGCCACCAGTCGCGGAACCGGGCGGGGGTTTTGTCGTACAGGAAGGTCTCGCCGCCGGACAGGGGGACGAGGCCGAGCAGGGCGCGGATGAGGGTGGACTTCCCCGATCCGTTCGCACCGAGCACCGCCACCGCCTCACCTGGCTCGACGGACAGGTCGATGCCGCGAAGCACCGGACGGCGGTCCAGGTTGACCTGGCCGCCGTTCATGGTGAAGACCGTTTTAGTGGATGTCACGTGTGACCTTTACGAGCAGCTGAGTGCTTCCTGGAGGGTGGAGAGGTTCTGGCGCATGGCGGACAGGTAGTCGCCGTTCGCCGGCTGGCTTTCCACGGGGTCGAGGACCGCGGTCTTCGCACCGACCTCCTGGGCGAGGATCTCCGCGACCTTCGGGCTGACGAGGGTTTCGGTGAAAATCGTAGTTACTTTCTCCTGCTTGGCCACTTTTGCCACTTCGGCGAGGCGGGCGGGAGAGGGCTCGGCATCGGGATCGAGGCCGCTGATGCCGATCTGGTGCAGCTTGTAGCGATCGGCGAGATAGCTGAACGCGGCGTGGGCGGTGACGATCGCGTCCGAGGAACAGGTCGCCAGGCCCTTGGCCAGCTCCTGGTCCAGGGCGGTGAGTTCGGTGACGGTGGCGGCGGCGCGGTCCCGGTAGCCCTGCGCGTGCGCGGGATCGGCGGCGGCCAGCCTCTCGCCGAGCTTGGTGGCGACCGTCGCGAAGCGGGCCGGGTCGAGCCAGAGATGGGGGTCGTGGCCGACATCCCCGTGCTCGTGTCCCTCCTCGTCGTGGTGCTCCTCCTCCGCGACCGCGGGAAGGGGGGTGATCGCGGTGGCCGCGTCGAAGGCCCGGTCGGCGGCGTGCTGCTCGACGGCCTCGTCCACCGCGGGCTGGATCCCCTTGATGTAGACGACGAGTCCCGTCTTCTCCAGCCCGCCCACCTGCACCGGGGACAGCTCCAGGTCGTGCGGCTCGACGCCGGGTTTGGTCAGGCCCGTGACGGCCGCGTCGGGGCCGCCCACCCGCTCGGCGAGCCACTGCAGGGGATACATGGCCGCGGTGACGGTGGGCTTCCCGTCCGCGGAATCACTTGAGGCCCCCCCGGGTGAGCCGCTGGCCGGACCGGCCTCCGTGCCGCAGGCGGCGGTGGCGGCGAGGAGGACGGCGGAGGCAGCCAGGCTGACATTACGTATGCGGATACGTCGGGAGGACTCGGACATCATGCCATCTAGTATGCGCGCAAATGAAAACGATTGTCAAAATCGAGCGCGAAGGAGTTCGCGGAAGGAGCCGGCACATGTCCCAGGGGAGTCACCGCGCGACGGCCGAGAGGGCCACCTTCGGCCGGGAAGGACTCCGCTGCCCGGCGTTGCCCGGCTCGTTTCGGATGCCCCCGCGTGTCCGGCACCGGATAACGATGCCGTACGTCGCGGTGGTAACCGGGGAGAGGGGGCGGGGAACGGGGGTGACGGCCTCGGCGAGGTGCCGGCCAGGCCGTCCTGTACGCGTCCCGCCGTAGCCCCCTGCGAAGACCCTGGAGACCGAAGAGTTGGTAAGGGTTCCGGAAGAGGAGAAGGCGGCGTCAGAAGGCGCCGAAGCGGTCGGCGGCGAGCAGGATCAGGAAGGTGAGCAGCGCGACGCGCAGGAGACGCCCCCCGGCGCCCAGAGACGGCCACGACATGTAGGCGAGCCAGCCGACGAACCCGATCACCGGAAGCACGGCGAGACCGCCCCAGAAGGACGGCACCGCGAAACCGGCCAGCAGGAGGGCCACCAGGACCACGGGGACGATCCAGCGGGGGAGCTGGAACAGGAAGACCAGCGGGGCCGCGCTGCGCTGCTCGACCTTCCGCCTCAGCCCGGTCGCCCCCGGCGTGAAGAACTGCTCACCCGGGGGCAGCGGGCGCCTGCCCTGCCTGGGGCGGGGCTG
Source organism: Streptosporangium sp. NPDC049046 (assembly GCF_040649155.1). Classification (NCBI taxonomy): domain Bacteria; kingdom Bacillati; phylum Actinomycetota; class Actinomycetes; order Streptosporangiales; family Streptosporangiaceae; genus Streptosporangium; species Streptosporangium sp. NPDC049046. The sequence continues at coordinate 42,698 of NZ_JBEZEZ010000008.1, read as the reverse complement.
TGCCAGCGGGTGTGCGGGCCGTTCCTCACGCTTTTCTGCCACGGGTCGAGCCTAACGCCACCACGCCCGCCACGACATGCCCGGATCCCGGATCCCAGCCCCGGAGCCGCCCGGCATGCCGGGACCTCGGACCCGCTCGCCATGCCGAAATCCCGGACCCGATCACCGGAAGTACGGCGAGGTCGCCTCAGCCCCCGGACCCGCCCACCGTCTCCGGACCTCGGATTTCGGACCCGTTCGTCGTGTCGGCCCCCGGGAGCGTCCGCCGGGCCGGGAGCCGGCTCTGGCATGCTGGGCGGGTGCTTGCTCTCATCCGCTACTCGGTGCCACCCGGCCAGACCGAGGAGTTCACGCTCCGGGCCCACGAGATCGTCGACACCCTGGCCGGGCAGCCGGGCTACGTGAGCGGCCGGGTGTCGAGGTCGGTGGACGAGCCGGAGCTGTGGGCGCTGGTCAGCGAGTGGGAGGGCGCGGGCTTCTACCGCAGGGCGCTGGGCGCGGCGCGGATGGTGATGTATCCGCTGATGACACTCATGATCAACGAGCCGAGCGCGTTCGAGGACGTCGAGCGTCCCTGACCTTTCGCCCGGCGCCCAGGAGAGGCTTTGCCGGGGGCGAAGCGGGCGGCGTGGTTTATCCGCACGTCCCGTGAGCCCGTCTCCCCTAAGCTGGGGGCTCAATCAATTCCTCGCCGACCTCCAGCCGGATGGAGATTCTCCCTTATGGCACGCCGCACCGACATCATGGACACCATCGTCAGCCTCGCCAAACGGCGTGGTCTTGTGTATCCCTCCAGCGAGATCTACGGCGGCCTGCGCGCGTCGTGGGACTACGGTCCGCTGGGCGTGGAGCTCAAGAACAACGTGAAGCGGCAGTGGTGGAAGACCGTGGTGCAGGGGCGTGACGACGTGGTCGGCCTCGACTCCTCGGTGATCCTCGCCCGAGAGGTGTGGCAGGCCAGTGGTCACGTGGAGACCTTCACGGATCCGTTGACCGAGTGCCAGTCGTGTCACAAGCGCTACCGGGCCGACCACCTCGAAGAGGCGTACACCGAAAAACACGGGAAGCACCCCGTCAACGGCCTGGCCGACATCGCCTGCCCCAACTGCGGCACCAAGGGCGCCTTCACCTCGCCGAAGCAGTTCAGCGGCCTGCTGAAGACCTACCTCGGCGCGGTCGAGGACGAGTCGGGCCTCGCCTACCTGCGTCCCGAGACCGCCCAGGGCATCTTCATCAACTACCTCAACGTGCAGCAGTCGGCGCGCAGGAAGATCCCGTTCGGCATCGGCCAGATCGGCAAGTCGTTCCGCAACGAGATCACCCCGGGCAACTTCATCTTCCGCACCCGCGAGTTCGAGCAGATGGAGATGGAGTTCTTCGTCAAGCCGGGCAGCGACGAGGAGTGGCACCAGTACTGGATCGACGAGCGCTTCCGCTGGTACACCGACCTGGGCATCAACAAGGACAACCTGCGCATCTACGAGCACCCGCAGGAGAAGCTCTCCCACTACTCCAAGCGGACCGTCGACATCGAGTACCGCTTCAACTTCACCGGCACCGAGTGGGGTGAGCTCGAAGGCATCGCCAACCGCACCGACTTCGACCTGACCGCGCACAGCAAGGCCTCCGGCACCGACCTGAGCTTCTTCGAGCAGGACACCGGTGAGCGCTACGTCCCGTACGTGATCGAGCCCGCCGCCGGCGTCGACCGCGCCACGCTCACCTTCCTGATCGACGCCTACACCGAGGACGAGGCGCCCAACGCCAAGGGCGTGATGGAGAAGCGCACGGTCATGCGCCTCGACCACCGGCTCGCGCCGGTCAAGGTCGCGGTGCTCCCGCTGTCGCGCAACGCCGACCTGTCGCCCAAGGCCAAGGACCTGGCGGCCCAGCTCCGCCGCCGGTGGAACGTCGAGTTCGACGACGCGGGCGCGATCGGCCGCCGCTACCGCCGCCAGGACGAGATCGGCACGCCGTTCTGCATCACCGTCGACTTCGACACCCTCGACGACCAGGCGGTGACCATCCGCGAGCGCGACTCGATGGCCCAGGAGCGCGTGGCTCTCGACCAGGTCGACTCCTACCTTCGTCAGCACCTCAACGACTAAGGGCCCGCCCCACCCGACCGGTCACGGCCGGCGACCCCGTTCGCGGGGTCGCCGGCCGTTGTCGTTCCCGCGTGGCTTCCCGGTGCGGCTCTCCTCCCGCTCGTCTCCGAACGGCCCGCCTTCCCCCTCGCCTCCGCCCCGGTGGCTCCCGGCAGGGGCTTTTCCCCGGGGGGAGCCGGGCGAAAGACGAGATAAAAAGCGGGCTTACGGCGGTTTTCGGGTCCTTTTGATGACATCAGGGTGATCGTTCGTTCAATGAAGGGGGAGAACGATGGCGCACGTATCACCCTGGAAAGCCGTTCCCGGGGTCGTGGCCCTCGCCGGGGTCGTCTTCCTGCTCACCGGAAGTGCCGCTCACGCCGACCCGCGACCCACGCACGACGCGGTCGAGTTGCGGCTGCTCGTCGACGACTGCCCCGCCTCGACCTCCGCGACCGCCCGGTGACCGGGTACGCGGAGCACGTGCGGGAGATCCCGTCCGGCATGGACGGCGGAGCGGAAAGGGCGCCGGAGAGCACCGTGCTCGGGCGGGCGTTGTTCGAGGTCAAGCGGGTGATCGTCGGACAGGACCGGATGGTCGAGCGCCTGCTCGTCGCGGTCCTCGCCAGGGGGCACTGCCTGCTGGAGGGGGTTCCCGGCATCGCCAAGACGCTGGCGGCCGAGACGCTCGCGGGCGTCGTGGGCGGCTCGTTCGCCCGGATCCAGTTCACTCCCGACCTGGTGCCCGCCGACATCGTCGGCACCCGTATCTACCGGCCGTCCACGGAGAGCTTCGACACCGAGTTGGGCCCCGTGATGGCCAACTTCGTGCTCGCCGACGAGATCAACAGGGCTCCGGCCAAGGTCCAGTCGGCGTTGCTCGAGGTGATGGCCGAGCGCCAGGTGAGCATCGGCGGTCGCACCCACCCGGTGCCCGCCCCGTTCCTGGTCCTGGCGACCCAGAACCCGATCGAGTCCGAGGGTGTCTACCACCTGCCGGAAGCCCAGCGGGACCGCTTCCTGATGAAGATCGACGTGGGATACCCGAGCGAGTCGGAGGAACTCGCGATCCTCTACCGGATGAGCATCGGCCGGCCGGTCTCCCGGCGGGTGCTCGATTCGGAGCGACTGCTTGAGCTCCAGAGGGCCGTGGACGACGTCTTCGTCCACCACGCCGTCGCCGAGTACGCGGTCCGGCTGGTGTACGCGACCCGGGAGCCCGCGCGGTTCGGGCTGGCGGACGTCGCACCGCTGCTGGCCTACGGCGCGAGCCCTCGGGCGACGCTCGGCCTGGTGGCCGCGGCCCGCGCGCTGGCGCTGCTGCGCGGCCGTGACTACGTCCTGCCCGAGGACGTCGCGGACCTGGCCGGCGACGTGATCGCGCATCGGCTGGTGCCGTCGTTCGACGCGCTGGCCGACGACGTCCCCCCACGCCGGATCGTGGACCGGGTGGTCACGGCGATCCCGATGCCCAGGATCGCCCCCGGGCAGGGAGAGGCGGCCTGATGCGGCACCTGCTGTCCGAGCGGGTGCTCAGGCGGCTGGAGCTGACGGTCGTCAGGCGTCTCGACGGGCTGCTCCAGGGAGATCACCGAGGGCTCACCCTCGGACCCGGTGGCGATCTCGCCGAGGCGAGACCGTACGCGCCGGGTGACGACGTGCGCCGGATGGACTGGAACGTCACCGCTCGTACGGCGGAGCCGCACGTACGCGACATGATCGCCGACCGTGAGCTGGAGACCTGGGTGTTGCTCGACGCCAGCGCCAGCATGGACTTCGGCACCGCGCTGATGGAGAAACGGGAACTCGCGCTCGCCGCCCTCGCGGCGATCGGTTTCCTCACCGAGCGGACGGGCAACCGCGTCGGGGCGCACATCCTGCACGGCGGTGAGGTGCGGCGGTTCCCCGCCAGGAGCGGGCGCCCGCATCTCATGGCGCTGCTCGGCGCCGTGTTCTCGCTGCCGCGCACCGAGCCGGGCATCCCGGCGCCGCGCCTCGGACCGGCCGCCGACGATCTCCGCCGCGTGGTGCGCCGCCGCGGGCTCGTGGTCGTCGTCTCGGACTTCCTCGACCCTCCGGAGACCTGGGAGAGGGCGTTACGCCATCTCGCGCTGCGCCACCAGCTCCTCGCGGTGGAGGTCGTGGATCCCCGGGAGCTGACGCTGCCCGACGTGGGGGTGCTCACCCTCGTCGATCCGGAGACCGGCCGCCGCAGGGAGGTCTCCACGGCCGGTGGTCGTCTGCGCGAGCGCTACGCCGAGGCCGCCGCGAGTCAGCGGGCGGCGATCGCGACCGCGCTGCGCCGGTCGGGCGCCGCGCACCTGCGGCTGGACACCGATCGGGACTGGGTCCGCGACCTGGTCCGTCACGTCGTGCTCCAGCGCCGCCTGGCGCGGGCCCGTGGGGCGAGTGGTGCGAATGGTGCGAGAGGTGGTGTGGCATGACCTTTCTGTCCCCTGTCTGGTTGTGGCTGCTGGTGCCCGCGCTGATGATCGCGGTCCTCTACGTGGTCATGTACCTGCGGCGCAGCCGCTACGCCCTGCGGTTCACGAATCTGGACCTGCTGGACAAGCTGGCGCCCAGGAGGCCCGGGTGGCGCAGGCACGTGCCCGCCACGGCGTTCATGGCGATGCTGGTGCTCCTCGTCGTCGGGTTCGCGCGGCCGACGGCCGAGGTGCGGGTCCCGAGAGAGGAGGCGACGATCGTCGTGGCGTTCGACGTCTCGGCGTCGATGCAGGCCACCGATGTGGCGCCCGACCGGTTCACCGCGGCGCGGGAGGCCGCGCGGCGGTTCGTCGAGGACCTGCCCTCCCGGTTCAACCTCGGCCTGGTCACCTTCTCGTCCTCGGCCTCGGTGAGCGTGCCGCCCACCGACGACAGGGCGGCGGTGCTGTCCGCGATCGACCGGCTCACCACGGACGCCGGTACGGCGATCGGCGAGGCGGTGTTCTCGTCCCTGGACGCGATCGACGCCCTGGAGGCCCAGGAACGGCCGCCCGCCCACATCGTGCTGATGTCCGACGGGTCGAGCACCATGGGGCGGTCACCGGAGTTGGCGGCACAGGAGGCGACCTCCAGGGGCGTGCCGGTCTCGACCATCGCGTACGGCACCTCCGAGGGCACGATCCAGCTGGGCGGCAGGGAGACCCTGGTGCCGGTGGACGGCCCGGCGCTGCGCGAGCTGGCGGAAGGCACCGGCGGGGGTTTCTACGAGGCGGCCTCCGGTGACGAGTTGCGGGCGGTCTACGACGACATCGGCAGCTCGGTGGGCTACCGGACCGAGCGGCAGGAGATCTGGCCGTGGTTCGTCGGGGTGGCCCTGCTGGGGGCGGTCGTGGCGGCCGGAACCTCCCTGTTCTGGTTCTCAAGGATCCTGTGAGGAGTCGGCCATGGTGACATCGCACGATCGGCTCTCGGGTCTCGGACGGCCTCGCGGACCGGGTTTCACACCGGGGGACCCGCCCCTGGCCGCGCCACCGGAGGAGCCGGGGCCGCGCACCGGTCCGGCGGCCACCGCGCGGAAGGCGGGGGCCGCACGCGTCCTGGTCGCCGCGGCGCTCGTCGCCGCGGTCACCGGCGGCGCGGCGGGCGTCGCGGGGGCCCGGCTGGCGGGAGACGGGCAGGCGGCCCCGGTGGCGCTGCCCCGGTCCACCGCGGGCCCGGTCGGCTCGTCCGGCCCCGCGGGGGCCGCGGGCGGCCTCAGCGGTACGGCGGCCAAGGTGTTGCCGAGCGTCGTGTCGGTCGAGTCGGGGCGGGGCTCGGGATCGGGCTTCGTGATCGACGGCTCGGGGCACCTGCTCACCAACGCGCACGTCCTCACCGGTGGCGCGGGCGTCACCGTGGTGCTCAACGACGGGCGGCGCCTGCCCGCCACCGTCGTGGGCACCGACGCGGCGTACGACCTGGCGGTGCTCAGGGTGAACGACACCCGCGCTCTGGTCCCGGCGGAGCTGGGGAGGTCCGCGGATGTCGCGGTGGGCGACCAGGTGCTGGCCATCGGTTCCCCGCTGGGCCTGGCGGGTACGGTCACCGGCGGCATCGTCAGCGCTCTCGACCGCCAGGTGAGGCTGGGCGGGAACGGGAGCGGGGGCGGGCAGACCGCTCTGCAGACCGACGCCTCCATCAATCCCGGCAACTCCGGAGGCCCGCTGGTCAACGCCAGGGGCGAGGTGATCGGGATCAACACCGCGATCGCGACGCTCTCGCGGCGGGGGAGCGGGTCGATCGGCATCGGTTTCGCCATCCCGATCGACCGGGCGGCCCCCGTCGCCGAGCGGATCATCCGGGGGTGACGGGGTGACGGGGCGAACAGAGGCGGACGAAAGCGAAGGGAAGGAAATGCGAGGGAAGAGAAGCGCGGTATGGCGGTGGCATCCGCGTTTCCGGCCGCGCACGACCTAGGTTCGTACCATGCGACTGCTCGTTGTCGAAGATGAGGAAGATCTGGTCGACGCCCTGCGGGTGGGGCTCGTCCGGGCCGGATACGCGGTCGACGTCGCCTACGACGTGGCCCAGGCGCGGGAAAAGCTCCAGGTCAACTCGTACGACCTGGTCCTTCTCGACCTCAACCTGCCCGGAGGGGACGGCTTCGAGGTGTGCAGGGCGCTGCGCGGCACCGACCAGGGCCAGGCCGTGCGGATCATCATGGTGACCGCGCGGGACCGGCTGGACGACCGGGTCAGAGGGCTGGACGAGGGCGCCGACGACTACCTGGTCAAGCCGTTCGCCTTCCCCGAACTCCTGGCCCGCGTCCGCGCGCTGCTGCGCAGGGAGCCCGGCGGCGGGACGGCGATCCTGCAGGTGGGCTCGCTGCGGCTGGACACCTCCCGGGTGGAGGCTCACTCGGCCGGACGCGAGCTGGGACTCACCCCCAAGGAGTTCGGTGTCCTGCACTATCTGATGACCCGTCCCGGGCACGTCGTCTCCGCCGAGGAGCTCTTGGAACACGTCTGGGACGAGCACACCGACCCGTTCACCAACACCGTACGGGTGACGGTGGGAAACCTGCGGCGCAAGCTCGGAGCCGACGCCGTGATCGAGACCGTGGTCAGCAAGGGCTACCGGCTGAGGGAGGACACGTGAGGTTCTCCTTCGTGCAGACGATCCGCTTCCGGCTCACCGTGCTTTACTCCAGCCTGCTGTTCCTGCTCTGCGCCCTGGTCATCGGCGTGCTGTACGTCGCCGTGGCCAGGAGCGCGGAGGAGCGGCCCTACACCGTCCAGCAGGCCAAGCTCTACAGCGTCGACACCGAGCGCTACGTGGGCAAGGCCCCCGTCGTCGAACTCGCCGAGGTGGAGAACGCGGTCAACCTGCTCACCCTGCGGACCCTGCGCGACTACTCGTTCCTCACCCTGGGCGGGCTCTTCCTGGTGAGCTTCGGCATCGGCTGGGTGCTGTCGGGCCGGGTGTTGCGTCCGGTGCGCTCGATCACCAGGGCCGCCGCCGAGATCCAGGGCACCGACCTGTCGCGGCGGATCCTGCTCACCGGTCCGAAGGACGAGCTCCGCGACCTCGCAGACACCGTCGACACCATGCTCGGCCGCCTTGAGGGCGCCTTCCTGGCGCAGCGGCGGCTGATCGACGACGCCTCCCACGAGCTGCGCAGCCCGCTGGCCATCATCCGGGCGAATGTGGACGCCGTCCTCGCCTCGCCCGACAGCACCGAGGAGGAGCGGATGCGGGCGGTGGCCATCGTGGACCGGGCCACCACCCGGATGACCCGCCTGGTCGAGGATCTGCTCGCGACCGCACGCCGGTCCGCGCCCGCGCTCGCCGACGCCGAGGTGGACGTGGGCGCGCTCGCCGCCGAGGCGGCCGAGGAGTTCACCACGCTCGCCGCGGGACGCGGGCTGTCGATCCGCAAGGCGCTGCCCGCCGGACTGCGCGGGGTGGGGGACCACGACGCCCTGCGCCGGGCCGTGGGCAACCTGCTCTCCAACGCGGTACGGCTCGCGCCGGGCGGGAGCGAGGTCGTCGTGGCCGCAGGTCGCACCGGGGGCCGCAGGGAGGGCTGGATCTGGGTCGCGGTGCGCGACGCCGGCCCGGGGGTGCCCGAGGACGACCAGGCGCGGGTGTTCGACCGTTTCTGGCGCGGCCAGACCAGCCGCCGCGACCGGCACAGCGGGCTTGGCCTGGCGATCGTCCGCCAGATCGTGGAGTCGCACGGCGGGCACGTGCGGCTGTTCTCCCGGCTGGGCGAGGGGAGCGTGTTCGTGCTGTGGCTCCCGTCGGGAGAGGGGCCCGCGGAAGGCGATGTCCCCGACCTGAACCCTCTCGCGGAAGTGGGCCTGACGGGTCGCTGAACCGGCCGTGAACGGGGTTGAATGCCGGAAAAATTGGTTTATACCAATTGGTGTAAACCAATTTTCCGAGTGATCGATATCCTTACGCATTTGGCCGTGATTTGAATTGGATTAGACCGGTGCACGTGCTCTGAGCTGTGATAATGCTGTTTCACGTGGTGGGTGCCGTTTCGTTGCCTTGTTCGTCGGTAGAGTCCGGATGGAGGCGGAACCAGACATCGTTCTGAAGTCGCAGAAGGAGCAACCGTGCCGAAGTACGTTTACGACTTCACCGAGGGCAACAAAGATCTAAGGGATCTGCTCGGCGGTAAGGGAGCGAACCTCGCCGAGATGACCAACCTCGGGCTGCCGGTTCCCCCCGGCTTCACCATCACCACCGAGGCGTGCCGGAGCTTCCTCGCGAACGGGACCCTGCCCGAGGGGATGCAGGAGGAGGTCTCCGCGCACCTGGCCGCCCTGGAGGCCGCGATGGGCCGCCGCCTCGGCCAGGCCGACGACCCGCTCCTGGTGAGCGTGCGCTCGGGGGCCGCCTTCTCCATGCCCGGCATGATGGAGACCGTTCTCAACATCGGGCTCAACGACGACTCGGTTCACGGACTGGTCAAGCAGGCGGGCGGCAACGAGCGCTTCGCCTGGGACTCCTACCGGCGCCTCATCCAGATGTTCGGCAAGACCGTCCAGGGCATCGACGGCGAGCTCTTCGACGGCGCCCTGGAGGAGCTCAAGGACGGCCGCGACGACCTGGAGCTGGAGGCGGCCGACTTCAGGCGCCTGGTCGCGACGTACAAGGAGATCGTCTACGCCAAGACCGGCGAGGACTTCCCCGCCGACCCTCACCGGCAGATGCGCATGGCGGTGGAGGCCGTGTTCGCGTCGTGGAACGCCCCCCGCGCGGTGCTGTACCGCCGCCAGGAACGCATCCCCGCCGACCTGGGCACCGCGGTCAGCGTCTGCTCGATGGTCTTCGGCAACTGCGGCATGGACTCGGGCACCGGGGTGGCCTTCACCCGCGACCCCGGCAGCGGCCAGCAGGGCGTGTACGGCGACTACCTGCAGAACGCCCAGGGCGAGGACGTGGTCGCGGGCATCCGCAACACCATGCGGCTGCAGGAGCTGGAGAGCCTCGACAAGCCCGTCTACGACGAGCTCATGCGGACCATGGAGACGCTGGAGAACCACTACCGCGACCTGTGCGACATCGAGTTCACGGTCGAGCGCGGCAAGCTCTGGATGCTCCAGACCCGCGTGGGCAAGCGGACCCCGGGCGCCGCGTTCCGCATCGCCGTCCAGCTCGTCGACCAGGGCGTCATCGACCTGGACGAGGCCGTGACCCGCGTGTCCGGCGACCAGCTCGCCCAGCTCATGTTCCCCCGCTTCGCCGACGACGCCGGCACCAAGATGATCGCGAGGGGGATGAACGCCTCGCCGGGCGCGGCGGTCGGCAAGGCCGTCTTCTCCACGGCCAGGGCCGTCGAGCTCGCCGGGCGCGGAGAGGCCGTCATCCTGGTCCGCCGCGAGACCAACCCCGACGACCTCGCCGGGATGATCGCCGCCCAGGGCGTGCTGACGAGCCGCGGGGGCAAGACCTCGCACGCCGCCGTGGTCGCGAGGGGCATGGGCAGGACCTGCGTCTGCGGCGCCGAGGAGCTGGAGGTCTCAGCCAGGGACCGCACGTTCACCACGGCCTCCGGCCTCGTGGTCTCCGAGGGAGAGGTGATCTCCATCGACGGCACCAGCGGGGCCGTCTACCTCGGGGAGGTGCCCGTGGTCCCCTCCCCGGTCGTGGAGTACTTCGAGGGCTCGGGTGACCGGGGCGACGAGCTCGTCCGCGCCGTGCACCGGATCATGTCCCACGCCGACGAGGTACGCAGGATGGCCGTACGCGCCAACGCCGACACCGGCGAGGACTCCGCGAGGGCTCGCAGGTTCGGCGCCCAGGGCATCGGCCTCTGCCGCACCGAGCACATGTTCCTCGGCGACCGTCGAGCCCTGGTCGAGGACCTGGTGCTGGCCGTCTCCGACGAGGAGCGCGAGCGGGCGCTGGCCGCGCTGGAGCCGCTGCAGCGGGCGGACTTCACGGAGATCTTCCAGGCGATGGAAGGCATGCCCGTCACGATCCGCCTGATCGACCCGCCGCTGCACGAGTTCCTGCCCGACTACACCGAACTGTCGGTACGGGTCGCCCTCGCCGGTGACGCGGCGGAGGAGAAGGACCGCAAGCTCCTCGCCGCGCTCAAGCGGCTCCACGAGGAGAACCCGATGCTGGGCCTGCGCGGCGTGCGGCTCGGCCTGGTCATCCCCGGCGTGTTCGCCATGCAGGTCCGGGCGATCGCGGCGGCGGCCAAGGCGGTGCCGGGCAGCCGCCCGGAGATCATGATCCCGCTGGTGGCCGCCGTCCAGGAGCTGGAACACGTGCGGGACGAGGCGCGGCGGATCCTCGCGGAGGCCGAGGTCGAGGCGCTGATCGGCACGATGATCGAGGTGCCCCGCGCGGCGCTCACCGCCGGGCAGATCGCCGAGGCCGCCGAGTTCTTCTCGTTCGGCACCAACGACCTGACCCAGATGACGTGGGGCTTCTCCCGGGACGACGTCGAGGCCGCCTTCTTCTCCAAGTATCTGGAGCTGGGCGTCTTCGGGGTCTCCCCGTTCGAGACCCTGGACCGCGACGGCGTCGGCAGGCTCGTGGAGATCGCCGTCGAGCAGGGCCGCGCGACCCGGCCCGACCTGAAGCTGGGCATCTGCGGCGAGCACGGCGGTGACCCGGACTCGATCCACTTCTGCCACCAGGCCGGTCTCGACTACGTGTCCTGCTCGCCGTTCCGCATCCCGGTCGCCCGTCTGGAGGCCGCCCGAGCCACCCTGGTGTGCGAGGGCTCCGACACCCGCTGACCCTCGCGGTCGGCACCCTGACTTCGCGGGAAGTCGCCTCCGGCGCCGCCGGGGCGACTCTCCGCGGAGCCGGTCCCCGCGGCCCGTCCCACCCTCACCCGGGGCGGCCGCGGGGACCGGTACACCTCACGCCCGCGACGCCCGCGCTCCCGGCGGGCGGGAACGGTGGCCGCGGGTCGCGCTCCCTCGGTAGCGCTCCCGAAGGAGCGCGCGAACGGGCGGGGAACGGCGCCGCATACCCGATAACCTGGTGTTTTCTCGCCGTTCCGCATAGCAGGTGCCTTTCGCGGATAAAATCAGTGCACTTATGCATGGTTATGACGAGCACGATCAGGTCAGGTGGGTGCCGGAACCACCCGGCAACCCGGAAAGAAGCCCGTTCGAGCGCGATCGGGCGCGGGTGCTGCACAGCGCCGGGCTCCGGCGGCTGGCCGCCAAGACCCAGGTCGTCGGCCCGGGAGAGACCTTCGGCAGCGGCCAGCACATCCCCCGCACCCGGCTGACCCACTCCCTGGAGTGCGCGCAGATCGGCCGTGAGATGGGGGAGACCCTCGGCCGCGACCCGGACCTGGTGGAGACCGCGTGCCTCGCCCATGACCTCGGCCACCCGCCGTTCGGCCACAACGGGGAGACGGCGCTCAACGACCTCGCCGCGGGGTGCGGCGGCTTCGAGGGAAACGCGCAGAGCCTGCGCCTGCTGACCCGGCTGGAGGCGAAGGTCGTCACCGAGGACGGCCGCAGCGCCGGGCTCAACCTCACCAGGGCCTCCCTGGACGCCGCCGTCAAATACCCGTGGACCCGCGAGAGAAGCGCCAAGTACTGCGTCTACGACGACGACATGCCGGTCTTCGAATGGATCAGGGAGGGCGCTCCGGAGGGGCAGGTGAGTTTCGAGGCGCAGATCATGGACTGGGCCGACGACGTCGCCTACTCCGTGCACGACCTGGAGGACGCCCTGCACTCCGGCGGCGTGCTGCTGGAGGCGATGCGCGATCCGGCGGAGCGCCGCGAGGTCTGCGCGACCACCCGCGAGTGGTACGCCCCCGACGCCGAGCCGGGCGAGCTGGAGGACCTCTTCCACCGTCTCATCACCCAGCCGCTCTGGCCCCGTCACTTCGACAGCTCGTTCGCCGACCTCGCCGCGATCAAGGGGCTCACCAGCTCGCTCATCGGCCGCTTCTGCAGGTCCGCCGAGGTCGCCACCCGCGAGGCGTACGGACCGGCGGCCGGACGCTACAGCGCCGACCTGATCGTGCCCAGGGCCACCCGCCTGGAGTGCGCGCTGCTCAAGGGGGTCACGGCCCACTACGTGATGAGCAGCGACGCGCACAGCGCCAACCAGGTCAGGCAGCGCGAGCTGATCCACGACCTGGCCCACCACATCATGCTGGGCGCCCCGGGGACCCTGGAGCCCGCCTTCAGGCCCGCCTTCACCAGGGCCGCCGGTGACGCCGGCCGGCTTCGCGTGGTCGTCGACCAGATCGCCTCGCTCACCGACACCTCCGCGGTCGCCTGGCACCGCGCCCTCGCCGGCCGCTGACCGGGCCCTGTCGCGTTCCCGGCGCGCCTTCCGGCGACGGGGACGACCCTCCTTCGTCAGTGGCCGACTGTCAGGGGCCGACCGGTGGACGGGCGAGCCCGCCCTGTCACGTTCCCGGTGTCAGGTGCCGCCGTTCAACGGGATCTGCACCGGCTCCTGCGACGGCTCCGACCTCCTCTTGGTGGGCTTCTTCGTCGGCGTGGGCTGCGGTTTCGACGCGCACAGGGTGAAGCAGCGGGGAGCCGCCCCGGTCTGCTTCATCACGGCGAGCATCTCCTCCCTGGGGGAGAGCGTGGGATTGCCCTTCAGCCAGGCGTCCAGGTAGTCCCAGGGCTTGACCATGCCCCGGCGTACCCACCACATCGAGGGCGAGGTCTTCCAGGAGATCGCGAAGTAGAGGTTGCTCGCGGTCGAGCGGGCGTTGCCCGAGTTGCCGACCTGGCCCAGGACCTGACCGGCTCTGACGCGCAGTCCCGGCCGTACCCCCAGGGCGATCTTGTCCAGGTGGCCGCCGAGGTAGCGGACGCCGTCGTCGCCGATCACCGTGACGAACCGGCCCTCACGGTCGGCGCCGCGATCGGTGGAGGGTTTCCACCGGTTCTTGGTGTTGACCTCGTCGACCACGCCGTTCACCGGGGAGACGAACGAGCAGCCCTTGCCCGCCCAGATCGTGGTCTTGGGCAGAACCAGGAGCCTGCTCTCGTAGGTGACCGAGCAGCCCTTCACCGGGAAGACGTAGGTGTGCTCGGAGACCTTCGGCGGCGGAACCTGCACCGGGGAGTCGGCCTTGGGGCGGTCGACGGCCGTGGGAGGGGGAGCGGAGGTGGGAGTCGCCTGGGGCATGGTCGCGGTGACCGACGAGGCCGGCGCTCCGGCCGCGGACTCCGCTCCGGGGGTCGGGGCCGCAGTACCGATGCCCGCCACCCCGCCCGGCGGCGCACAGGCCGCGGTGACGAGCGCCGCGCCGGTCACGGCGGCCAATCGTGCTATATGCCCCGATCGCATGATCTCCACCCGCGTACATTATCGAGAATCCGCCTTTACCTTTGTAACCGACGTCCTGGTTGGTCAGGACCAATTCGGGAAAGTCATCGTTCCTCCTGTCCCTCCCGTCCCGGTGGTCCCCCTGGCCTGCCGGAAGATCGAAGCGGGAGCGGGCCCGGCTCCCCGCCCCGATCTGTCGGGAGGCCGGACTAGACTCGCGGCGTGGCAAGCCGGATCAGTGATGAGGACATCGCGCTCGTACGGGAGCGCTCGCCGATCGCCGACATCGTGGGTGAGCACATCCAGCTCCGCAACGCCGGCGGCGGCAACCTGAAGGGGCTCTGTCCCTTTCACGAGGAGAAGAGCCCGTCCTTCAACGTGACCCCCACCCGGGGTTACTGGTACTGCTTCGGTTGCGCCGAGGGCGGTGACGTCATCACCTTCGTCCGGCGCCTGGAGCACCTGTCGTTCGGCGAGGCGGTCGAGCGGCTCGCCAACCGGGCGGGCGTCCAGCTCCGCTACGAGCAGGGCGGCTACGTCCCCGGGCGCGAGCAGGGCGAGCGCATCCGCCTGATCGAGGCGCACCGGGCGGCGGCCGAGTTCTACGCCTCCAAGCTCTCGGCCCCCGACGCCGCGATCGGGCGCAGGTTCCTGTCGGAGCGCGGGTTCGAGCGGGTCGACGCCGAGCGTTTCGGCGTCGGATACGCCCCCGCCGAGTGGGAGGCCCTCTCACGGCACCTGATGGCGAAGGGCTTCACCACCGCGGAGCTGATCAAGGGCGGGCTGGCGAAGGAGGGGCGGCGTGGCCCGATCGACCGTTTCAGGGGACGGCTGGTCTGGCCTATCCGCGACATAACCGGAGACGTCATCGGTTTTGGCGCACGGAAATTGAACGATGCCGAAGACGGGCCGAAATACCTGAACACCCCGGAAAGCCCGCTTTACAAGAAGAGCGAGGTCCTCTACGGGGTAGACCTGGCCAAGCGCGAGATCTCCAAGCGCTCCCAGGCCGTGATCGTCGAAGGCTACACCGACGTGATGGCCTGTCACCTGTCGGGCGTGCCGACGGCGGTGGCCACCTGCGGCACCGCGTTCGGCGAGGAGCACATCAAGGTGCTCCGGCGGCTGCTGCTCGACCAGTCGGGGTCGCGGGGTGAGGTGATCTTCACTTTCGACGGCGACGCGGCCGGCCAGAAGGCGGCCCTGCGCGCCTTCGCCGACGAGCAGAAGTTCGTCACCCAGACCTTCGTCGCCGTGCAGGCCGACGGCCTCGACCCGTGCGATCTGCGCGTCAGGCAGGGCGACGCGGCCGTGCGCGACCTGATCGCCGGGCGCGAGCCGCTGTTCGCCTTCGCCATCCGCAGCGTGATCTCCCGCTACGACGGGAGCACCAACGAGGGGCGGCTCTCCGCCCTCGACGCCGCCGCCCCGATCGTGGCCGGCATCAAGGACAGGTCGCTGCGCCGGCTGTACGCCGTCGACCTCGACCGGTGGCTGGGCTTCAACAACGAGCAGTTCGTCCTCGACCGGATCGCCGAGGTCTCCGCGGCGGCCCAGCCGCGCGCCCAGCGCCCCGCGGGACCCCGTAAGGTCGCCGACCTCACCGACCCCGGGGTGCGGACCGAGGCGGAGGTGCTCCGGCTGGCCGTGCAGCGTCCCGCGCTGCTCGGCCCCGGCTTCGAGGCGCTGGGAGCGGAGGCGTTCACACTCGCCGAGCACACGGCCCTCTACCGGCTGATCGTCGACTCCGGCGGCACCGCCGCCGCGGGGCAGGGCGGACGCGAGTGGGTCGACCTGTTGCTGCGCGGGGCCGAAGACTCCCTGCGCGGGGTCGTCACCCGGTTCGCCGTCGAGGAGCTGCGGGCCGACCTGGCGAGCGAGGAGCGCTACGCCTCGGCGATGCTGGCGGCCCTGGAGCTCGTCTCGGTGACGCGGGCCATCGAGCGGCTCAAGTCGAGGATGGAGCGGACGAACCCGGTCGACGAGCAGCAGGAGTACAACCGGCTGTTCGGAGAGCTGGTCGCGCTGGAGCACCAGCGGCGCGTGCTCAGGGAGCGCGCGGCCGGGAGCTGACGGCCGGGAGCCGACGGCATAAATGGCATTAATATCCGCGCACTGATTACACCAAACCCGAATAAGGTCTCGATCCGATAATGATCGTCGCCTTACCTTCGGTGACAAAAATAGGTCTGCCATTTAGGGGACCCAATACAGCAGACTGTCTCCCGTGGGTGCATCGGTGCTGCCAAGTGGGCCGCCATCGGTAGACCAGGTGGCCGACCTCGTCACGAAGGGAAGAGAGCGCGGAAGCGTCACGGTCGATGACGTGGCCGCCGCTCTCGACAAGTCCGAGCTGCCGTCCGACGCGCTCGAACGCGTCGTCCGGATGCTCGCCGAGAACGGAGTGGAGGTTCTTGAGCCCCAGGGCGATGAGGAGCCCGCCCGGGCCGATGAGGAGGATGTCGGAAAAAGGGCCCCGACCAGCGATCTTGTCCGCATATACCTGCGGGAGATCGGTCGCGTCCCCCTGCTCACGGCAGAGGAGGAGGTGGAACTCGCCAAGTCCATCGAGGCGGGCCTGTTCGCCGAGGACAAGCTGACCAGCGTCGTCTCACGCATGGTCTTCCCGGAGTTCAAGGAGCTCGCCTGGCAGGGCACGCGGGCCAAGCAGCGGCTGATCGAGGCCAATCTGCGGCTGGTCGTGTCAATCGCCAAAAGATATGTGGGACGCGGGATGCTGTTCCTGGATCTCATCCAGGAGGGCAACCTCGGGCTCATCCGGGCGGTCGAGAAATTCGACTACACCAAGGGCTACAAGTTCTCCACATACGCCACCTGGTGGATTCGCCAGGCGATCACCAGGGCCATCGCGGACCAGGCGCGCACCATTCGAATTCCGGTGCATATGGTCGAGACGATCAACAAGCTGGTACGGGTCCAGCGCCAGCTCCACCAGGATCTCGGCCGCGAGCCCGCGCCCGAGGAGATCGCCCTGGAGATGGACCTGCCGATCGACCGGGTGATCGAGATCCAGCGGATCGCCCAGGAGCCGGTCTCGCTCCAGTCGCCGATCGGCGAGGAGGACTCCGACCTCGGAGACTTCATCGAGGACGCCGACGCGGTCGTGCCGATGGAGGCCGCGGCCTTCATCATGCTGCAGGACCAGCTCGACGACATCCTCGCGACCCTCTCCGATCGCGAGCAGCGCATCATCCAGCTGCGCTTCG
The DNA here is from genome assembly GCF_040649155.1 of Streptosporangium sp. NPDC049046. NCBI lineage: Bacteria > Bacillati > Actinomycetota > Actinomycetes > Streptosporangiales > Streptosporangiaceae > Streptosporangium > Streptosporangium sp. NPDC049046. The sequence continues at coordinate 25,669 of NZ_JBEZEZ010000008.1, read as the reverse complement.
GGCTCGCGGACGGACATCCCCGCACGTTGGAGGAGGTCGGCAGGGAGTTCGGCGTGACGCGCGAGCGCATCCGGCAGATCGAGTCGAAGACCCTCGCCAAGCTCAGGCACCCGACGAGGGCGCAGATGCTTCGCGACTACCTCGACTGAGGAGCCACACGGCGCGGGCCCCGGGAACCTCCGTTCCCGGGGCCCGCGCCGTTCGGCCGACCTCACCACCGCGGCCGTCAGGGCGCCCTCTCTCCGGGCCGGTGCCGCTCTCGCCGATCACCTGGAGCTCGTTTTCCCGGGCAGAACCTTTCCGGTGGTCCGGTACCGGTCACCTGGAGTCCTCGCCCTCCCGAGGGAATCTTTCCGGTGGTCCGGCGCGGATCACCCGGTCTCCCCGCTTCCCCGGTTCGTGCCGGTGCGGTGGTCCGGCGCCGATCACCAGGGATTCCTGTCGTGGTGATCACTCCAAAAGCCCCGGTTTTCCGGGGCGTACGGCGTTCCTGTTCGGCGCATTCGGGGGGCCGGGCTGTTCTCCTGGGCGATACAGGCGCAGACTGGGCGGATGGAGTCGCGAGCGGCGGTCGACGACGCCGCGCTCGGGCGCGAGGCGTGGTCCGTGCTCGACGCGAACTGGACGGGGTCCGCGACCGTCCCCGCGCCCGGCCTCTACCCCCACCAGTGGAACTGGGACTCCACCTTCGTCGCGATCGGCCTGGCCCGCTGGGACACCCGCAGAGCGGGGACCGAGCTGATCAGCCTGCTGGCCGGGCAGTGGGCGACCGGAATGGTGCCGCACATCGTCTTCCATCCCGTCCACGCGGACGGATACTTCCCCGGCCCCTCGGTCTGGCGATCCCGGGAGCACCCGGCCTCCCCCCGCACCGTGTGCACCTCGGGGCTGACGCAGCCACCGCTGCACGCGCTCGCCCTGTGGTGGATATGGCGGCACGCGGCCGACCGCGACACGGCCGTGGCCCTGGTGCGGCGGCTCTATCCGATGCTGGTCGCCCAGCACGACTACCTCGCCACCCGCAGGGACCTCGGCGGGGGAGGGCTCGCCGCGATCGTGCACCCGTGGGAGTCGGGGATGGACGACAGCCCCGCCTGGGACGCGCCCCTGGAGGGGCTCCCCCCGGTCCGTCCCGCCTACCGGCGGCGCGAGGAACTCCCCGAGTGGCGTACCGACAGCCGCCACGACCGCTACATGGCGCTCGCCCTGGGCTGCCGGGACTCCGGCTACGACCCAGCCTATCTGCGGGACGAGCACCCGTTCGCGGTCGAGGACCCGATGTTCAACGGGATCTGGCTCGCCTCCTGCCAGGCCCTCACCGAGCTGGCCCCGGTGGCGGGCGCGGACGCGGGCCCGCACCGGGAGGCGGTGGAGCGGATCCGCGCGGCGCTGCTGGAACGCCTCTGGGACGGCGGGGTCTTCCGTGCCCGCGACCTGCGCGGCGACCGGCTCAGTCCCGTGTGCACGGTCGGCTGCTTCGGGCCGATGCTCGACGAGGGGATGCCCGGTGAACGGGTCGCGGATCTGGTGAGTGTGCTGGAGTCGGCCCGTTTCATGGGGGCCGCCGGATATCCGGTGCCGAGCTGCGAGATCCGCGCACCGCAGTTCGACCGGTCCTGCTACTGGCGCGGGCCGTCCTGGGTGAACACCAACTGGCTGCTGCGCCGGGCGGCGGCCGTGCACGGCCTGGAAGGGCTGGTGCGGGTGCTCGGCTCGGGCACCCTGCGCCTCGTACGGCAGGCGGGTTTTCGCGAGTGCTTCGACCCCTTCGACGGCAGCGGGCGCGGCAGCCGGGACTTCTCCTGGTCGGCGGCGCTCACCCTCGACCTGCTGGCGGATACCGTGGAACGGTGAAGCTCTTCAATCGCATGCCCCCCGAGGTCCGCGCGGCCGCCGTCCCCGGCGACCGGGTGCTCGCCTACGCGGAGGGCCCCGACGGCTACGTGATCGCCGCGGACAAGGCCCTCTACCTGGGCGGCGAGCGCGTGCCCTGGTTCCAGGTGGATCGCGGGGTGTGGGACGAGGAGGGGCTGACGGTCACCACCACCGACGGGCGCTCGCACCGGGCGCTGCTGCCCGAGCCGGGCCGGATCCCCGAGGCCGTGCGGGAGCGGGTGATCGCCTCGATCGTGGTCAACCACTACGTTCCGCTGGACGCGCGCGGGGGAGTGCGACTGGTGGCGAGGAAGGCCGACGCCGACCGGCTGATCTGGGAGTTCGTCTTCGACGCCGGCCTCGACCCGGACGATCCGGGCCTGCGTGCCCTCGCGGAGCAGGCGCTTGAGGAGACACGCCGAAGTTTCGGCGTCTGAGATTTCTGGACCGGGCGCGTCGGTGAGGCCGCTCGCTCCCCCGGACGTCGGACTCTCCATAGGAGTCCGGGTGCATGGGCGAAAGCCCCTCCCGAAGACTTACGAGTCAAAAAGCGCGTGAGATCGGTCCCCGGACACGCGAAAGGCCCCCGTAGGGGCCCTTCGCACCGGCGGGCCGTGCTCGGCCCGTGGCTGCCGACGGAGCGGCGGCAGGAAGATCAGTAGGGTGCGTTGGTCTTCTGGTTCTCCGGCCAGCCGGTGCCCGTGTCGTCGTGCTGGTCGCTGTGCCAGCCGTTGGTCGAGCGCAGGAACGGCAGCCGGTTCTTGGCCACGTCGCTCACCTTGGTCCTCGCCACATCCGTCGCCTGGGAGACCTTGGCGCCCATCAGGCCGGCCGTCTCCTGCACGGCGGGGTTGTCGGAGACGCGCTGGGCCAGCCGCTTGATCTGCTCGTAACGTTCCCGGCCGGCGCGGCTCCCCAGGATGTAGCCGACCGCGAATCCCACTCCGAGCATCAGTCGATAACGCATGTCCACCTCCACAAACATGTTCCGCGGACCCTGTCCTGTGATCACTCGCGGATCGCCTCGTCTCGCCCCTACCCCGGAGTATCGATGCGACACACACCCACGGAGTGCGCTAATCTATTCCTGCGCCGCAAGGAACGGGGGGCACCCGGTCCGACCAGCGCGAAGCGCAATCCCGTGTAGCTCAATCGGCAGAGCAGCCGGCTGTTAACCGGCAGGTTATAGGTTCGAGTCCTATCGCGGGAGCCAGTTGAAAGGCCCCGGAAGCCCAGCTTCCGGGGCCTTTGCCGTCTTCTGTCCTGATTCAGTCAGCCTCCCGCGTTCCAGTTCGCCGGACAAACCACTGTGAATCCCAGAAAATAGGGAACGCCACGCCCGGCGCCGCCATGATCTTGGCGGGCGGACCGGTGCGCGGCTGCCGCGGACAACAGCGATCGCAGCGGGGAAGGGCCGCCGCGTCGAGGGCACCGCGCCGCCCGGAACGGTCGCCGTGCCCGTGAGCCACAATGGGTGGTTTTTCTGTGCTGACCTGGCGAAGGTCCCGGCGGAGCACGCCGGATTCGATGCGCGACGTCCCCGGTGTACTCGGGCCCGTGGGCATTCCCGACGGTGTCCCTGACGGTGTTTCCAGGGGCGTTCCCGAGGTGCCCCCGGTCGACGTGGCGGCGGCCGAGGATTACCTCAGGCTTTTCCACGCCGAGAACCCCGGGGCGGGAACCCTGCGGGAACGCCTGCGTGAGGTCCGGCAGGAGATCGCCGGGACCGGAACGTACACGCACACTCCCGGCGAGCTGATCTTCGGTGCCAGGGTGGCCTGGCGCAACAGCGGCAGGTGCATCGGGCGCCTGTACTGGCGCTCGCTGCGGGTGCGCGACCGGCGACACGTCACCACGGCCGAGGGGGTCGCCGTCGAGTGCGTGAACCACCTGCGGGACGCGGCGCCGAACCGCAGGATCCGCCCGACGATCACGGTGTTCCCTCCCGATCGGCCGGGGGCTCCGGGGCCGAGGATCTGGAACGAGCAGCTCATCCGCTACGCCGGATACGCGACGAAGGACGGTTCGGTCGTCGGCGATCCCCGCTACACCGATTTCACCGCGATGCTGCGCGAGCTGGGCTGGGCAGGGGGGCCGGGAAGTCCCTTCGACGTCCTCCCGCTGGCGATCTCGATGGGGGACGGGCCTCCGCTGCTGTCCACGATCCCCGGCGACGCCGTGCTGGAGGTCGCGCTCTCACACCCCGCCTATCCGTGGTTCGAGCAGCTGGGACTGCGCTGGCATGCGGTTCCGGTCATCTCGAACATGTGCCTGGAGATCGGCGGGATCTGTTACCGGGCGGCCCCGTTCAACGGCTGGTACATGGGGACCGAGATCGGCGCCCGCAACCTGGCCGACGCCGACCGCTACGACCTGATGCCGGTCATCGCCCGGCGGATGGGCCTGGACACCGAGAGCGACCGCTCACTCTGGCGGGACTACGCGCTGGTGGAGCTGAACGTGGCGGTCCTGCACTCCTTCGAGCGGGCCGGGGTGACGATGACCGACCACCACACCGAGTCCAGACATTTCCTGATGCATCTGGAACGCGAGGAGAAGGAAGGACGGGTCTGCCCAGCCGACTGGTCCTGGATCGTGCCCCCCATCTCGGCCTCGGCCACCCCGGTCTTCCACCGCTACTACGAGGACCGGCAGCTGTCACCGAACTTCGTCCACCATCCGGACTCCCTGGAGCGTGCACTCGGTCACCGGACTGCAACGGGGGGTTAATCCGGGGGAAACGTACCGGCGATGCACTTGCAGTGACCCACCTCATGGTGGGGCGCACCTAGGGTTCCGCCGCAGCCGACGCCGGATGTCACGACCGTGAGGTCGTACGGCGTCGGCGCGGGACTGGTCCGAGAGGTGCAGGCGGCCGCGTGGCCGTTCCACGGCGGGACAAAAGCCCGGGAGGCCGGCCGACCCCGGCTGCCCTCCGGCCGGGTTCCGAGCTGATCGGAGCTCCATGCACTGGCACCCGTCCGCTTCCGACCCCGCCCGCCAGGGCCCCTCGTCCGCGGCACCCTCGGCGCCCGACAGGTACGGCCCCGAGGCCCGCTTCGCCGTCGACCGCGAGGCCGAACTGCCCACCACCAACTGGGAACGCGAGGTCGCCTGGGCCCTGGAGGTGGGCCTGCAGGGCGCCGACTCCATCGTCGACCGGCGCATCCCGACCTTCTCCCGAGGAGAACTCCCGCACTTCGCCGGGATCAACACCTTCCTCAAGGCCCCGTACGTCGAGGACGTGCGGCGCTGCGGGGAGTACGACGTGGCGATCCTGGGGGCGCCGTTCGACGGCGGCACCACCTACCGCTCGGGCACCCGCTTCGGACCGCAGGGCATCAGGAAGATCTCCGCCCTGTACGGCCCCTACAGCTTCGAGCTGGGAGTGGACCTGCGCGAGTCGATCACGATGGCCGATCTCGGGGACGTGTTCACCATCCCCGGCAACATCGAGAAGACCTTCGACCAGATCTCCAAGGCCGTCTCGCACGTCTACTCCAGCGGGGCCTTTCCCGTCGTCCTGGGCGGCGACCACTCCATCGGGTACCCGACCGTGCGCGGCGTGGCCGAGCACCTCTCGGGAAACCTCGGGATCATCCACTTCGACCGGCACGTGGACACCCAGGAGACCGACCTCGACGAGCGCATGCACACCACGCCGTGGTTCCACGCGACCGACATCCCCAACGTGCCGCCGCAGAACCTGGTGCAGATCGGCATCGGCGGCTGGCAGGCGCCCCGGCCGGGGGTGAAGGTCGGCCGCGAGCGCGGCACCACGATCATGACGGTCACCGACTGCGTGGACATGGGCATCGAGGCGGCGGCCGAGCGCGCGCTGGAGGTCGCCTGGAAGGACGCCGAGGCCGTGTGGCTCTCCTTCGACGTCGACTGCCTGGACGCCGCGTTCGTCCCCGGCACCGGCTGGCCGGAACCCGGCGGCTTCCTGCCGCGCGAGGTCCTGAAATTCATCCAGATCATCGCCGACGCGGCGCCGCTCGCCGGGATCGAGGTCGTGGAGTGCTCGCCGCCCTACGACAACGCGGAGATCACCTCGTTGATCGCCACCCGCGTCATCTGCGACACCCTCGGCTGCCTGGTCCGTTCCGGGCACCTGCCCACGAGGAAGGGAGCCTCCTGATGCTCCGCCGCCCGCCTCTCACCCTCCGCCGGTCTGTTTCGTCCAGGCCGCCCGGCCGGACCGGGTCGCTCGGGTCGTTTCGTTCGTCCCGCGCTCCGTTCTCGCTCCGCCTGCTCGTCTCGCTCTTCCTCCTCGCCGCCTGCGCGGCGTGCGCCTCCACCCCGGGCGGAGCCGCCGAGCCCGCCGCCTCCGGCGGCGAGAAGACCCTCACACTGGGCTTCTCCGCCTGGCCCGGCTGGTTCCCCTGGCAGGTCGCCCAGGAGAAGGGACTGTTCGCCAAGAACAACCTCGACGTCGAACTGAAGTACTTCGACAGCTACACCGACAGCCTGACGGCGCTCGCCACCGGCAACGTCGACGCCAACAGCCAGACGCTCAACGACACCATCGCCTCGGTGTCCGGCGGGGCGAAGCAGACGATCGTGCTGGTCAACGACAACTCCACCGGCAACGACCAGATCATCGCCAGGTCCGGCATCTCGGCGGTGGCCGACCTGAAGGGCAAGACCGTCGCGGCCGAGCAGGGAACGGTCGACCACTACCTGCTGCTGCTCGCGCTGCGGAAGGCAGGGCTCACCGAGAAGGACGTCACCTTCAAGCCGCTGCCGACCGATGCCGCCGCCGCGGCCTTCAAGGCCGGCCAGGTGGACGCGGTCGGGGTCTTCGCCCCTTTCACCACCACCGCGCTGGAACTGCCGGGTTCCACGGCCATCGCCACCTCCAAGGACTTCCCCGGCGCCATCCCCGACCACCTGGTGGTGGCCGCCTCGCTCGTCGCCGAACGGCCGCAGGAGGTGCAGGCACTGGTGAAGACCTGGTTCGAGACCCTGGAGTGGATCGCCGCCAACCGGGCCGACGCCACCGCGATCATGGCCAAGCGGGCGGGGGTGAGCGAGGCCGACTACACGAGCTACGACGCGGGGACCACGATCTTCTCCCTGGGGGACAACCTCGCCGCCTTCGAGCCCGGCGACACCGGTGACCACCTCGACAACCAGGCGTCCCTGATCGCGAAGTTCCTCGTCGACTCGGGCCTGGCCGACACCGAGCCGTCGCTGGACGGTCTGTTCGAGCCGAAATTCGTCAGAAGTCTCAAGCCGTGAGAGCCGTGAGAGCCGTGCGGGCTGTCAGAGCGGTGAGAGCGGTGGAAGCCAGCAGAGCGGGAGCACCGACATGGAGACGCCGACATGGAGACAACGCCGGGTGACGACCGGCTGTGGCCGGGGCGGGTCCAGTTCGCCCTGCTCGCCACCCGGAAGGTCGAGGCCCTCATGAGCGCGCGGACCGTGGAGCCCGCCGCACCTCCCGACGAGGGACGGCGGGACTGGGAGCCGCTGCCCCGGCGCTCGGACCGTCCCGGACGGCTGAGAAGACGCACCCCCGGCTCCGGCACGTTCCTCGGGAAGGACCGATCCGGAGCGGGAGGTCCGTCCGTCCGGGCCCGCTGGGGCCTGCGGGCGGCCTCCGTGCTCGTCCCGCTCGCCCTCTGGGCGGCCGTCAGTACGGCAGGGCTCGTCGATCCCACCTTCCTGCCCTCCCCGCTGGCCGTCCTGGAGGCGTTCGCGGAGATGCTGGGCAGCGGGCAGCTGCTCGACGACACCCTCGCCAGTCTCGGCAGGGTCGGGGCCGGCTTCGGGCTGGCGGTGCTGATCTCGGTGCCGCTGGGCGTCGCGATGGGCACCTCGGCCGTGGCGCTGGCCCTGCTGGAACCGGCCGTCGGCCTGCTCCGCTACATGCCGGCCGCCGCTTTCATCCCCCTGCTCATCATCTGGCTCGGCCTCGGCGAACCCTCCAAGATCGCGATTCTCGTGCTGGGCGTGGTGTTCTTCAACACGCTGATGGTCGCCGACGCCGTACGGCGGGTGCCCGGTGAGCTGGGCCAGGCCGCGGCCACCCTCGGCGCCAGGCGCGGCGAGATCCTCAGGAAGGTGACCTGGCCGTACGCGCTCCCGGCGGTCGTGGACGCGGCGCGGATCAACGCCGCCGCCGCGTGGAACTTCGTGGTGGTGGCCGAGCTCATCGCCGCCGAGTCGGGGCTCGGCTACCGGATCGTCCGGGCGCAGCGGTTCCTGCAGACCGACAAGATCTTCGCGGTGCTCGTCGTGATCGGGGTCGTCGGCCTGCTGATCGACGTCGCGCTGCGCCTGCTGCGCGATCGCCTCGGGAGGTGGGTGGCGTGAGGTGCGTGCCGATCGGTGTCATGCCACGGGTTCCGGGTGACCGCTTCGGGAGGTGGACGGCATGACCCTTGTACTGCGCGGCGTGGCCAAGGACTACGGCGCCACGCGCGTCCTGGACGGCATCGACCTGTCGATGGAGCCAGGCGAGTTCGTGTGCGTGGTCGGGGCGAGCGGCTCGGGCAAGTCGACGCTGCTTTCTCTGATCGCCGGGCTCACCCCGGCGAGCGCGGGATCCATCTCGCTCGCCGGGGCGCCCGTCACCGGTCCCGGTCCCGAGCGCGGGCTGGTCTTCCAGTCGGGCGCGCTGTTCCCCTTCCTCACCGTCGCGGAGAACGTGGCCTTCGGGTTGCGACTGCTGCCGATCTCCAGGGCGGACCGGGAGCGGCGGGTCCGCTGGTACCTCGGCGAGGTGGGACTGTCGTCCCTGGCGGGCGCGCTGCCCCGGCAGCTGTCCGGCGGGCAGCGTCAGCGGGTGGCGATCGCGAGGGCGCTCGCGTGCGAGCCGGCCGTGCTGCTGCTCGACGAGCCGTTCGGGGCGCTGGACGTACAGACCAAGGAGGACATGCAACTCTTCCTGCGCCAGGTGTGGCGCGACACGGGCACGACCGTGCTGATGGTCACCCACGACGTGGAGGAGGCCGTCCTGCTCGCCCAGCGGGTGCTCGTCTTCGCCTGCGGTCCCGGCAGGGTCGCCGCCGAGGTGCCGATCGACCTGCCCGCCTACCGGGCGCTCACCGTCAAGCGCACCTCCTCCTTCCTCGGCCTGCGCGCCACGGTCGAGGATCTGGTCCGCTCGCACATGCTGACGCCGGAGAGGGAGAAGGTATAGAACGATATTCTGTGGCTCTCCGGGCGGGGAGCCCTCGGCGGACTGTCGAAGGGGATGCGCAATGGCCGATCCGGTGTTGTCGTCGATCGAGCGGGGCGTGCTGACGCTGACCCTCAACCGCCCGGACCGGCTCAACGCCTGGACCGACGAGATGGGCCGTCGCTACTTCGACGAGCTGGCCGAGGCCGAGAAGAACCCCGAGGTCCGGGTGATCGTGGTGACCGGCGCGGGGCGGGGATTCTGCGCCGGTGCGGACTTCCAGACGCTCACCGCCCTCCAGGACGGCTCCTACGCGGGGCGACCCGACCCGCGTCCCACCACCTTCCCGACCACGATCCGCAAACCGGTGATCGCCGCCGTCAACGGCGCCTGCGCCGGGCTCGGCATGGTCCACGCCCTGCTCTGCGACCTGGTCTTCACGGCCGCCGAGGCGAAGTGGACCACTGCCTTCGCCCGGCGCGGCCTCATCGCCGAGTACGGCATGTCGTGGATCCTGCCCCGCCTGGCCGGTCAGGCGAGGGCGATGGACCTGCTGCTTTCTGGCCGCACCTTCACTGGCGCCGAGGCGTACGAGCTGGGCCTGGCCGGCCGGTCGGTGCCGGGGGAGAGGCTGATGGAGGAGACGCTGGCCTACGCCCGCGAGCTCGCGACGCACAGCTCCCCGGCCTCGATGGCGGTGATCAAGCGTCAGGTCTGGGGTGACTGGCAGCAGAGCCTGGAGGCGTCGGAGTCGGCCGCGAAGCGCCTGATGGCCGACTCCTTCGCCCGGCCGGACTTCGTCGAGGGCGTCGCGAGCTTCGTCGAGCGCCGCGCCCCTGACTTCCCGCCGCTGTAGCCCGGCAGCCTCGTGGGCTCCGATGGCGTGTCCGGCGGCATTCGGCTCACCGGGCAGGAACGCCACCGGGTTTCCGGCGCGCACGGGGGCGTGACGTGGGCGGCCTCGGAGGGCGCGGGGTTCGGTCACGGCGTGGGCGGTGTGCGGTCGCCGACGATCAGGTGGGTGGCTTTTCGGTGACGAGCACCGCGAGGCCGTCGAGGATGCGTTCCATGCCGAAGGCGAACTCGTCGTCCTCGCCGCCCGGCTTGTCGAAGACCCGGGCTTCGAGAAGCTCGTGGATCTCGGGGAAGCGCTGGGCGTCGGTGAGCCTGGCGAGTGACCTGCCGTAGCCGGACAACGCCTCCTCGTCGGTGACCTGGGAGGTGCGGTGGGCGTCCTGGAGGTCGGCGAGGAGCGCCACCTCGGTCCTGACGAAGCCGTTGACCAGCAGCAGCGCCGCGAGCTTCGTGTCCGCGTCCAGTCCGGTGCCGCGCAGGCAGCGCAGTCCGGTCTCCAGCCAGGCGACGTGGTTGGGCATGATGCCCGGTCCGGTGATGGGGATGCGCAGCGACCAGGGGTGTCGCTGCAGGGCGACGCGCATGGCGGCGCCCCATCGGTGGACGCCCTGACGCCAGTCGTCGCCCTGCTCGGGGAGCGGGGGAGGCGGGCCGAGCACCGCGTCCGTGATGAGCATGAGCAGGTCGCCCTTGGACGAGACGTAGCGGTAGAGCGCCATCGTGGAGACGTCCAGCTCGGCGGCGATCTTGCTCATCGAGACCGCGGCGAGCCCTTCCGCGGAGCCCACCCGCAGGGCGGCCTCCACGATGTGCTCCAGGCTCAGGCTGCGTTTGGGGCCCTTGCCGGGCCGCTCGCGCAGGCCCCAGGCGATCTCCACGCTCTCCGGCACTTCCATCGCGCTCCCGGGCTTGACCGTCCTTTTCTGTGAGTGTATACCTTACGCAATATCGTGTATGTCATAAACAGTAGAGCGTACGCCATACACAGGAGGGGTAGTGGATACAGCGATAGAGGCGGTCGGCCTCACCAAGTCCTACGGCAGGGTCGCCGTCCTGAAGGGCGTCGACCTGCGCGTCGCCAGGGGGAGCGTGTACGCGCTGCTCGGCTCCAACGGGGCGGGCAAGACGACGACCGTACGCACCCTGGCGACGCTGGTCGGGCCGGACGGGGGACGGGCCACGGTCGCCGGGTTCGACATCGTCCGCGACCGCCGCCGGGTGCGCCGCGCCATCAGCCTGACCGGCCAGCACGCGGCGGTCGACGAGTTGCTGACCGGCGAGGAGAACCTCCGGATGATGAGCCGCCTGTCCGGCCTGTCACGCGCGGGGGCCCGCCGCAGGGCGGCCGAGCTCCTGGAGCGGTTCGACCTGGTAGAGGCGGGAAAGCGGCGGGTCGGCACGTACTCGGGTGGTATGTGGCGACGCCTGGACCTGGCTGCCGGGCTCGTCGGCGCACCATCGGTGATCTTTCTCGACGAGCCGACGACCGGGCTCGACGTGCGGAGCAGGCAGGCGATGTGGGAGGTGATCACCCGCCTCGCCGACTCGGGGACGACGGTCTTCCTCACCACCCAGTACCTGGAGGAGGCCGACAGCCTCGCCGGCAGGATCGCGCTGCTCGACGGCGGACGGGTGGTGGCGGAGGGCACCGCCGACGAGCTCAAGGCGAGGGTCGCCGCCTGGCGGCTGAACCTCGTACTGGCCGACGCCGGCTCGTTCGCCGAGGTGACGCGCCTGCTCGGTGCGCGTGCCGTGCACGCCGATCCCGCCAGGCTCACCGTCGAGGCGGCCACCGACGGGAGCGCCGCGCAGATCCGCGCCCTGCTGGACGAGGTGGATCCCGGGCGTTCCGCGGTCGAGAGGTTCACCGTGCGAGGCGCCACGCTCGACGACGCGTTCCTCGCCCTGACGGACAACCTGACGGACAATCCGACGGACAAGGAGCGGGCCGGTGTCTGACCTCACGGTGATGGACGTCTCGACAAGCGAGGAGCGGCGAGTGTCCGGTCCCGTGGTCGAGTGCGGGGGGCGGGCCGGTGTCTGAGCTCGTCGCCTGGCCGGTCATGACCGACCGCGCCGTCCGCCTGTCGCTGCGCAACCTCGACGCGCTGATCACCTCGTTCCTGTTGCCCGTCATGATCATGCTGATGTTCGTCTACCTGTTCGGCGGCGCGATCCAGACCGGCACCGACTACGTCACCTACGCCGTCCCCGGCGTCCTCGTCATGTGCGCCTCCTACGGCGCCTCCCTGACCGCGGTCGCCGTCAGCCAGGACATGAGCCGGGGGATCGTCGACAGGTTCAGGTCGATGGACATCGGGGGGGCGGCGTTCCTGGGCGGGCACGTGGCCGCCAGCACCGTGCGCAACCTCACCTCGCTCGTCATCGTGTTCGTCGTCGCCTTCCTGCTCGGTTTCCGGGCGGACGCGGACCTGGCGGGCTGGGCCGCGGCGGCGGGCATCCTGGTGGTGTTCGTCCTGGCCGTCTCCGCGGTCTCCGCCGTGGTCGGCCTGCTGGCCAGGACGCCGGAGGCCGCGGGCGGCTTCACCTTCGCGGTGATGTTCCTGCCCTACCCGAGCAGCGCCTTCGTCCCGGTCCACACCATGCCCGCGTGGCTGCACGGGTTCGCGGAGAACCAGCCGGCCACGCCGATCATCGAGTCCGTGCGCGGCCTGCTGCTCGACACGCCCGTGGGGAGCGACCCGTGGAAGGCGCTGGCCTGGTGCGGCGGTTTCCTGCTGGTCTCGGCGCTGCTGTCCGGCAGGTTGTTCCGTAACCGCGCCTGAGGTGGCCGGAGGGGACGCGCTCAGCTGACCAGGGTGAGCCAGTGCGGCGCGTCCCCGAAGGGGGCGGTGCGGGTGGTGACCGCCTCCATCAGCCAGGCGGCCGAGGCGCGGGCGCTCTCGACCACGTCGGGCGGGTAGGCGTACCTGACCCGGTGCTCCTCGAACTCGTCCTCGTCGTCCAGGAAGACCCGGCTCCGGCGGCCCTTCAGCAGGTTCTCGCGGACCCTGATCACGTCGAGGTCGAGGTCGATCATGGTGACCTGGCCGTCGCTCCACCGCGGCACCGTGGAGATGTCGCAGTAGATCTCGTGCTTGTGCGGTGCCGTGTTGAACGCGGCCGTCCACCAGGCGTCGCGGGGGAAGAGCATCACGAACGGATGCGGCCAGGCGACCGCGGGGCCGTCGCCCTTGTGGCCGCTGGAGTTGGCCACGCAGCCCGTCCACACCCCGTGCTCGTCCTCGCCGAGCAGCAGGCCGCGGTGGTGCCAGTGCAGTGACCCGTCGTACTTGCGGTAGACCACGTTCACGCTCTCATAGGACATTCCCCGACATTAAGGCTTGACAGAGATCTATGTATTTCCTACCTTCTAAATAGGTTAAGAGTGTCAGTGCGAAGCCCCGGCTGGCTGACCGGCAACCCTCGCACCGCGGCGGGGTGCCCCCGGGGGAGACCAGGCGGCACGGTGGGCGTGCCGCAAGCGCGGACCCCCTCACCGGGGTCACCACGACATGTCCGGGAGCGCCAGATGCCGAAGAGCAGCACACTGAACCACGCGAGCCCCGTCGACCTCGACACCCACGGCCACTACCGGCCCGGTGGCAGGCCCGGCCTGCGCTACCCCTTCACCGGGCGGATCGGCACGACCGCCTTTCCCGCCGAGCCGGGGCGCTACCACCTCTACGTCGCGGCCGTCTGTCCGTACGCGCAGCGCGCCGCCATCGTGCGCTCCCTCAAGGGACTCCAGGACGTGGTCTCGCTCTCCTACGTCGACGACGAGCGCGACGGACGCGGGTGGGCCTTCCGTGAGCGGCGCGGGGCCGACCCGGTCAACGGCTTCACCACCCTGCGGCAGGCGTACGAGACGACCGAGCCCGGCTTCGACGGGCACGTCTCCGTACCGGTCCTGTGGGACAGGACGAGCGGCCGCATCGTCAGCAACAACTTCCCCGACATCACGATCGACCTCGCCACCCGGTTCGGCGGCGACCCAGAGGCCGACCTCTACCCCGAGGAGCTCAGGCCGGAGATCGACGAGCTCAACACGAGGATCTACGAGATCGTCAACACGGCGGCGGGCCGCGTGGCGTCGGCCGCCACCGAGACCGCGTACACCGAGGCGCGCGCAGAGGTGATCGCCTTCCTGGACGAGCTGGACGACCGGCTGACCGACCGCAGGTACCTGTTCGGCTCGGGGATAACCGAGGCGGACGTACGGCTCTGGCCGACCCTGCTCCGCTTCGACCTGAGCGACAACCCGGCGGCCAGGATCAGCGAGCGCCCGCTGACCGTCTTCACCAACCTGTGGGCCTACGCCAGGGACCTGTACGCCCACCCCGCCTTCCGCGAGAACACCGACTTCACCGTCATCTCCCCCTTCCGCGGCGAGACCGACCCCTGGCGTGTCCCGGTCGAGCCGCTGTACGCCGACTGGGACGAGCCGCACCGCAGAGCCGCCGTATGAGCGCCTCGATCGCCGTCGTCGGCGCGGGACCGACGGGCACCTGCCTGGTGGAGCGGATCTGCGCCAACGCCGCCGACCTGCTCGGCTGGCCGTCGCTGGACGTCCACGTGATCGACCCCCACCCGCCGGGCGGCGGGCGCGTCTGGCGGCGCGACCAGCCGGACCTGCTCTGGATGAACTCCACCGCGGCCGACGTGACGCTCTTCACCGACGAGTCGGTGCGGTGCGAGGGACCGATCCGCCCTGGTCCCACGCTGGCCGAATGGCTCGGCGGAGACCCCGGCAGGTTCGCCACCCGCCCCGCGCAGAGCGGCTACCTCTCCCACGTCTTCCGCCACACGGTGGCGACCGCGCCGCGCGGCGTCCGGGTGCACGTGCACGCCACCCGCGCCGTCGACCTCGCCGACGTCCCCGGCGGCCAGGCGGTGAAGCTGGAGAACGGCGGGACGATCGAGGTCGACGCGGTGATCCTCGCCCAGGGACACGGCGACGTGACCCCGACGAGCGAGGAGGGCACGCTGGCCCGCCTCGCCACACGTACGGGGCTGCGCTATCTACCCACCGGCTACGCGGCGGACCTCGACCTGGACGGCATCCCCGCGAGGGAGCCGGTGATCGTACGGGGGATGGGGCTCGCCTTCGTCGACCTGATGGTGCTGCTCACCTCGGGCCGGGGCGGCCGGTTCGTCCGCGAGTACGACGGGGAGCTCGTCTACCTGCCCAGCGGGCAGGAGCCTCTCCTGCACGTGGGTTCGCGGCGCGGGGTGCCGTACCACTCCAAGACCGGCTACTCCTTCAAGGGCGCCCGCCCGCCGGTGCCGCGCTTCCTCACCCGCGAGGCGCTGGGCGAGGGACCGTGGGACTTCCGCAGGGACGTGTGGCCCCTGGTCGCCAAGGAACTGGCCTTCGCGTACTACCACGAGCTCATCACCGCCCACCCCAAGCGCGTCAAGCTGGGCTGGGAGGAGTTCGAGGAGGGCTTCGCGGCCGAGGAGTGGCGCAGCCTCGGGATGCGAAAGCTGATCCGCCAGGCCGTGCCCCGGCACCCGGACCGGCTCGACTTCGACCGGCTCGACCGGCCGCTGGACGGCATCCGGTTCGGCGACCACGCGGGCCTGCAGAAGTGGATGCACGGCTATCTCGCCGTCGACCTGGAACGGCGCTCCGACCCCACGCACAGCGCCGACCACGCCATGATCCTCGGACTGCTCTCCGTCTACGGCGTCCTCGCCGAGCTGGGCATCTCCGACCCGTGGTTCGGCGGCTTCTTCAGCTACGTCGCGAGCGGCCCGCCGGGACCCCGGCTGGAGGAGATGCGCGCCCTCGCCAGGGCCGGAGTGGTCACCTTCCTCGGCGCGAACCTCAAGGTCGACCACCATGAAGGACGCTGGCGGGCACAGAGCCCCACCGTGCCCGGCGGCGTCGCGGCCACCACCCTCGTCGAGGCCCGGCTGCCCGCGCCCAGCGTGAGCCGGGCCGTCGACCCGCTCATCAGCGCGCTCCGCGACCGCGGCGAGCTCGACGAGGAGTCGGGCCTGGTGAACGTGCGGACCGCGGACCGCCGCCTGCTCGACAGGTCAGGCAGCCCGCACCCCCGCAGGTTCGCCCTCGGCCCCTGGGTCGTGGGCGGCAGGGCCACCGCCGGCTTCGCCAGGCCCCGCCTCAACGCCCCGCTCTTCCGCCACGCCGACGCCCTCGCCCGGATCGTGCTCTCCGAGGCCGCCGGAACCCAGATCAGACGGCACGTCGCGTGAACCACCCCGATCGCCATACCCGGCGTGTCGTCGAGCCGGCCGGACGCGCCGTACCGAACAACGCCGCACAACACGCCGTACAGAACAACGCCGTACAGAACAACGCCGTACAGAACGCCGTGCAGAAGCACGTCGCGGAGAAGCACGTCGTACAGAAGCGCAAGGAGAAGAACGTGAAGTTGCGATGGGGCGCCCTGACGCTCGCCGGAGTGCTGGCGCTCGCGGCGTGCGGAGCCGAGAGCGGGGCCCCGAGCGCGAAGGCCGGTGCGGACGGCGGTGGCGATGGAGGATCGCTCGTGTGGGCAGTGGAGACACAGCCGATCACCTTCAACCCGCACCAGTGGGGCCAGAACAAGGCCCGCCTCCTGGTCCACAACCAGTTCGACGCACTGATCGCCCGGGGCGTGAACGGTGAGTTCCTGCCCTGGCTGGCCACGTCCTGGAAGGTGTCGGAGGACGGCCTGACCTACACCTTCGAACTCCGCGACGACGTCACCTTCCACGACGGCGAGAAGTTCGACGCCGCCTCGGTGAAGGCGAACCTCGACCAGCTCGTCGCACCCGGCTACAACGCCGCGCTCAGCGCCATCCAACTGCGCAACTTCGAGAAGGCCGAGGCGACCGCGCCGTACACCCTGAAGGTCACGCTCAAGGCCCCCGACGGACTGTTCCTCGACTTCCTCTCCTCCCCGTACGCGGGCCAGGTCTCCCCGAAGTCGCTGAAGAACGCGAAGGACCTCAAGGCGGGCGGCGTCGACGTGGTCGGCACCGGGCCGTTCATCCTCGACCGGTTCACCCCCGGCCAGGAGGCCCACTACAAGCGCAACCCCGACTACAAATGGCCGCCCACCGGCGCCGCCCACCAGGGACCGGCGCACCTGGCCGAGATCACCTACCGCTTCCTGTCCGAGGCGGCGGTACGGGTCGGCGCGCTCACCTCCGGGCAGGTGCAGGTCATCGAGGGCGTGCCCGCCACCGAGATCGGCCTCATCAAGAGCGACCCCGAGCTGAAACTGGAGACCAGCCTCAACTCCGGAAGCGCGTTCTCCTACTACTTCAACGTCTCCCGCCCCCCGTTCGACGACAAGCGAGTCCGCGAGGCCTTCCGCGACGCCGTCGACGTGGACGCGGTGCTCAACTCCGTCTACCAGGGCACCGCCAAGCGAGCCTGGAGCGTCATCGGCCAGGGCAGCCCGCAGTTCTACGACCCCTCCCTGGAGAAGACCTTCGGCAACAACCCCGAACGGGCCAACCGGCTGCTCGACGAGGCGGGCTGGAAGGAACGCGACGCCGAGGGCTTCCGGGTCAAGGACGGCAAGCGGCTCACCGTACGCACCGTCAACGCCGCGCCGTTCGTCCGCGACCGCCGCGACGTCCTCGCCCAGGCCGTCCAGGCGGCCGTCAAGCAGAGCGCCGGGATCGACTTCCAGGTCAAGATCGTTGATCAGGGCACCGCGCAGAAGGCCGTCGAGGACAACGAGTACGAGGTCTTCGAGAACTCGCGCGGCGACACCGACGCCGGGGCGGCGCTCAACCTGATCCTGGCGAAGGACGCCGCGATCAACCGCACGAAGTTCGGGAGCGCCGAACTGGACAAGCTGCTCGCCGACGCGTCGGCCGCCTCCGACGTCGCCAAGCGCAAGGAGCTCTACGCGAAGGTGCAGAAGACCGTGATCACCGACGAGGCGCTTCTGCTCCCGCTCTACGTTCCCGCCGACCAGGTCGCCTACAGCGCCTCGGTCACCGGGATCACCTTCGAGCCGGTCTCCGGCACTCCCAACAGTGCTTACGACATCCGGATAGGGACGTGAGCACCCTTTCACTCACCCGGCGGCGGGGGCTGGCCGCCGCCGGGTGGCTCGGCCCGGTGGGCCGGCGGCTCGGAGCGGGCGTCGCCGTGCTCTGGGCCGCCGCCACCGCGGCCTACCTCGCCCTGCTGCTCGCCCCCGGCGACACGATCGACGTGCTCGTCGGCGACGGCATCGACACCCCCGAGCGGCGGGCGGAGATCATCGCCGAGTGGGGGCTGGACCGCTCCCCGCTCCAGCAGTACGGCGACTATCTGCTCCGCCTGCTCCAGGGAGACCTGGGCCGCTCCTACATCCTGCAGCGCGGCGTCGGCGACATCCTCGCCTCCCAGATCGGGCCGACGATCCGGCTCGCGCTCACCGCAGCCCTCCTCGGGGTCGTCCTCGCCCTGCTGCTCGCCCTGACCACCGCGGGCCGCCGCCCATGGCTCGGCGGCCTGGTCGGACTGTCGGAGCTGGTCATCGTCTCGGTCCCGCCGTTCCTCATCGGCATCCTGCTGCTCGCCGTCTTCTCCTTCACTCTCGGCTGGTTCCCCGTCTCCGGGGACAGAGGACTCGCCTCCCTGGTACTGCCAGGACTCGCGCTCGGGCTGCCGATCGCGGGGGTGCTCGGCCAGGTGCTCCGCGAAGGGCTGGAACGGGCACTTGAGGAGCCGTTCGCGGTGACCGCCCGCTCGCGCGGCATCACCGAGTGGCGGCTCGTCGCCCGGCACGCCCTGCGTCACGCGCTGCTCCCCGCCGTCACCCTCACCGGCTGGTTCGTCGGCTTCCTGCTCGGCGGAGCGATCATCGTGGAGGCCGTGTTCGGCCGACCCGGGCTCGGCCAGGTCACCGTCGGCGCGGTGAACAGCAAGGACATGCCGCTGGTGATGGCGGTCGTGCTGATATCCGCCCTCGCCTACGTGACGGTCAGCACGATCGTCGACCTCGCCTACCTCGCGATCGACCCCCGCCTGAGGAGGAGCCGATGACGACCCCGTCGCGCGAAGAGCCGGTGACGGTTCCACCGGCGGTTTCGCCGAGGTTGGAGTCGACGGTGGTCCCGCCGCGGGAGGTGCCCTCGCCGTACCACCCGAGGAGGAGCCGATGACGACGGTCACGGAGGTCCCGGGTGTCGCGACCGCCGCCCCGGCACCGGCCAGGCGCGGGTACGGCCTCAGCGCGCCGCTGGTCGCACCGCTGCTGTTCCTGGCGGTCGCCGCCGTCGCCGCCGTGGCACCGAGCCTGCTCACCGGTGTCGACCCGCTCGCCGCCGACCCGCTGCACGCGCTCGCCGGGCCGAGCGCCGAGCACTGGTTCGGCACCGACCACCTCGGCCGCGACGTGCTGTCGCGCGTCGTCCACGGCGCGGGACACTCGCTGAGCATCGGCGCCGCCGCCGTACTGCTCGCCGCGGGGGCCGGAACCCTGCTGGGCGTCCTTGCGGGACTGTCCCCCCGCTACGTCGACGAGCTGCTCAGCCGCCTGTTCGACGTCGTGGCGACCTTCCCTGAACTGCTGCTCGCCCTGCTGGTCATCGCGATCACCGGCCCCGGCACCGGCAACGTGATCCTCGCGATTGGCATCGCGCAGATCCCCAACTACGCCCGGGTGATCCGCGCCCAGACGTTCGTGGTGCGCCGCTCCGGCTACGTCGAACAGGCGGTCACCTTCGGCCTGGCCAGACCGATACTGGTCGCCCGCCACGTGCTGCCCAACGTGCTCGGACCCCTGCCGGTGCTCGCCACGATCGGCATGGGCACCGCCATCATCGCCACCTCGGGGCTCAGCTTCCTCGGCATGGGCCCGCAGCCCCCCAGCCCGGAGTGGGGCTCGATGCTGTCCGAGGCCCGCAACTACCTGCGCGTCGCCTGGTGGAGCGTGCTCTTCCCCGGCCTCGCCGTCACCGGAACCGTCATCAGCCTGACGCTCGTCGGGCGCCGCCTGCAGCGCCGTTTCGAGGGGAGAAACCGATGAGCCTCATCGACGTCGAGGACCTGCGGGTCGGCTTCCCCAAGGCCGGAGTACAGGCCGTACGGGGGGTGAGCCTCTCGATCGAGGCGGGCGAGTGCGTGGCGATCGTCGGGGAGTCCGGCTCGGGCAAGAGCGTGACGGCGAGGACCCTGGTCGGGCTGGCCGGACCCGGCGCCGAGGTCACCGCCTCCCGGTTCGTCGTGAACGGCGGGGACGCGCTCCGCTTCGGCGCCCGCGACTGGCGACGGCTGCGCGGCCGGTTCGCGGGGCTCGTGCTCCAGGACGCGCTCACCTCGCTCGACCCGCTCCGTACCGTCGGCGACGAGATCGCCGAGGTGCTCACCACCCACGACGTCGTCCCCCGCACCGCCCGGAAGGAAAGGGTGATCGAACTGCTGGAGGCGGTCGGGGTCCCCGAACCCGAGGTGCGGGCCCGGCAGTACGCCCACCAGCTGTCCGGAGGGCTGCGCCAGCGCGCCCTGATCGCCTCCGCGATCGCCGCGAGCCCGCCGTTGATCATCGCCGACGAGCCGACGACCGCGCTCGACGTCACCGTGCAGGCCCAGATCCTGCGGCTGCTCGCCGCCCGCAAGGCCGAGGGCACCGCACTGCTCATGATCAGCCACGACCTCGCCGTGGTCTCCGCCGTCGCCGACCGCGTACTGGTGATGAAGGACGGCGTGATCGTCGAGGAGGGGGCGACGGGACGCGTGCTGACCGAGCCCCGCCACGACTACACCAGACTGCTGCTCGCCGCCGTCCCCTCCGCGGTCTCGCGCGGCACCCGCCTGTCGGCCATCGCCTCCGGGGGAATCGCACTGCGCACCCCGCTGCCGGAGCGGACCGTCGACCACGCCGCGCCGATCCTGGCGGTCTCCGGGCTCTCGGCCGCGTACGGCTCGCGCACGGTGGTCGACGACGTCTCCTTCGAGGTCTACCCCGGCGAGACGCTCGGCATCGTGGGGGAGTCGGGGTCGGGCAAGACCACGGTCGCCCGGCTCGTCCTCGGACTGCTCGAACCCGCCTCGGGGGAGGTCCGGCTGGGCGGCGAGCCCTGGTCGGGGATCCGCGAGCGCGCCAGGCGTTCCCGCAGGTCCCGCATCCAGGTGATCTCCCAGAACCCGCTCGACTCCTTCGACCCCCGCTACACGGTCGGCCGCCTGGTCGCGGAACCCCTCCGGGGCGCCTTCCTCGAACGCGGCCCCTCGCGCGCCGTTCCTTTCCGGAACGGTTCCTCGCCCGGCGTCTCTTCCGGGGACGGCTTTCCTCGCGGTCGCTCTTCCCGGAACGGCTCAGCGCGCGGCGTTCCCACTGAGAACGGCTCCCCGCGCGGCGTTCCTTTCCGGCACGGCTCCTCGCGAGAGGCCCTCTTCGACCGGGTGACCCAACTGCTGAACCGGGTCGGCCTCCCGGCGGACATCGCCGACCGGCACCCCCGGCGCCTGTCCGGAGGCCAGCGCCAGCGGGTGGCCATCGCGAGAGCCCTCGCCACCCGCCCCGACGTGCTCGTCTGCGACGAGCCGGTCTCCGCGCTGGACGTGTCGATCCAGGCCCAGGTGCTCGACCTGCTCGCGGAGATCCAGGCCACCGACGGGACCGCGCTGATCTTCATCTCCCACGACCTCGGGGTGGTCCACCACGTCGCCGACCGGGTACTGGTCATGCGCGGCGGGCGGGTCGTGGAGGAGGGGCACGTGGATGAGGTGTTCTTCCTGCCCCGGCACGACTACACCCGCGAACTGCTCGGCGCGGTGCCCAAGCTGGTGTCGACCGAGCCCTGACCCTCGGACCGCAGGTGCGGGGCAGGACCGGCACCCACCGCGAGCGGGGCGAACCCGACCGATGAAGGTCGCGGACGCCGGGGGCAGGAGCGGCACTCACCGTGAGCCGGGTAGAACCGGCACCCCGGGTGCGACAGGTGATCCGGTACGTCGAGACGGATCGGATCAGAGCAGCCGACGGGCACCCTGGGCCGGGGTCGCCGGGTAGATGTCCGGTGCGGTCCAGCCGCGCTCGGCGTAGGCCCCGGTCACCGACTCCCGTACCGACTCCGCCCGGTCGTCGGCGACCAGCGCGATCGCCGAGCCGCCGAACCCGCCCCCGGTCATCCGAGCCCCTCGTGCCCCGCCCCTGACCGCCGCCTCCACGGCCACGTCCAACTCGGCGCAGGACACCTCGAACTGGTCGCGCAGCGACAGGTGAGAGGCGTTCAGCAGCGCACCGATCTCCCGTACCGCCCCGGCGCGCAGCAGCCCGATCACCGCCTCCACCCGGTGGTTCTCGGTCACCACGTGCTGGGTGCGCCTGCGCTCGTCGCCGCTCAGCTTCGCGAGGGCGCCCGCCAGATCCGTGACATCGCGCAGCGCGTCGACCCCCAGGCGCTTGGCGGCGTTCTCGCAGTCCTTGCGGCGGCGGGCGTACTGCCCGTCGGCGAGTTCGTGGTGCACCCCGGTATTGATGATCAGCAGCTGCATGCCGTGGCTCGCCAGGTCGAACGGGATGCTCCTGGTCCCCAGGGTCCGGCAGTCCAGAAACAGTGCCTTCCCCTCCTCGCCGAGGGCGGAGGCCGCCTGGTCCATGATCCCGCACGGCATGCCCACGAAGTCGTTCTCGGCCTTCTGGGCGGCCAGGGCGATCTCCATCTTGGTGAGACCGAGCCCGTACAGCTCGTTCAGCGCCGTACCGATCACCACTTCCAGCGCCGCACTCGACGACAGACCCGCCCCTTGGGGGACGTCCCCGTCGATCACCACATCCGCCCCGCCGACCGGACGCCCCTGCCCTGACCCTTGTCCCTCGTCTGTTTCCCGCCCCTGCCCTCGTCCTTGCTTCCGCTCCGCCTCGCCGAGCGCCCAGAACACCCCGGCCGCGTAGCGTGCCCAGCCCTCGGCCTCGTCGGGCGTCGCCAGCGTCACCGGCTCACCCGCCTGCAGCGACCGCAGCCTGATCACCCCGTCCTCGCGCGGCGACACCGCGGCGGTCACCCCCCAAGGCAGCGCGAACGGCAGGACGAACCCGTCGTTGTAGTCGGTGTGCTCCCCGATCAGGTTGACCCGCCCGGGAGCGTGCCACACCCCGGCCGGCTCCATGCCGTACGAGTCCCTGAAAGCCCCAACAACGCGCATGATCCAACACTCCTCAACACGGCTCACCCGTAGGGTATCGATTCCATCGGAGCCGGGTTCCGCGCTCGTTCCCGCCGAAGGTCACATCTTGAACCCGTCCCGCCCGGCAGATGTGCGAACAGCCGCCACGTTTGGTTGAATGCCGCGTACGGCGTGCGCGAGGGGCGGTAGCTCAGCCGGTTAGAGCAGGGGACTCATAATCCCTGGGTCGCGGGTTCGAGTCCCGCCCGCCCTACCCCTTGTGATCACACGAAAAACGCCCTTGACCTGCAAGTTCGCGGTCGAGGGCGTTTTCGTCATGTCCGGCTGCTCACGGCTGTCACTGATCGTTTGCGGGTGGCTGTGCCGAATACGTGCCGAAGTTCCAGGGAGATCGTCAAGCTTCTCCGAGTGCTTCGGCGATCCGGCGTTTGGCGGTCTCATCCTGGCCGACGATGCACTTGGCGTAGATCGGGCGCTCCCCCTTGAATGTGGACACCTTGGAAACTGGATCTTGAGGTCCAAGGGAAGAGATGTCCCTGATGGTGATGAAGAACTACCCGCCCGAGTTCAAGGCCGACGCGGTGGCGCTGGTGTTGTCGAGGCCGGATCGGACGACCACGTCGATCACGCGGGACCTGGGCGTCGGCCGCGAGACGCTGCGGCTTTGGGTACGCGCCGCGCAGGCCCGGGGCGGGGGCGGGCAAGCGGCCGGCGGAGCCACGGCTGGTAAGAGTGCGCCGGGCGGCCACCTACCCTCGGATGACGTGCTGGAACAGGAGAACAAGCAGCTCAGGGCGCGGATCCGGGAGCTGGAGCAAGAGCGCGACATCCTGCGTAAGGCGACCAAGCTTTTCGCGGGCGAGACGAACTGGTGAACCGCTTCCAGTTTGTTGAAGATCACAAGGCGCTCTACGGGGTGAAGCGGTTGTGCCGGGTGCTGCAGGTGTCACGCTCGGGTTTTTACCGGTGGCTGAAGGGCGCCGCGGCGCGGCTGGCCCGCCGCCAGGCCGATGAGCGGCTGGCCGAGCGGATACGGCGGATTCACGCCGAGCATGAGGGCACCTACGGCGCGCCCCGGATGACGGCCGAACTACGCGCGGCCGGAATGAGGGTCAACCACAAGCGGGTGGAACGGGTGATGCGCGAGCACGGCATCGCCGGGCTGCATCTACGCAAAAAGGGTCCGCACCACCATCTCGGAGCTGGACGCCGCGCCGGTGGCGGACCTGCTCCAGCGCGACTTCACCGCCGAGCGGCCCAAGACCCGCTACATCGGCGACATCACCTATCTGCCGGTCGGTGGAGGCCAGTTCCTCTACCTGGCCACCGTGGTGGATCTGTATTCGCGCCGGTTGGCCGGTTGGTCGATCGCCGACCACATGCGCGCCGAGCTCGTCGTCGACGTGTTGCAGGCCGCGGCGCAGATTCGGGGCGGCCGCCTGGACGGGGCGGTGTTTCACAGCGACAACGGGGCCCAGTACTGCTCGCAGGAGTTCACGCGAGCCTGTCGCCGGCTCGAGGTCACCCGCTCGCGCGGTGCGGTCGGCACCAGCGCCGACAAGGCGGCGGCCGAGTCCTTCAACGCGAGTCTGAAACGCGAGACGTTGCAGGGCGCATACGGCTGGTCCGACGCCCGCACCGCCCGCCTGGCCGTGTTCGGCTGGATTACCCGCTACAACACGATCCGGCGGCACTCCCGCCTCGGCCAGCTCAGCCCGATCGACTACGAGAAGACGGCAGATAACCTGAAGCCCGCCGCCTGAAATCGGTGTTCACGTTCATGGGGGAAGCCCCCCTTCGATACGGCGAACTGATCGGCTAGAGCTTCCTCGCTGGGAAGACGCTGCCCCTGACCAAGCGACCCACCTTCTATCTGTCCGCGAAGAGACTGGGCTATGGCCTCGTATCGCGCCGCAATGGGGCCACGCCCGCCAGCTGTTTCCCCTACGACTCGTCGGCCCTTGCCCATCTCGCTAGCCAACACTCCGAGATTCTCCAGCTCGGCAAGAGCTTGCCGTACAGTCCCACGAGCAACGCCATAGGAACGCACAAGCGAAGCCTCGGACGGCAGCATGCCCCCGACGGGAGGTTCGCCACTTCTGATCCGAGTGTGTAGGTCATCTGCTATGCGGATGTAGACGGGTAGGTCGTGGCCCTGACTCATCGTGCTCCCTCGGAGAGGACATCTCATCGAGGCCATGGCAGCCTGTACGGATCCTGCGCACAGTCGCGCAGGATCCGTAGATTCGTGCACTACGCGTGCTTGTCGTATCCATGCGTGGCTACTCGTCGTGCTCCCTTGCCTACTCTTACGCTTCTCTACACCTTGTCAAGATCGACACACCAGCCGACTTGCTCGGGGAGGACCATGAAAATCGCTGTCGGGCTGCTGGGACCACGAGTAGCGTTCGGCCTGTGTCCCAACCCACGCGCCGACAGTTTGGCCTTATGCCAACCAAGCCAGACACCCCTGGATACTCGGAAGATTTACGGGTTCGCGCTGAGCAGGTGCTGAACGGAACGAGCCTGGTCGAAGCTATCCTCTATGGACATCTTCTTCTTGAGCAAGCTCTTGACCTGCGTATACAAGCGCGCTTCGAGCGATCGGACGCTCTGACGAACTCCCGTGTTGACGACGCGCGAACGGTGACCCCGTGGCGACGGCCGAATACTGACCCCCTTGTAGTCACTCTGGAGGGTGATCAAGGTGGAGGACTGGG